>JAFXQR010000097.1 GCA_017526985.1 Lachnospiraceae bacterium
CAGTCCTTTCAAGGACGGTTGCCAGAATCACTATTGTAAGACTAAATTCAACTACATATAAGTGGAACTTAGGGGGAGATCCTGTAAGAGTAAGATCTACTTAGAGGTATTAGAAGTGGAATTTAACTTTTCACTTCACAATGTAAGAACAAATGAAAATAG
Organism: Lachnospiraceae bacterium; assembly: GCA_017526985.1. Classification (GTDB taxonomy): domain Bacteria; phylum Bacillota; class Clostridia; order Lachnospirales; family Lachnospiraceae; genus NK4A136. Next base: position 163 of record JAFXQR010000097.1, read on the forward strand.
CAGTTGCAAAGTAAGGGGATTTGAATATATAATAGATATGTTATGTAAATCATAGCAAGACACAAGATATGGGGTTAACTTCTATGGCAGAGTATAAAGAACAGGGCAATCTGGTGTTTGGTCTGGATATCGGTACGAGAAGCATCGTAGGTACGGTAGGATACCGTGAGGGCGATGTATTTACGGTGCTGGGACAGGAGATCAAGGAGCATGAGACGCGTGCGATGCTTGACGGACAGATCCACGATATCGGGCAGGTGGGAAATACGATCCTGCAGGTGAAGAAGGCTCTGGAGAAGAAGCTGGAAGTAAAACTGACGAATGTCTGTATCGCGGCGGCCGGCCGTGTGCTGGAGACGGTAGAGGTAAATACCACCTGGGAACTGGAAAAGGAAAAGGTGATCACGCCGGAAGATGTGGCGGGACTGACTTCTATGGGAATTGAAAAAGCCTATACCCAGTTTCAGGAACAGAATAATACTGACCTGCATTTTTACTGTGTCGGAAACTCTGTAATACGCTATTACTTAAACGGTTATCAGATCGGTAACCTGGAGAATCATAAAGCAAGATCTATCGGAGCGGATATGATCGCCACCTTCCTGCCGGATGATGTGGTGGACGGCTTGTATCGTGCCGTGGAGATCGCGGGGCTCAGAGTCGTGAATATGACACTGGAGCCGATCGCGGCCATTTCCGTGGCTATTCCGGAGATGTACCGTATGTTGAACATCGGCCTCGTGGATGTAGGCGCCGGAACATCGGATATCTGCATCACCAAAGACGGATGTATCATCGCCTACGGCATGATCCCGTGCGCCGGTGACTTTTTGACCGAGGCTATCGCGCAGGCGTGTCTGGTGGATTTCAATACCGCAGAGCAGATCAAACGCGGTATCGAAACGCAGGATGCCGTGGAATATAATGATATCATGGGGCTGCCCAATACCATCAGTAAGGCATCGGTTCTGGAGATGCTGGATGACCGCCTGGAAGAGATGACGCAGAGGGTGGCGGATAAATTTAAGGAACTGAACGGCGGCAAGCCGGTAAGCGCTGTCTTTGTTGTCGGCGGTGGCGGCCGCATCGAGGGCTATACGAAGAAGCTTTCCGCGCATCTGGGCATCGTGGCAGAGCGTGTGGCGGTCCGCGGCGAAGAAGTGATGCAGAAGATCCGCTTCAAGGAAGAAGAGGTGCATAAAGATTCGCTGATGGTGACACCCATTGGTATCTGCTTAAACTATTATGAGCAGAGTAACAGCTTTATCTATGTGACATTTAATGACCAGCATATCAAGATCTATGACAGCGGCAACCTGGCAGTGGTGGACGCGGCCATGAACGCGAACTTCCCGAATGAGGGGCTGTTCCCGAGGCGCGGCAGGGAGATCAACTACACGATCAACGGCCGCAAGACCTTTAAGCGCGGCCAGCTGGGCGAAGCCGCAAAGATCACGGTAAACGGAGAACCGGCGGATATGCATTCCCCGATCCGTGCCAATGATGTGATCGTGGTGGAAGAGTCTACCGTAGGCGAGCCGGCAAGCCTTAAGATCTCGGATCTGCCGGAGTTTAAGTCCATGATCGTGATCACGGCCAATGACAGCCGTATCCTGCTGCCGCGTGTGGCCTATGTAAACGGCGAGATCAAGACGGAATACTATGAAGTGCAGGAAAACGATGACATCGTGATGCAGGATTATTATACCGTGCGTCAGGTGCGGGAGTTTATGGATGTACTGATCGACAAGGACACAGAAGTGTTTGTAAATAACGAACCGGCGGATGATGAGACCAAAGTGTATGAAAACTTTACGATCCGTTGGGGCGAAAAAAAGACTAAGACAACAAAGCGTAAAACGGCTGCGAAGAAGACGGTAAAGACGGCTGCAAAGGAAAGCGAAGAAAGTGAAGATGCGTTGACCGCGGACAGCTTTGATGCGCTTCCGGAGGATGACGGTACCTATGTACCTTCCGGAAAAAAAGCAGAGCCGGCGAAGAAAGAAGAGTCTGCGCAAGAAGAAAACAGGAGCGATGCAGCCTCCGGAACGGAGACGGAAGAAAAGAGCGGACCGGAGAAAACAGAGACAACAGCTGCAGAGAAGAAGGTACCGCAGACGATCACGGTTTTGGTGAACGGCAAGCCGATCCGGATGAGCGGGAAAACATCTTATGTTTTTGTAGATGTATTTGATTATATTGACTTTGACCTGCAGAGTGTGAAAGGTTCCAAGCTGATCACGGATCTGAACGGGCACAAAGCGGAATATATGGAGAATATCACGAATGGTGATCAGATCGTGATCAAATGGGAAAAGTAAGTATCGTAACGGATGGTGTAGCAAAATGAGGATGAAGAGTATTGCCAGCGGGAGCAGCGGTAATTCGATCTATGTAGGCACGGATACGGCGCATGTGCTGGTGGATGCCGGGATCAGCGGTAAGAAGATCGAGGCAGGACTGAAAGAACTGGAATTGTGCGGAAATGATCTGGACGGGATCCTGATCACCCACGAACATGCGGATCATATCGGCGGTCTGGGCGTGATGCTGCGCCGCTATCAGGTGCCGGTATACGCGACCAAAGGGACCATCGAGGCCATGAAGCGTATGAGCAGCCTCGGAAAAGTGGACTGGGATCTGTTTATTCCCATAGACCGGGATGAAGATTTCTCGGTAAAGGATCTGACCATCACACCGCTTCGCATCTCGCATGATGCCGCGGAACCGGTGGCATACCGCTTTAAGTATGGTAATATCCGTACTGCAGTGGTGACGGATCTGGGAGAATATGATGATTATATCGTGGGAAATCTGCAGGGCTTATCTGCGGTATATCTGGAAGCCAATCATGATATCCGTATGCTGCAGCTCGGACGGTATCCGTATCAGCTGAAACAGCGTATCCTCGGCAAGAAAGGCCATCTGTCCAACGAAGCGGCGGGACGATTGCTGACATCGCTGCTGCACGATAATATGAAGAGGATCTTCCTGAGCCACTTAAGCCACGAGAACAATCTGCCGGAACTGGCATATGAAGCGGTGCGTATGGAAGTGGAGATGTCGGATACCAACTGGCACGGAGATGATTTTCGCATTGATATCGCCAGAAGGGATTGCCCTTCAGAGTGTATTGCGTTATAAGTAGATAGAATAATTTTACAAAGGGAGAAAATTAAGATGAAAAAGACGATCATAACAGTAGTCGGAAAAGATACGGTGGGTATCATCGCAAAGGTATGTACCTATCTGGCAAATAACCGGATCAATATTTTGGATATCTCACAGACCATCGTGCAGGAGTATTTTAACATGATGATGATCGTGGATCTGGGCACTGCGGAAAAGCCGTTTGATACCATCTCGGATGAGCTGGCACAGATCGGTGAGGAGATCGGTGTTATTGTAAAATGCCAGAGAGAAGAAATCTTTAATTCTATGCATCGTATCTAAGGAGAAAACAGAAAATGATTAATACCCATGAGGTCGTTGAGACCAACCAGATGATCGAAAAGGAAAACCTGGATGTGCGTACCATTACGCTGGGCATCAGTCTGTTGGACTGTATCGATGCGGATTTGGAGACTTTAAAGAAGAAAATTTATGACAAGATCACCACGGTGGCAAAAGACCTGGTGCATACCGGAAAAGAGATCGAGAAAAAATACGCGATCCCTATTGTAAATAAGCGTATCTCCGTAACCCCCATCGCACTCATCGGTGCGGCAGCCTGCAAGGAGCCGGCGGATTTTGTACAGATCGCGGAAACACTGGATGCGGCGGCAAAGCAGGTGGGTGTAAACTTTTTGGGCGGCTACTCCGCACTGGTATCGAAGGGCATGACCACGGCAGACGAGATGCTGATCCGTTCCATTCCGCAGGCGCTGGCAAAGACCGACAGAGTCTGCTCTTCCGTAAATTTAGGCTCTACCAAGACCGGCATCAATATGGATGCAGTACGGCTTTTAGGACAGATCGTAAAAGAAACCGCAGAAGCAACCAAAGAGAACGATTCCCTTGGCTGCGCGAAGCTGGTAGTTTTCTGCAACGCACCGGATGATAACCCGTTTATGGCAGGCGCCTTCCATGGCGTGACAGAAGCAGATGCCATCATCAATGTAGGCGTCAGCGGACCGGGTGTAGTAAAGACTGCACTGGAAGCGGTACGCGGTGAAAGCTTTGAAGTATTGTGTGAGACCATTAAGAAAACGGCATTTAAGGTAACCCGTGTGGGACAGCTGGTTGCGAAGGAAGCTTCGAAGATGCTGGGCGTGCCGTTTGGCATTATTGATCTGAGTCTGGCACCGACACCGGCAGTAGGCGACAGCGTGGCAGACATCTTAAAAGAGATCGGCCTGGAACAGCCGGGAGCTCCGGGAACTACGGCTGCGCTGGCACTCTTAAACGATCAGGTAAAGAAGGGCGGCGTAATGGCGTCTTCCTATGTGGGAGGTTTAAGCGGTGCTTTTATTCCGGTCAGCGAAGACCAGGGTATGATCGAAGCGGTGGAAGCAGGTGCTCTGACACTGGAAAAACTGGAAGCCATGACCTGTGTATGTTCGGTAGGTCTGGATATGATCGCGGTACCGGGGGATACCAAAGCAAGCACGATCTCCGGTATCATTGCGGATGAGATGGCGCTTGGCATGGTGAACCAGAAGACCACGGCTGTCCGTATCATTCCGGCGGTCGGAAAGAAGATCGGTGATAGGGTGGAATTTGGCGGGCTGCTTGGTTATGCGCCCATTATGCCGGTCAATCCGTTTGGCTGCGATGCGTTTGTGGAAAGAGCGGGACGCATTCCTGCACCGATCCATAGTTTTAAGAACTAAAGATTTTTGCAAAGGGGCATTTGAAACAGATGCGTAGAAGATGCACTTTACAAAGTAAATACTTAGGAATTGCCGGTGCCGGTTTTGCACTGGCTTTTTCGCTTGCGGGCTGTGAAGTGCCGGATCCGTCAAAACTGACGACCAGTGAGAATCGTGTAAATGTGGAACATGATGATGAGACACCGGCATGGCTTCAGGAGAGGATCGATGCGGCTGCAACGGCTACTCCGACACCGCCTAAGGAGATCGTGGTATATTCGGATGAACATTTGTATACCTATGGTGTGACCCCGACTCCATGGTTTCAGGATCCGGTTCCGACCGTGACCCCGACACCGGTGGTGATCATAAATACGCCGACACCGACGGAACGGCCGACAACTCCGACACCAACGCCTACAGTGACGCCGACACCGGAACCGACTGCGACATCGACACCGACGCCGACGCCGACTTCCACGCCGACGCCCACACCGACCAAGGCAGACGGCAAGAAAGAATATGCAGATGCAACGGCTTTGGAGAATGCGCTGAAGGAGAATCAGAACCAGGTGGGCGCGATCGTTACTTTTACAGTGCGTGATTATTCCAATAACGATACTCTGGGGTATATCCTGGGGGCCGGAGAAAAACTGAACTTTGTATCCGATACAAAACCGCAAGTGAATGTCGGAGATAAGTTTACGGTGGAGATCAAGACGATCAAGATCATTTCCAGTGAGTATTACATCACTTACGAGAAGTACGATCCAAACAAAAAGTGAAGTTATAGAATAACAAGGCCACGGCGGTATTCGGAAACGGTGCCGCCGTTTTTTGATGCGATCTTTGCATAGAGTTCCGACGCGAAGATGTCCTGCTCCAGCAAGGAAAAGACCTCACCGGATAACAGAGTGCGTGCATCCGCCAGTTTGCTGAGGAGAGGCCGGTCCGAGTTTGCTTTGATCGCATGCAGCAGATCAGTGGTACCTTTTCGGAGACCGAGCGTGCGCAGATACGAACAGTATTCATATTCTGATGTGAGCGTATTTACCTGATCTTTGGTGATGCCAAGGAGAATATGCAGCAGAGCTCGGCTGATATGACTGTAGGTAATGTCTTTGCTCTTTAGGGACGCGATAAAAGAGATCGCGTTTTTATATTCTCCCAGCCTGGAAACGATCTTTTGCGAAAAATCTTCGTACACATCAAAATACCGATCATAACCGGATGCTTTGTTTTTTCGTAATGCGTAATAAAGCAGATCGGAATAGGCATCCCAGGAAAGAAAATGATGCTCCTCTGCATAGGATGTCATATACTGGTAGGAAACAGCAGGCATACATGCAGCAGCTTCCGGCCATAATACGGGATCGGAAAAGAAATGTTTGCGTAATGCGGAAGCACTGGTGTATCTGTCTTTTAGTTCTGTTTCATGATAACTGCTGCCTTGTCTTGGGAGGGTGAGTGCGGATAAGCCGGAATTAAACTGCTCCAGAGCTTTCAGGTATTCCACGGCCAGCAGATCATTCGGAGACAGGCGATGGGACATGGGAATATGGTTGCCGGTGTGTAGCGTATCCCGGGAGCTGTTATCATTGGATTCTTTTGTGTTTGAAATGACCGGTGAACCAGCCTGTGAAACTTCCCGCAGAACGGAGATCTCCCCGCATTCGCTGCCAAAAAGAAGTGTATCCACTACGCCGGTATGCAGCAAGGCGGAGACGGCGCCTCTGGCAAAATACTGTGCACTACCGGTAGCAAATGGAACAGGCAGCTCTAAAACCAGATCGGCACCGGCACGCAGCACGGATGCAGTACGAAGATATTTATCCACGATAGCAGGTTCGCCGCGCTGCACATGATCACCGCTCATGACCACGACAATATGATCCGCGCCAAATTGTTCTTTTGCCGCAGTCAGAATATATTCATGCCCGTTGTGGAACGGATTACATTCCATTATGATCCCGATGGTTTTCATACAGTGTATTCTAGCAAATAGTTTACATAATGGCTAGTCATAAAGCGCATTCTTTGGTAAAATAATTTCTGGTGTGTTATGAAATGAAATAGAGGAAAAGAGTTTAAAAGTGGCAAAAGTAATCCTGTTTACAGTAGTTGTTATCGTTGTTGGCATATTTATAGCATTTTTGTTATTGCGGAATACAGAAAAGGGAAAACATCGTTTTGAAAAAGTACTGGTGTATTTGTATGCGCCATTGGCCTTGTGGTCAATCTGTTATTACTTCTGGTGTCTACACGGGACCGGGCTATCCTTTATCTGGCTGTGGCCGGCGATCGCGGTATTTGGTGCGATCCGGATCGTAATGCTGTGTGGTGAGATCAAGGATAAGCCTCTCATACGGATACCCAAATGGATCTATCGGGCATATCGGATCTGTTTCGGGATCGGTTTGATTGCGTTTGCGATCATAGAAGCGATGGTGCTGCAGGCGATGAATGCGTCACCGAAGCCGGGGCTGGACTATGTGATCGTACTAGGGGCACAGGTGAAAGGAGAAGAACCTTCACCAACCCTGGAAAAGAGGATCGTCCGTGCAGCAGAATATATGCAGGCAAATCCGGAGACCATGCTGATCGCATCCGGTGGTCAGGGCAGTGATGAGGAAATCAGCGAAGCGGAGTGCATCCGGCGCGTTCTGACGGAACAATACGATATATCGAAGGAACGCATTTTGCTGGAAGACCAATCTACCTCGACGGAGGAAAACTTAAAGTTTAGCATGAATATTCTCGGTAAAAATGATGCTACTGTAGGCATTGTTACAAATGGTTTTCATGAATTCCGAGCTATGATGATCGCAGAAAAAGAAGGGTATCTTGATGCCAATAGTGTACCGGCGGAAACACTTCTTCCTATTGGTATTCATTATACCGTGCGGGAGTTTTTCGGGATCGTTCAATTTAAGGTGATGAGACGCTGAGAAAACTGTCTTTAATGACAGGCGACTGGGCGAAGACCACGGCAGGCTATGGTCCACCTCATCCGGCGCTGGCGCGCCACCTTCCCCTCGAGGGGAAGGCAAGGTACTGACGCATGTGTTTTTGAAAGGATTAAAAAGTTAAAATGATCAAGGTATATATCATTATTTTTTCGCTGATCGCATTTATCGCAGGGCTGGTTTGGGCGGCCATCTTTTTGCGGAAGGCGAAGAAGGGATCGAAACACTGGTTTTGTATATTACTGGTGTATCTGTATGCGCCGATGTCACTGTGGAGCGCGCTGTATTTTCTGGTGTGCCTGAAATATGCGGGGATCCATCTGTCGTTTGTGTGGCTGTGGCCGGCGCTGGCGCTGTTTGGATTGCTGCGGATGATCATGCTGCGGGCTGAAATAAAAGACGAACCGTTCATAAAAATCCCGAAGGTGATCCGTTATATCTATAGAGGGTGCTTTGTAATCGGGCTGGCGGTGTTTCTGATCGTGGAAGGGCTCATCGTGGATGCCATGACCGGCGTGCCGAAGGCGGATCTGGATTATGTTGTTGTGCTGGGAGCGGGACTCATCGGAGACCAGCCCACCAATCCTCTACGCGTGCGTATCCAAAAGGCGGCGGAATATATGAAGGATAATCCGGATACGGTTTTGATCGCATCCGGCGGTCAGGGGCTGGATGAAAAGATCAGCGAGGCAGAGTGTATCAAGAGATCACTGGTTAATGATTATGGGATTGACGAAGCGAGGATCCTTCTGGAAGACCGTTCCACATCAACGGAAGAGAATCTGCGATACAGTCTGAAGATCATCGGAGATGCGGATGCTTCCGTGGGGATCATCACAAACGGTTTTCATGAATACCGTGCCGGGATGATCGCGGAGAATGAAGGCTTTCGGAATGCGTACAGCGTACCGGCCACCACATTGCTGCCTGTAGGTATCCATTATACGATCCGGGAATTTTTCGGCGTTGTACATTTTATGATCAAGTATCATTGAGCATAATCGTGCAACAACAAGTGGCAGACATGCAAACCGGAGCGTGTTGTCAAATAGTGCATTTTGCATTATAATGATGAACTGAATTTGTAACTGATCAACAAAACTGTTTTGAGGGGAAGAGAACCGGTAAGCGGTTTATGAATGGAGGAACGATGAGAAAAAGAAAATTATGGCAACGAGTGATCCTGAGCGGCAGCGCGACCATCGCGATGCTGGCAACACTGAGTGCATCCAGCGTATCCGCAGCCGGAGAACATGACGGCAGACTGACAGACCGTGCGGATCATACGGATAAGAATTTTGAAGATTATGAATACGGTCGTGTGGATGTGGCGGATTTTGATGCCATCATCGATGGCCTTGAAGATCTGGTACAGGATCCGGCCAATGCGGATCAGGTGCTGGATGTGATCGTGGGGATGGAGGACTTTTACTGCGAAGCGGCACGCAACTATTCGATCGCACATATCAAATCCGATCTGGTGGCAGATGACCAGTATTGGGACGACGAAGTCATGTTCTGGGATGAACTGACTACGGACATCGGGGATAAGATCATGACCAGTTATAATGTGATCGCTACTTCGCTGAATGCGGATGTGTTGCATGAACGAGTGGATGATGAGGATGACTGGCAGGACATTTTGGATTATACCGTGATGACGCAGGAGCAGAAAGACCTGTCTGCGAAAGAGACGGAGTTGTCCCTGCAGTACGATATTCTCTACAATAAAGAGTATACGACAAAGATCAATGGAAAAGACTATACGGAAGAGGAATTGAGTGATCTGGTGGCGGACGGTACCATTAATCGTGATGAGTATCAGGCAGCATACTGTGATCTGTTGACACAGTGCAACCAGGAACGCGGCGAACTCTTTTTGGAACTGGTGGATGTGCGTACACAGCTGGCGAAGAGCTATGGTTATGATAACTTTGCGGAATATGCCTACGATAAGCGGTATGGCCGTGATTATACCACGGAGGAACTGAAGGACTACCGTGACCAGGTGAAACAATATGTGGTGCCCTTGCAGGATGAATTACTGCTGGAACTGTACGGCAGTCATTACAGCGAGTTGATGGATATGTTCGAGGAAGAGAAGTCGGAGCAGGACTGCCTGGATACACTTCGGAAATATCTGCCGGAGATCTCCAGTGATCTGCTGGTTTCTCTGGATTATATGGAAGATCATCATCTGTATGATCTGTCCATCAGTGATGAAAAAGCGCCGGGCGGCTATACCATCAGCATCGGCGGCTACAATGCGCCGTTTATCTATAACTGTGCCGACGGTACGATCCAGGATATGGAAACGCTGATTCATGAGTTTGGCCATTACAATCAGATGTACTATATGACCGCAGACAGCTGGTATTACGATGAAAGTAATCTGGACCTGGCAGAGATCCATTCCCAGGGCCTGGAAATGCTTTTTATGGATTATGCGGATGATATCTATGGAGACTATGCGGATGTCATGAAGCTGTATACCCTGTTCAATCTGGCCTATGCCACAGTGGAAGGCTGCAAGGAGGATGCGTTCCAGTATGAAGTGTATACCAATCCGGACGGTCTGACAGTAGAAAAATTAAACGAGATCTATTACAACTGCTGTATGGAGTATTCTGATCGATTCGGTGCAATGCTGAACGAGAGTATCTCCTATGGACAGAGCGGACAGCTTCCGGCTAATCAGTGTTATGAATGGGCACAGATCCCGCATACCTTCCAGTCGCCGATGTATTACATCAGTTATTCGGTTTCCGCAGCGGCAGTATTTGAATTGTTTGATGTGATCCTGGACGATCGTGATGAAGGTATCGATTGCTATCTGGCACTGGTAGACAGTGAGTATCAGGACAGCTTCCAGAATACACTGAATACCGTGGGACTCAACAACCCTATTGCAAATCCCCGTTTTGAACTGTATGCGGATGATATCCGTTATGAACTGGGACTGGTAGATGAAAGAACCGTGGTCAATAACTATGATCCGCACATCGCGACTACCTATTGGGGTGGCGGCGGAGAAGCCATCTCTCATGGAAATGATAATAGTGATCCGGATGCGGAACCGACGGAAGCCGCAGAGCCGACTCCGGAAGAGGATGAAGACGATGTGGTTGCAGATCCGGGTGTAGATGAGCAAAAAGAACAGGCGACTCGTGAAGCGTTGAACCGCATGGCCATCGCCGGTGTGATCGCGGTAGTCATGTTTTTGGCAGCGATCCTCGTGATCGTTGTGGTGATCGTGAAACTGAAAAAAGAAAAGAAGGCGGAGCAGGGGATCGCACTGAATCGTCCGGTAAATGCGCCGAATCCGTATCTTGAGCAGAACCGTGCGGCCCAGTCAAATCCTATGGGCGGCAATAGTCCTTATGTGCAGCAGAATCCGTATATGCAGCAGGGCGGAAACATCGCGCCGCAGGGACAGGCACCGATCAATCCGTATGCGGGTCAGGCGGGAACTGCCAATGCAGCATCAACTGCGGGCAATATTTCACAGCCGGCAAATCCGTATATGCAGCAGGATGCGCCCATCGGCGGACAGATCACACCGAATAACACGATGATCAATACGACGGCATCGGATTCCATATCGTCGGCGAATATTTTGGAGAAATCGGAATCCTCGATCAATCCGTATACATCGCAGACGACGATCAATCCGTACGCTCAGCAGCCATTGCAGATCAATCCGTATGCGAACCAGACGCCCAATCCGTATCTGCAGAATCTGCAGCAGATGCAGACACAGCAGCAACAGTCTGTGGCACAGGTCGGCCAGATGGCTGCACAATCAACAGAACAGGCTCAGAATGCGGCGCAGGAGACCATGGCGGCGGTAACAGCGGAACAGGCGATGTATCTTCAGCAGTTGACGGCGCGCATTCCTGCGGACCAAAAAGAAGGGCTGGTTGCGATGATTCGCCAGGGAGATAAGATCACGGCCATCGGGGAATGCAGGAAACTGACCGGCGCCGGACTGGCAGAAGCCAAGGAACTCGTGGAGCAGTTTGAAAAGTTTCTCGTATAATTGAGAAAAGTGGTTGACAAAACCTTGGTGATGTGCTTATAATAGCAAAGTGCGATTTAAAAGTTGAATGATTTTTGATCGGATTTATCGTAACGGATAAGAAGATTAAAAAGCGATAATCAGAAAAAAGGGAGGTGCTAAGAGATGTCCATTTGTCCTAAGAACAAATCTTCCAAGGGAAGAAGAGATAAAAGACGCGCGAATTGGAAAATGTCTGCTCCGACACTGGTAAAGTGCAGCAAGTGTGGTGCGCTGATGGTTCCGCACAGAGTATGCAAAGCTTGTGGCGCGTATAATAAGAAGGAGATCCTGGCTGTAGACTGATCAGATCAGGGTATCCTACATGATTTTATGAATCAGCATTCAAGACCGTTTTCGAAATACAGAAAACGGTCTTTTTGTGTTTTCAACAGAGATGCGGCAAATTGCGTACATGATTCTTTTCTTGCTTTTTATATGGATTTTTAGTATTATATAGATTGTATTTTTATGAGTTGGAGGGAGTCGTGCATGAGTGAAATGGTCCGAGTGGCAGTGGATGCCATGGGCGGCGACAATGCACCCGGTGAGATTGTAAAAGGGGTCTGCGATGCGCTGCGTGATGCAGAGGATGTTGTGGTGCATCTCGTCGGACGCGAAGACGATATCAAAAAAGAACTGGAAAAGTACACTTACGATGAAAGCCGGCTGAAGATCGTACATGCTTCCGAGGTGATCGAAACAGCAGAACCACCGGTAATGGCGGTCCGGCGCAAGAAGGATTCTTCCATCGTAAAGGCTTTATATCTTGTAAAAGAGGGGACCTGTGATGCTTTTGTGTCGGCAGGATCCTCCGGCGCCATCCTGGTGGGAGGCCAATTGATCGTTGGCCGTATCAAGGGTGTGGAACGGGCGCCGCTGGCACCGATCATTCCTACGGAAAAGGGAGCGGCGCTGCTCATTGACTGCGGTGCCAATGTAGATGCCAAGGCGGAACAACTGGTGCAGTTTGCGCGTATGGGAAGCATTTACTGTGAGCATGCCCTGAAAGTCAATAAACCCCGTGTGGCCATCGTCAATATCGGCGCAGAGGAAGAAAAAGGCAATGCATTGGTAAAACAGACCATGCCGCTTTTGAAAGAGTGTGAGGATATCAACTTTATCGGCAGTATTGAATCCCGCGATATACCTTTTGGGGCGGCGGATGTGATCGTGACCGAGGCCTTTGTCGGCAATGTGATCCTGAAGCTTTATGAAGGCGAAGCGACTTTTATCTTAAAGACGATCAAGAAAGGGCTGATGAGTTCACTGCGCAGCAAGCTGGGCGCTATGATGGTGAAACCGGCACTGAAGGAAACCCTGAAGGATTTTGATGTAAAGAAATATGGCGGAGCGCCGCTGCTTGGTCTGAACGGGCTGGTGGTGAAAACGCACGGTTCTGCCGAAGCGGTGGAAGTACGAAATTCCATTTTGCAGTGCAGGACTTTTAAAGAACAACGGATCAATGAACGGATCCGGGAACGGCTGATGACAGGCGATGACAATGGCGTATAAAGTAGAACATGAAAACGAATATGAAGTGTTGAAAAAAGCTGTGAAAACAGCTTTACAGGTATATGAGGCGGAGATCCTGCCGGAAGCGGTTTTTGCAACCGAGCTGGGGGCGGATTCCATTGATCTGGCGCAGATCTATCGCTTGGTGGAGCAGGAACTGCACATTGAGATCGATCCGGCTTCCATTGCGGAGACCAAAACAGTAAAGGATGCTTACGAGATTATTTGCAAGGCGGTAGCGGGCAATGAATGAGCAGGAACGCCTGGCTGTGCTGGAGGAACGGATCGGCTATACCTTTCAGGATAAGATCCTGCTGCGGACCGCGCTGACGCATTCGTCCTATGCGCACGAACGCAAGATCAATAAGATCGAATGCAATGAACGGCTGGAGTTTCTGGGAGATGCCGTACTGGAACAGATCTCCAGCGAGTATATCTACAAAGAACATCCGAAGATGCCGGAGGGACAGATGTCCAAGCTGAGAGCGTCTTTGGTATGTGAACCGGCGCTGGCGGAATGCGCCAAGGCCATCGGACTGGGGGAGCTGATCTTCCTGGGACGCGGAGAAGAAGCCGGTGGAGGACGCACAAAACCTTCCGTTACTTCGGATGCTTATGAAGCCTTGCTGGGAGCTATGTATCTGGACGGCGGGATCGGTCCGGTAAAAGTTTTTGTAGAGCGGGAAGTATTGAGCCGGGAGCCTCAGGTGCAGATTACGGATGCCAAGACCGCGCTGCAGGAGATGGCGCAGGCAAAAGGATTGGGGACAGTCAGCTACGAACTGGTAGAGGAAAGTGGGCCGGAGCACGACAAGATCTTTGTTGTGGAAGTACTTCTGAATGGTGAAGTGCGTGGGCGAGGCACCGGGCGCAATAAAAAGAGTGCAGAAAAAGCGGCGGCAGCGGTCGCGATAAAGAATCTGAAATAGGGAATCTGAAAAGGAATTAACGGATAAGATGTATTTAAAGAGTATCGAAGTACAGGGATTTAAATCCTTTGCCAATAAGATCCGATTTGAATTTCATAACGGTATCACCGGAATTGTGGGACCGAATGGCAGCGGAAAGTCCAATGTCGCCGATGCAGTACGATGGGTACTGGGCGAACAGAGAGTAAAGCAGTTACGCGGGGCATCCATGCAGGATGTCATTTTTTCGGGTACAGAACTGCGTAAACCCCAGGGCTTTGCATATGTGGCGATCACGCTGGACAATTCCGACCGTTCTCTGGCAGTTGATTTTGATGAAGTCACAGTGGCCAGAAAGATCTATCGTTCCGGAGAGAGCGAATATCTGATGAATGGCAGCGTATGTCGCTTAAAAGATGTGAACGAGCTCTTTTATGATACCGGTATCGGTAAGGAAGGTTACTCCATCATCGGGCAGGGCCAGATCGACAAGATCCTGTCCGGTAAGCCGGAAGAACGCCGTGAGCTGTTTGATGAAGCAGCCGGTATCGTAAAGTTTAAAAAGCGTAAGGATGCGGCCGCCAAGAAGCTGGAAAACGAGCAGGCTAATCTGGTGCGTGTCAATGATATCTTATCCGAGCTGGAACGCCAGGTGGGGCCTTTGGAAAAACAGTCCGAAAAGGCGCACGAATATTTAAAGAAAAAAGAAGAATTAAAGCGACTGGATGTCAATTATTTCCTGCTGGAGAACGGACGCAAGGCGCAGGTGATGACCGAAACGGAAGAAAAGCTCGGCATTGCCAATACGGATCTGGCGTCCCATCAGGCCCAGCTGGAAGAGATCCGAAATAGCTATGACCAGATGGAAGGCGCGCTGGCTGAACTGGAGGTACAGATCGAAGAAGCCAGAGATAAGGTGAGCAATACCGGTAATATCCGTACCCGTCTGGAAGGGCAGATCAATGTTATGCAGGAACAGATCCGTTCCGCAAAGAGTAACATTGAGCATTTTGAACAGCGTGTCAAAACCATCACGGAAGGGATCGCGGAGAAGGAGAAAGAAAAAGAAGGCCTGTCCGAGCAGAAATCCGGCGTGGACGGGATCCTTGCAGAAGTCCAGGCAAAACGGGATGCCGAGCGTGAAAAACTGAATGCGATTCAGGCTAAGATCGATGAACTGTCAAATGCGGTGGAAGCCGATAAAAGTGAGGTCATCCAATTGATCAATGACCGCGCAAATATCAAGGCGTCCAAAGAGCGTTATGATACGATGCTGGAACAGACGCATGTGCGCAAGGCGGAATTGAACTCACGCTTTTTGCAGGCCAAGACCAATGAGGAAGAACAACAGACGATCATTGCCGGTTTGCAGAAAGATTTTGAAGATGTCAACAAGCGTCTGGAAGAACTGAATTTTGAACAGAAAAAGAAAGAAGAACGCACCGGACAGATCCATGATGAACTGGGCGAATTGGACCGGAAGCTGCAGGAAAAGCAGGTGTCCTATCACCAGGACAAGACAAAGCTGGAGTCTATCTCCAACCTGACCGAGCGTTATGAAGGCTATGGTAATTCCGTGCGCCGTGTCATGGAACGCAAGAGCGATGTGAAGGGCGTCATCGGTGTCGTTGCGGATATCATCAAGGCGGAGAAGCGTTTTGAAACGGCCATCGAGACGGCGCTGGGTGGTAATATCCAGAACATCGTGACCGAGGATGAAGAAACGGCCAAGAAGATGATTGAGTATCTGAAGCAGAACCGCTTCGGCCGCGCGACCTTCCTGCCGCTCAACGCGATCAAAGATCCGCAGGAATTTAAGACTCCGGAAGTGCTGAACGAACGCGGAGCTCTCGGTATGGCGGATGAGATCGCCGAGACCGAAGACAAATACCGTGATGTGGCAAAGACGCTGCTGGGGCGTATCGTGGTGGTAGACACCATGGATCACGCATTGCAGATCGCCAAGAAATATCGCTACAGCATCCGTATGGTCACACTGGAAGGGGAACTGCTGGTACCCGGTGGTGCCATCAGCGGTGGTGCTTTCAAGAACAATTCCAATCTGCTGGGACGCCGGCGTGAGATGGACGAACTGGAGGCACGCGTAAAAGAAGCGCTGACCCTGATCGATAAGTATCTGAATGATATTGAAAAAGTCAAAGCGGAGCGTAACAAACTGCGTGTGGAGATCGAGGATGTCAAGTACGAGATCCAGCAGCAGTTTATCAAACTGAATACAGCGAACTTAAACCTGCAGAAAGCGCAGGAAAAGATCGATGAGACCACAAAGGGTGTGGTCGATCTGAACAGCGAACAGGAACAGATCGAACAGCAGGTAGTGGATATCAAGGAAAACCAGGAACGCTTAAAGGGTGAACTGAAAGAATCTGCCGAGAAGCAGGCGGAACTGGAAAAGAAGATCGAAGCAGGCCAGGAGACACTGGAAGGATATCGCAATGAAGAAGCGGAGCAGGCCGGCAAGGTGACGGAATGTGAAGTGGAACTGGAGAAGGTGCTGCAGAAGCAGGAATTTGAGCAGCAGAATGTGGCGCGTATCGATGGCGATATCGAACGCCTGACAGCGGAACTGACCGAAGCACGGCAGGCGATCGAGAACAATACCAAGTCCGTTACAGATCGAGAAAACGATATCACGGAGATCCAAAAGACCATCGAAGCATCCTTTACTTCGGAAGAGGAATCGCAGAAGAACCTGCTGGAATTACAGCAGAAAAAGGAAGAACTTTCCGAAAAGCAAAAATCTTCCTTAAAACAGCGTGACGAGCTGACCGAAAAGATCTCGGGACTGGATAAAGAATCCTTCCGATTGAATGCGCAGATGGAAAAACTGCGGGAAGAGATGGAAGGTCTCAACAATTATATGTGGGCTGAGTATGAACTGTCCCTGAGGGATGCGGAAGCACTCAAGGACGAGACGCTCACGGATATCACCTTCTTAAAGCGCAGCATCGCAGAAGTGAAGGACGGCATCAAACGACTGGGACCGGTCAATGTCAATGCCATCGAGG
Source organism: Lachnospiraceae bacterium (assembly GCA_017526985.1). GTDB lineage: Bacteria > Bacillota > Clostridia > Lachnospirales > Lachnospiraceae > NK4A136. The sequence continues at coordinate 17,449 of JAFXQR010000097.1, forward strand.
AATACAAAGAGATCTCCGAACGCTACACCTTCCTAAAGGGCCAGCATGATGATCTGATCGAAGCCGAGAAAGAATTGCAGGGGATCATCTCGGAGCTGGATGAAGCGATGCGTAAGCAGTTCGCGGAGAAGTTTGACGAGATCGGGAAAGAATTTGATAAAGTATTTAAGGAACTTTTCGGTGGCGGCAGTGGTACATTGAAGCTGATGGAAGGGGAGGATATCCTGGAAGCGGGTATTGCCATCATCGCACAGCCGCCCGGCAAGAAGGTGCAAAACATGATGCAGCTTTCCGGTGGTGAAAAAGCGCTGGCCGCGATCGCGCTGATGTTTGCGATCCAGAACTTAAAACCGTCACCTTTCTGTCTGCTGGATGAGATCGAGGCAGCATTGGATGAGAGTAATGTCGGTCGTTACGCAGGCTATCTGCATAAACTGACCAAACATACACAGTTTATCGTGATCACGCACCGTCGTGGTACGATGGAAAAGGCGGACCGGCTCTACGGTATCACCATGCAGGAGAAAGGTGTGTCTACACTGGTATCCGTTAATCTGATCGACGAGCAGCTGGATGATTAAGAATACAGATAAGAAAAGGAGTCATATATGGCCTGGTTTCACTGGGGAAAAAAGAAAGAAGTAGTTGAGGAATCGGCAGCACCGATCGCGGAAGAAACTGTACCGGTGGCAGCTACGGCGGAGGAGCCGGTTGCAGAAAATATTCCGGTCAGCGAACCGGAGGCATCGGTCGTAACCACAGAAATAACACCGGAAACTGTGGCAGACGCACCTGTAAACGAAGAAGCAGAGGATGTTGTCGAAGAGGAAGCACAGCCGAAGAAAAAAGCCTTTGGCTGGTTTTCCAAGAAAAAAGAAGCTGCGGAAGAACAGGAGAAAGAGGACGACGAAGAAGACGATGAGGCCGAAGATGACGATGTCCTGCCGGTAAAAAAGAAGAAAGGCTTCTTCGCCAGACTGAAGGAAGGACTGTCCAAGACCAGAGACAGCTTTGTCTATAACCTGGATGTGGTCTTTGACGGTGCCGAGATGATCGATGATGATTTCTTCGATGATCTGGAAGAGATCCTGATCATGGGCGATATCGGTGTGGGGCCAACGGAAGCTATCCTGGATCGTCTGCGTGAGCAGATCGAAGAAGAGGATATCGTGAGACCTTCCGAGTGCAAACGCTTGCTGATCCAAAACATCCGTGAACAGATGGCGGTAGGCAAGGCGGCATACCGTTTTGAAAAAGAAACTTCTGTCGTATTTGTGATCGGTGTGAACGGTGTGGGTAAGACGACCTCCATCGGAAAGATCGCATCGATGCTGAAGCGGAAACATAAAAAGGTCATGATGGCGGCGGCGGATACCTTCCGTGCGGCAGCCGGGGATCAGCTGAAAGTATGGGCAGAGCGCGCCGGTGTGGAACTCATCGGCGGTAAAGAAGGGCAGGATCCCTCCAGTGTGCTCTTTGACGCGGTGAACGCAGCCAAGGCAAGACGCGCCGATGTATTGCTGGTAGATACGGCAGGCCGTCTGAACAATAAGAAGAACCTGATGGAAGAGTTGAAAAAGATGAACCGAGTGATCGACCGGGAGTTTCCGGATGCGCACCGTGAGAATCTGATCGTGCTGGATGCGACCACAGGACAAAATGCCCTGCAGCAGGCAAGAGACTTCAACGATGTGGCAGATCTGACCGGTATCATTCTGACGAAGATGGACGGCACGGCAAAGGGGGGTATCGCCATCGCGATCCAGTCGGAACTGAAGGTGCCGGTGAAGTATATCGGTGTAGGCGAGAAGATCGAGGATCTGCAGAAATTTGACGCAGACGCATTTGTAGAAGCACTCTTTGATGTAGAACTGGAGAAAGACGAAGAAGAGGACGACGAAGAAGATGGCGAGGAGTAAGAAGGATCCTGCGCCGATAAAGGAGGATACTATGGCAAAAGAAATGCTGACGCTGGAAGCGTTTGAAGAGGCTTCCGAGATCGTCAAAGAAGTAACGCTGGAGACCAAACTGGTCTATAGTGATTATTTGAGTACGCTCACCGGAAATAAGGTATATCTGAAACCGGAGAATATGCAGTTTACCGGCGCATATAAGGTGCGCGGTGCATATTACAAGGCAAGCACGCTGAGCGATGAAGAACGCGCCAAGGGTGTGATCACCGCATCTGCTGGTAATCATGCGCAGGGCGTGGCTTATGCGGCAAAAAAGAAAGGCATGAAAGCAACCATCGTGATGCCGACGACAACACCGCTGATCAAGGTAAACCGTACCAAGAATTTTGGTGCTGAAGTGGTGCTTTACGGTGATGTTTATGATGAGGCATGTGAGAAGGCATACCAACTGGCAGAAGAACACGGATATACCTTTATCCATCCGTTTGATGATCCGGCGGTAGCGACAGGACAAGGAACCATTGC
>JAFXQR010000098.1 GCA_017526985.1 Lachnospiraceae bacterium
CGTCAGCTTTTCGCATACTTCGATGAATTCATCATAGGTGTACGGTTTTTCCGGATCCGGATATTCCAGGCCTGCCGCATCGAACAGATCCTGATTGTAAGCAAATGCGAAACAGGACAGATCCTTCGGCAATGCATACAGAGAACCGGTTCCTACGTTCTTACCGTCATAACGATAGATGGTCTGTGTCGTTCCCCAGGTCTTTTCGATCGTAGCGCTGTCCACATAGGAATCCAGCGGAAGCACATATCCGTTGTCTACATAGGAACGAACCGCTGCCGGACCTACATAGAATACATCCGGAAGATCCCCTGCCGTCATATTGGCGATCATCTTCTGATTATACTCGTCCTGCGTGGTGATCTCAAACTTTACTTCCTTGATCTCATCAGCATGATCTGCAACGAACTGTTCTACCAGACCTCTGTAGATCTCTTTTTCATGTTCCTGCATATACAGGAATACTTTGATGGTCTTATCCCCGTTACCGGTCAGAGCATCTGTGCTGGTCCCGCTGTTTGATGCAGCAACTGCGCCACTTTCGGTACCTCCGGTCGTGACCGTGCTGCCTTCTGTCTCTTCTACAGTAGCAATGTTGCCGCAGCCGTTCATAGCGGCGGTAAGCATCAATACCGAAGACAATACCAACAGTCTCTTCTTCATATGATTTTCCTCCTGATTATTTGTTGTGCAAACTTACTTTGCACCGTTTTCTGATAGTTCCATATTACGCCTTCTTTTTTAGCGTGTCAACGAGTATTTTAGTATTTCCTAAACTATTTTATCATTTTTGTATGACTTGTCTAATTTCGCATTCCGTAATGTAACAAAGTGTCTAAAGAATTTGACTGGAATACTTGTATACCAGAAAAAACCTATAAAATCAGACGTTTCCCGTGCTCCGATCCACTTCCGAAAAACCCGTTTTCGCATAAATTCGCTGTCGATTTTTTGCTTTTTTCTCTTTTTTCGGAACGCCTGCGGCATAAATTATTTTAGTTTGATATAAACAACCCCGATTTTCGCACTTTTTCCGTCAACGATACTGCACCGCCCAAATGCTCCGGTTATCCGCCCCGGCTGCCGTGATGCACAGCGTGTCATTGCCCGCCTCATCCGTCATTTCCACGATCACGCCGCAGTATTCCTTTCCGCCCAGCGTGATACGGATATCGCAGCTGCCTTCCGTCACTTCGTAGCTGCCTTCGTATGCGCCGCGGATCACACCGTTTTCAAAGGTGCATTCTTCGGCGGTATGGATCAGATTTCCCACATCCTGTTCGTGATCGAGCACGTAGAAGGTGCCGCCGATCGCTGCCGTATCGTAACCGCTCTCCGAAAGCTTCTCCCCCTGATACGCAAACGGTGCCGCAACATACCAGCCGTCCCGGTTCAAAAAGATCTTGTGCACCCGGGGTTCATGATATTCCGTTCCCTGATCGAAACGCTGGTGATAGACCAGATAGGTATCCCCGTCCGCACCGGTAAACACCGACTGTCCGCCCGGTGCCATATAGGCGGTCTCCAGACTGGGCAGCTTATAATTGCCCATCATCTTGAGCCCGTAGCTGGTAAAATTTTCCTGATCGCCCATCAACTGGCCTGCCGCATCCAGGTACGGTCCGGTGATCGACTCGCTGCGGAACTGCCGGATCTGGTAGCCTTCCTCACGGTTCAGCCCGCCAAAGGATGCAAACAGATAGTAATATCCGGTCTCCTCGGAATAGGTCAGGTACGGGCCCTCGCAAGCGTGATGCCCGCCGCCGATCAGATGATAGCCGAAATACGGATCCACGCCGTTGGCCTCATCCGCCTCCGGATGGATCGGCAGACCGGTCGCCGGATCGATCTCCAGCAAAAACAATCCGCCCGACCACGAACCGTAGACCATCCACTGCTTTCCGTCCGTATCTTCGATGATGGCCGGATCGATGCAGTTGGGCCATTTTTTATTATCGTAGCCGCCGTATTTAAAATACCGGCTCAGATCCGCATCCTCACCAAGCACCTGTTTCAGATCCGTCTGATCCACCGTGGAGGTTTCGAATCCCGAATATAACAGGGTATCCGTAAAGGTATACGGTCCTTCCGGGGTATCCGACACCGCCAGTGCCAGTGTCGATTTGATATAGGTAGAACTGGTGCAGAAATACATCAGATACTTACCCATCGTCGCATTGTAATAGAGATTGGAGGCCCAGACCGAATAGTCTCCCTGATCATTTTTGCCCACATAGGCAAACGCCGGCAGATCTCCGCTGTAGATATTGGAGAACATCTTATTGCCGTTATACTGCCATTCCTTCAGATCCTGCGACCTTGCCTGCACCTGATGCGAACCGACCATATAATAGGTACCGTCCGCATACAGAACCTGCGGATCATGGCAGGAAATCTTGTTCATGGAATTCCCTGTTTTGATCGTGATTTCCATAGGTGCCTCCGAAACAGGGGTCACTGCAGGCTCCTGCGAAACTGCCGCCCCCCCGGTGTTGCATCCGCACAAAAGCAGTCCGAGCATACCGGCTGCTCCCGCGTACCGCATCCTGTTTTTTTGCCGATTGATCCGATCCCGCATCGCATTCTCCTCTCGATGATCTACTGCGCCAGATTGTTCCGGTAATCAAACACCGGAACTCCATTCTCATCCCACAATACTTTCATAGCAAACGCATGGCGGTTCGGATCGTAAAGCGGGTCCCCCTCAATCTCGGCATAGGTTCTTGCGTGATAAACGCACACATCCGTCCCATCCGATAATTTCACAAAACTGTTGTGTCCGGGACCATAAAATCCCTTTTCCCGATCCGATGACAGCACCGGCTGCTTTTCTTTTTTCCAAGCTCTCGGATCCAGCAGATCTTCGTCCTCTCCGATGCTGAGCATTCCCATACAATAGCATTCTCCGGTAGCGCTGGCTGAATAGGTCAAAAAGATCTTTCCGTTATGTTTTATCACCGCCGGGCCTTCATTCACCCAGATATCCCTGCGCTCCCAGACATAGTCCGGAGTAGTGAGCAACACCTGCGCAGTTTTGAGTTTTGTCGGGCTCTCCATCTCAGCAATGTAGAGATTGGAGATCTGGATGCCCACACTCACCTTTTCCGCCCAGACAAAATACCATTTTCCTTTATTTTGAAATACTGTAGCATCCAAAGAAAAAGCCCGGAAGGAATAAATATCATCATCACTACGCTGAATCTTGCCCATCTCCACCCAGGCATCCTTCATCGGATCCTGCCCTTCACAACGCAGGATATAAGGACGCAGTCGCCAAATATCATCCTGCCGGGAGGCCGCGAAATAGATATACCATTCCCCGTCCATATAATGCAGCTCCGGTGCCCAGATATGACAACTCATATTGCCTTCCTCATGGCATTTCCAAATGGTCACTTCCGTCGCATCCGCCAATCCTTCCAGACGATCCGCGCAACGCAGGACGATCCTGTCATAACTCGGAACCGACGCCGTAAAATAATACCTACCATCCTCTGCCCGCATCACATACGGATCCGCCCTCTGTTCGATCAGCGCCTTATTATACTCTGTCATGATCCCGTTCCGCTTCTTCATACCTTTTCCCTCTTCTTTCCTGCTACTCTTAAACCGCCTTTCCTGCTACTTAAAATATTAAGGCGGAACTATATATCTGTCAATATTTATTTTAGGTATTTCTAAATTTATTTAGTATTATATCAAAATATAATTAGTAACCTCTTTTCGATATAAAATCCGCGTTATCGTTTATTTATCGGACATTTCGTATTCCCGGCAGCGCTCATCACCCCTATTAAATTATTTTAGAGATATATCAAAATCCGTACCGATAGATATAGCTATACTCTTTAAAACACTTTTATCCTATAAAGCAAAACCTATATAGCAAAAAGGCGCAGCCAAAGCTACGCCTTTACATTCATTAAAAACTATACAGGAAGCTATTTGATTTTAAATTTTGATTATTTATTTTGGTACTTTTTGGATCTTGAACTTAATAATGGGTTTGGATAATATTCCATACTATCATATCCTATATTATTATAGGAAAACAAGGGAACATTTTTCTATTTACCCCGATAAATTTGTAATCTTTCTTCTATAATAGAATCAACATCACCCTTCTACCATACCAGCCCCGTTATCCGCAAGTAGAGATACGCAAAAAACGGTCTATGTAAGCGCTTTCAAACAAAAACCCGGGCTTTATGCAGTCGTTTTTTGTATGTTTTTCACAAATTTGCATCTTTTTTTATAACACAATTGACAATGCACTTTTTTGGTGCTATGTTTATGAAGTTTCGAAAATTGCGCATAAATTTCCAGTGTATGAGAAGGTAAAGGGAGGAAAGAAAAATGGTATGTAAGAAATGTGGACACATCATGGGGGCTCAGATGAAATTCTGTTCCAGATGCGGCGCTGTCACAAACGAAAACGAATCCGACAATGTATCGATGGATTCCGTACGCAGTGCTTTTGCTCCGGCAGAACCGGTACAATCCACCCCGGCAAAACCGGTAGGGTTCCAGTCTCTGGAGGGCGCTCCGGTTTATCGTGTTCCGATGGATCACAACAATAACAATCAGGCAACAGAAAACAAGACGGCATCCAATGATTTTATCAGCCGTCCGCTTCCGCCGACACCGGTAGATGTTACCAAGAGTAATGCGGATGACTCTTCCCGTTATGTTTCCGTAGAGAAGAAAAAATCCCTGATGCCGGTCGTTCTTCCGATCGCAGGGGTTGCAGTGCTGGCCGTTGGTCTGGCAGCTGTTTTCGGTTCCAGAAGCGGCGAAGCTGCAGATAAAGCAGCCAATGCCCAGAACGAATGGGCTACCGGCGTAGGTAAAAATAATACGCAGAGTGAAGATTGGAGCAATGATCCGACCTTATATGAGGAAGAGGCAGCTCCGGTTGCAAATGTACAGGAAAAGGTTGTTGTCAGAATCAGCGATCCCTTCGGACCGATCGAGGGTGCAGATGTGGCACTGATCGGTGCTGACGGCGAGGTAGTTCGTTCCGTAGTATCCAAGAGGGACGGTTCCGCTACCATGACCAAGGTAGAGGCAGGTACCTACACACTGACCATCTCCAAGAAGGGTTATTCCGATATGAGCGAGTCCATCACTCTGGATGAGAGCACGATGGCATACGATCTGCTGCTGGATCGCGAGATGGAGCATCAGTACACCACACTGACCATCCGCACCAAGTCCTTCATCGACGATGCAGAGATCTCTGATGTAAATGTAAACCTGTATGCTGCACGCAGTGATTCGGAAGATCCGTACATCACTTCCAAGAGCGACGAATACGGTATCTGCACTCTGCAGAACTTCCCTTGCGGCGATTTCACCATCAAGTGTGATCTCGGAAACTACAGCACTCTGATCAAGAACATTGATCTGACACAGGAAAACAACGTATATACCGTATATCTGATGCCGAAGCCGGCACAGGGCGAGGCGTATGTGGTAATGGATTGGAACGCTGAGGATCTGGACCTGGATCTGTGCGCATTCAATGCTGACCTGAAAGAATATGTCAACACCACACACACCAGCAACGCAAACGGAAGCTTCCTCTATGAGGATCACACAGGCAAGGCAGGTGTGGAAGCGATCCTCTTAAAGGATGCGGATTCCGAAGCAGCTCAGACCTTCTACGTACTGGATACTACGACTGCTCAGTCCGGTTCCAGAAGCAGCAAGATGGGTAACAGCGGCGTAAACGTAACACTTTACAAGTATGGTCAGGAGCCGCAGGTCTTCGCGATGGAAGATAACACCGATGCCCTGATCTGGACCGTAGGTACTCTGCAGGCAGGCCAGTTCGAGAAACTGAATGTAAACGAGTACAGCACTATCATTACCGAGCACTACTGGGCATCTGACATCCTTGGTGCCAAGAAGCCGGATCCGACCCCGACAATGGTCGGCACAGAAGAGTAATTTATCTTATGATTGACCCCCTCATACACAAGCCGGGAGCGTTCGCTCCCGGCTATTTCTATATCTTATGCTCTTATTAATTCATCATTACTGCGCTGTATAGATCGACCGTAACCACTCAAAGCCGAAGCAGTCATCGTCACGCGATCCCAACAGCCACGCCAGATTCGGATCATTTCCGGCACAAAGTAAAAATGACAGTGTAAACTGTCATTTTCAGAGAAGGTATTTCTTTCTTATGGGGTTATAGCAAAAAACTATAAATGTATTGGGGGTTACAATATGCATTATAGCAGACCCCCATAATATGTCTATTCTCAAAATAAACAAATTTTACAAAGGTTGTGGCATTTCTTTGTGCACTTTTTCAGTATCAAAGAATGCCGACTGCAGGAGCCTTAAACAGCGCCTCAAACTCCTCACGGTTGATGCGTTCCTTCTCGATCAACAGCTTCGCGCAGCGGTGCAGAACATCCATATTCTGCTCCAGGATATGCTTCGCTTCGTCGTGACACTCATCAATGATGCGTTTCACCTCTGCATCGATCTCAGCAGCCTTGACCTCACTGGTGGTCTTGGCGTGTGCCAGATCACGACCGATGAACACCTCATCTTCGTCGTTCTCGTAGCAGATGAGACCCAGAGAAGACATACCGAAGCGGGTGACCATACTGCGTGCGTTCTGCGTTGCCTTCTTGATATCGGAAGAAGCGCCGGTCGTTACATCATCAAAGATCAGTTCCTCTGCCACACGGCCGCCCAGTGTTACCATCAGGCGCTGACGGATCTGTTCTTTGGTCTGGTGCATATCATCGTTGTCCGGTACCGGCATCATATAGCCTGCGGCACCCTCACCGGTGGGGATGATGGATACGGTATACACCGCGCCGGTCAGCGGCAGCAGGTGCATCAGGATCGCGTGACCGGATTCGTGGTACGCCGTGATCTTCTTGTCGCGGTCCGAAATGATATGACTGCGCTTCTCCGTACCGATACCCACCTTGATAAAGGATTTCTTGATATCTTCGGCATTTAAGAACTTCCTCTCGTCCTTGGCTGCCTTGATCGCGGCTTCGTTCAACAAGTTTTCCAGATCTGCTCCGGTAAAGCCGGAGGTGCTTCTCGCCACTTCCTTGAGGTCCACGTCGGAACCCAGCGGCTTGTTCTTGGAATGCACCTTCAGGATCTCTTCTCTGCCTCGAACATCCGGCGCGCTGACCGTGATCTTGCGGTCAAAACGTCCGGGACGCAGGATCGCCGGATCCAGGATATCCACACGGTTGGTCGCCGCCAGTACGATGATGCCTTCGTTCACACCGAAACCATCCATCTCTACCAGCAACTGGTTTAAGGTCTGCTCCCGCTCATCATGGCCGCCGCCCATACCCGTACCACGACGTCTTGCCACCGCATCGATCTCATCGATAAAGATAACGCAGGGTGCGATCTTCTTTGCTTCAGCAAACAAGTCACGCACACGGGAAGCACCCACACCGACAAACATTTCCACAAAGTCGGAACCGGAGATGGAGAAAAACGGCACCTGCGCCTCTCCGGCGATCGCCTTGGCCAGCAGAGTCTTACCGGTACCCGGGCGTCCCTCCAGCAGCACACCTTTAGGGATACGCGCGCCCACTTCGGTATATTTCTCCGGTTTCTTTAAGAAGTCTACGATCTCGTCCAGATCTTCCTTTTCTTCCTGCAATCCCGCCACATCCGCAAAGGTGGTCTTGCAGTCACGGATCAGCTGTGCGCGGCTCTTACCGAAATTCATCATACGGCTGTTGCCGCCACCGCCCTGATTGCCCATCATCGAGCTGAAGAAAAATACAAATATGATCAATACCAGCAGGGAAGGCAGCACATACATCAAAAACCAGTTGTCTGCCGGCACATCACTCACCTTGACCGGAATGCTATTCTCCCTCGCATAGGCCTCGATCTCGTGCACATCCGTGGCATTGAACTGACGGATGCTGTTATTCTTCATGGTCGCCTGTATGGTACCCGTAGGCACCTCTTTGTTCTGCACGATCGTGATGCTCACCACCTGCCCGCTCTCGACCGCATCTTCAAACTCATCCCTGGTGTAATTGGTCGTCTGTCTGGTGGATAGACTAATCCAGATCGCCGCACCCAGCAGCAGGATGATCACCAAAAAGACGAAACTGTGATTTTGCTTTTTCAACCTTTGGTCTCCTTTAACTCTGATATTTACTCCTCATCGCCAAGAATGCCGATGTAGGGAAGGTTTCTGTAATTCTGGGCATAATCCAGTCCCCAGCCCACGATAAACTCGTCAGGCACCTCAAAGCCGACATATTCCACATCCACCGGATGCGTGCGCCGGTTCGGTTTGTCCAGCAGCGTACAGAGTTTCAGCGAAGCCGGCTTGCGTTCTTCCAACATCGGCAACAGATAAGACAATGTGCGTCCGGTATCCACGATATCTTCGATCACCAGCACATCTCTGGCCCGGATCCCTTCTGTCAGGTCGCGTACGATACTCACCTTGCCCGTAGACGTCTTGCCGTTGCCGTAACTGGATACCGTGATGAAATCCAGTGTCACCGGTACCGTGATGTGCCGCGCCAGCTCACAGGTAAAGAAGATGCTGCCCTTCAGAATACAGACCAGATGCAGACTCCTGCCTTCATAAGCTTTGCTGATCTCGGCCCCCAGCTCTTTGATACGTGCCTTGACCTGCTCTTCGCTGATCAGTACTTTGATCGTATCCGCCATATTGTAACCTCCCATTATAGTTTTGTTCCCCGAACACTTTATTTTATCAGTTTTTTCGCAAAAGTTCAACCGCATCCCGCCTGCGCAGGGCAAAGAGACCGTGGGGCAGATCCAGCATTTTTCCGCATGGCAGAGTGAAAAGTCCCAGGAAAATGTGCACGTGCCGCGCTGTCACATCTCTGGCGCATCCGCTGACCTCCTGCAGGCAGCGAAGCGCCAGCCGTTCCTGCAGATAGGGATGCAGTTCCAGAAAGGCCGCGCGATCCATACGGATGCCGTCTTCCTGCGCAGTCACGATCCGTTCATACGCCGCCTGCAGACTTGCACAGATAAAATCTTCCGCCGCGCCCAGCTGCTGCGCCGCCGCATGAATGTGCTCCGCCGCCTGCGCATTGATCTCCGTTTCCGCCAGGGGCAGGATATGATGCCGGATACGGTTTCTGGCGTAGTCATCACCCTCATTGGTGCTGTCCGTGCGCCACTCCTGTCCACGCTCCCGCAGATACTCCTCTACTTCCGCACGGCTTAAGCAGAGCAGCGGACGGATCACATGATCGCGCATCATCCGTATCCCGCCCAGACCTTTCAACCCGCTGCCACGGAAGAGATGGTGCAGTACCGTCTCCGCATTGTCGTTGAGGGTATGCGCCACTGCCAGCTTCTTTGTTTCCTCTTCCCCCGGCAGTTCCGACAGATATCCCCGGAAGGCCTCATAACGCAGGATCCGCGCAGCTTCCTCCGTAGAAGATACCTTATGTGTCTTCATATAAGCCTGCACATCCACATCCCGCTCTGTATAGGGCACGCCTGCCCGGGCACACAACTGCCGTACAAACGCTGCATCCTCCGCGGCATCTTCCCGCAGATGGTGGTTGATATGCATCACCTGAAGTGTCACATCACTGTCACGGTACAGATCCCATAACAAAAGAAAAAGACACACGGAATCCGCGCCTCCCGACACTCCCATCAGTATCGTATCTCCCGGTGCGATCAGACCGTGTGCATTGATCTTATTCTGAATCTTATTCTGAACTCTATCCTGAATCTTATCTTGAAACTTATTCTGATTCTTTTGTTCTGATCCCATATTTACTCGTCTTTCTTAAAGACGATCTCGCCCTCATATACATAGCCCAGTTTTTCCTTGGCAACCTCTTCCGCATATTTCTTGGTATGCGTATAGGTCTCAAATTCCTGCAGATCCCGGGTACGCTCTTCTTCCTGCGTCATTTTTTCCGTCATGGCAGCGATCTGGTTATCCAGCTCTTTTTCCTGTTCCCGCAGTGCCAGACTGTTATAGCCAAACAAGCCGACAAAGACCACCAGCGTGATCAATACCAGCAACACTCCCAAATGCCCTTTTTTCTTTGGTCTGCGAAAAGCAGCTACCTTTTGAGCCATACGATCATCCCTTTTCACATTTCTGTTTACATAATTTGTACTTTTAATCATAAAACGACTACCCGCGTCTGTCAAGGTAATGAAGGATAATTCTATTATACTTTTCAAATGGCAGGCCGCTAACGAACAATCTTATATATATTCAAACATATTCTCGGCATCTTCTTTGCGCACGCTCTCCTGGAGGGACAGCACGCGCACTTTGGTCTCTTTATTACCAAACGCGATAGCGATCTCATCCCCCACTTTTACATCCACAGACGCCTTTGCCACACGGCCGTTGATCTGCACACGCCCTGCGTCACAGGCTTCATTTGCCACGGTACGCCGCTTGATCAGTCTCGATACTTTTAAAAACTTGTCCAGTCTCATCCTCTTCCCCTATAAAAAAGGTGCATGCGAACATGCACCTTTCCATAACTCTTACCTACGGATCAATTAGTTCAGTGCATCCTTGAATGCCTTGCCCGGCTTGAACTTCGGAGCCTTTGCAGCAGCGATCTTCATGGTCTCGCCGGTCTGCGGATTACGGCCGGTACGAGCGCCTCTCTTGGTTACTTCGAAGGTACCGAAGCCAACCAGCTGTACCTTATCCCCCTTCTTCAGAGCCTTGGTTACAGTATCGGTAAATGCGTTTACCACTTCCTCTGCATCCTTCTTTGTCAGGCCTGCCTTATCAGCGATTGCTGCTACCAGTTCTGTCTTGTTCATTGTTTTCTCCTCCTGATTGATTTAGTCTGCGGAAGCTCCCGATCTGCTGATCGGAAAAAAGCGCCGCAAGTCTATTTATACGGCATTTCCCCTGCCTTGTCAACCCTTTCACCGGATTTCCACCAATTCCGAAAAGGAATAATTCACATTGTTCTTTTCGTCGTCGATCTCCACGGTATAACTGCGCGTCTGATAGCCGTCCCGCCGCAATGTGATGGTGTAAATCCCCTGCTTTTTGACAAAGCTGACCGGTGAGATCCCTATGTAGGCGCCATCCTTGTACACCTCTACCCCTGCCGGAGCATCCACATACACCCGATAGCCATCCGTCGATACCACATCATTGGACGAGACCGTTGCCGGCTGCGCTACATTGGGGTTGACCGAAGGTGTCGGTGTTGCCGCAGGTGTAGTCGGAACCGTCGGTACCGTGGGCACCGTCGGGATGGTTTGCCCCATTTGCGGTGTCGGTTCTGTCGGCACCGTAACGACCGGCGTAGGCACAGACGGATCCTTTGCTGTCGTCGGTATCCCGTTTCCGCTGATCGTATAGGCTCCCTCGTCACTCAGGATCGTAGGCCCGATCACCGCCGGCTCGTCCGAAAGGATCGTGGGCGTTTCATTTTCCGAAACACTGTTTTCGGATTCCGTTCCCTTATATTCCAAAGTAATATTCAGATTTGCTTTTTCCTCCGCCACCCGTATATAGCGGCTCACGGTCTCATAGCCTTCCGCCGCTGCCACCATCTGATGGATACCGTAGCTGAGCTCCTGCGGGCGGGACGCATCGATCAGATCTCCGTCGATATACACTTTTGCAGTATCCGGTGAAACCGTAAATACCACCTTTCCGTACACCGGCTCCGTGATCCATCCGGAAGCATCCAGACGGATCTCCTGATTTCGGGCAATGGTGACCTTTTCACTTCCCGTGGATCCCTTATTGGATACCGTCACGGTATAGCTTCCCTCCGGCACCGCCAGCAGCATATCCTTGGTCACCTGATACACGATACGCTCACCGATCTGGATCCATCCTCCCTCAAAATAAGAGGCGTTTTCCAGGCGCAGATAACCATGTCCTTTCTCGATACGCACACTGTATACCGTATGCCCCGTTCCGGCGATGGTCAACGTATCTGCCGGATTGATGTCCATCAGCTCCCCTCTGCCGTCCTGCGTAAAGACCACCGCATCCTTGCTGATGGTATAACTCTCGTTCTGCAGATCGATATGCCGACCGCCATCATCCATCACCAGGTTGCTCACCTGATCATAGGAAAACGACTCCGGCGATACCTGCAGGCTGTTCAGACGCTTCTGCTCCCGCATAAAGGTCACATCCACTACAGAACCTTCCGTCACCTGCGCCAGGGACAATGCCTGATCATAGCGATCCGCATAGGTCGTGGCACCGTCATAATTCAGCGTATAATACTTCCCCAGCTCCAGATTCAGAAATGTCAGCTTTCCGTTGTCCGTATCCTTTGCGACCAGCACCGCCGTATCCATAGAATCGTAATTGCCCGGAAGTGCCGGCAGAAATCCCGTCTGCTGCGGCTGTTGTACCGGTGTTTTTGGCCCGCAGGAGGTCAATGCGCAGACCATGCACAAAAGGCAGGCCGCTTTTACGCCTCTCCTGCCATATCTTCGCAGCTTTTCATTTTTCGGGAACCTGTGCATCTGCATACTTTTGCGCTATCTTTTCAGCTTTCTCTGCCGGTCAGTCCTTCGGCAGATAGTTTGCCAACAGGTATTCTTTTTCGTTATGCTCCGGTTCTTCCAGCACATCTTCCAGCATACGGTGCAGGATCTCGCCCATCTGCGGCCCCGGTTTTACCCCGGCCCGGATCAGATCGACACCCTTCACCGCCAGATCCTTCAGGGATACCGCCTCATGCTGCCGGTAGATCTCCGGATAGAGCTCTCTCAGCTGCGCGATCCGCTCCAGCTTTTCCTCCCGCATAAAGTCACTCTGTGCCAGCGTATCCGCTTCCTGCACATAGAAATACAACGGGAACTGTTCCTCCCCGTAACGATTGATCGCGCGCCGCAGCAGGCGCCTGGTGGCTTCAAAACGCCCTTCATGGGTAAACACCAGGCCGCTCACCATCCGCACGGTATCATTGTCATATTTTAAGCGTTTCAGGATCTCCTCCGTCATTTCGGCGCCCTTATCCGGGTGCCCCGTAAAATGACAGATCCCTTCCTCATCAATGGTCTTGGTCAGGGGCTTGGCGATATCATGAAAGAGCATGGTCAGCCGCAATATCTTCCGGCTGCGCTCATATCCCCCCGGCAGGTCCTCTGTTTTGAGGCGCTCCATGTTCAGGCTCTCCAGGGAATGCAGGATGTGTTCCCCCACCGTATAGCGATGGTGCGGATTTTCCTGCGTCGTTGTCATGGTCGCATCCCACTCCGGCAGAAAATACTTTGTCAGACCGCTCTCATAAAACAGCTTGAAATGATACGGATGGTCGCTGACTAAGAGCTTCTCCATCTCTACACGAATGCGTTCTGCACTGACTTTTGCAATGCTTGGCGCAAGTTCTTTGATGGCTTCCCATGTAAGAGGCTCGATCTGCGCATCCAGCTGCGCTGCAAAACGGATGGCGCGCATCATACGCAGTGCATCTTCGGTAAAACGCTCCTTTGCCTCCCCGACACAGCGGATCACCCCGGCTTCCAGGTCTTCCCGGCCGCAAAACAGATCCTGCAGTCCGGCGTCCGGATGGTAGGCCATCGCATTGATCGTGAAATCACGGCGTTTCAGGTCTTCTGCCAGTTCCGCGGTAAAGGTTACTTCCTTGGGATGTCTCGCGTCTTCGTATTCACCGTCGATCCGGTAGGTCGTCACTTCGTAGCCGATGAGCTGTCCGTTTCTTTTCTGCATCACCGTCACCGTGCCATGCTGCAGGCCGGTATCCACCGTATGCGCAAAAATCCGCTTCACCTCTTCCGGCCGCGCCGATGTAGTGATATCCCAGTCTGCCGGTGTCTTTCCCAGCAGACAGTCCCTCACGCATCCGCCTACGATAAAGGCTTCGTATCCTGCCTCATTCAGTTTTATCAATATATCCCGCGCATCCTCCGGCAGCATCTCCGGTGTGATGTCACGCAGCTTCTTTCCAGTCAATCCTATCTCCCTACAAATCTCGCTATTTCTTGCCTTCCTCTTGAGCTGTCATCGTAACCTTCAGGCTGTATATGCATTCACTGCCTCGACCACTCTTGCCTGCTCCTCTTCCGTCATCCCGTTGTACATTGGGATAGAAAGCACCGTATCCGCATACTTCTCCGTGATCGGCAGCGCCCCTTTCGGGATCCCCAGATACGCATACGCCTCCGACAGATGCGGCGGCACCGGATAGTGAATGATGGTATCGATGCCCCGTTCCTTCAAATATCCGATCAATGTATCCCGCTTCTCACAACGGATCACATACTGATGGTACACATGCTCCGCGCCTTCCCGCACCGCCGGTTTTGTGATAAGCGGATTGGTAATACCCTCATCATACACGGCTGCCAGCGCTTTCCGCTCTGCAGTCAGTTCATCCATATGCTTCAAGCGAACGCTCAGAAGTGCCGCCTGCATCTCATCCAACCGGGAATTCACGCCCACTTCTTTATTATAATACCGCACACTGCTGCCGTAATTGCGCAATTGCCGGATGCGGTCCTTATATTCCTCGCTATCGGTGATGATCGCGCCACCGTCACCGAAAGCCCCCAGGTTTTTGGACGGATAGAAGGAAAAGCAGCCGATGTCCCCGAAGGTTCCGGTCATCTGTCCGTCCCAGTGTGCTCCGTGGGACTGCGCGCAATCCTCGATCAGCTTCAGGTTATGCTTTTTGCAGATCTCATGCACCCTGCGCATCTGTGCGGTCTGGCCGTAGAGATGCACCACCATCACGGCTTTTGTACGCTCCGTGATTGCTGCTTCGATCCGCTCGGTATCGATCATATAGTATTCGTCCGGTTCCACAAAGACCGGCCTTCCGCCCGCCATACTGATGCCCATCACACTGGCGATAAAGGTATTGCCCTGCACGATCACTTCATCCCCTGCCGCAATACCGATGGCCCGGCAGGCCAGATACAGCGCGTCCAGACCGTTGCCTACACCCACACAGTACTTTGCACCGGTATAGGCTGCATATGCCTCTTCAAAGGATTCCAGTTCCTTCCCCATGATATACCAGCCGGAGCGCAGCACCCGCAGCGCCGCCGCCTCAAACTCTTCCTGATATCTGTAAAATCCCCGGTCCAGCCGGTTCGTCATAATACGATCCATTTGTGATCAGCCTTTCTATTACTTCCAAAATCACCAAAATTCTACCATATTGCTTATAAAATGTAAAATCCCCTCGCGAATGAGGGGATTCCAAATGTTCTAAATGTAATAATGCGGCTCTTGTATCAGTCCAGATCGATGCCCTTATCCTTGATGTAATTCAGTACATCACCTACGGTCTCAAACTTCTCCAGGTCCTCATCGTCTACTTTGATCCCATACTCATCCTCTACTGCCATGATCAGCTCCATCAGCTCGAAACTGTCTGCACGCAGATCCTCTTTAAAACTGGTCTCCTCGCTGATCACTGCGCTCTCGGAAATGTGCAACTGTGACCGGATCAATTCCGCTACTTTTTCCAGCATAACCCTTCTCCTTTGTCCTCTCGCCCCCGCCTTACGGTCAGGACGCTTGTATTATGAAAAAAGTATATAAAGCGCCCTATGTTTTGTCAACCGGAAATTTTATGCTTTCAGTTCCTTTACCAGCGCTTTCAGTTCTTCATCCTTCGCATCCGCAAAGAACATCTCATCAAACTTCGCACCGGCCAGGGCACCTTTCACCAACTCCGGATCCAGGCTCCTTAAGATCTCGGCCAGCGGCTTGAATGCCTGCGCCCGCACACCATCCAGGATCTTTTTGTTGCGCTGCTCCGGTACCACACGCTCCTTCGGATAACCGCCGCCAAAGGGTTCGCTGAAGAGTTTCTCAAAAATATACTCCAGATTCAGATCACCGCCCCAGCCAAAGCCGAGCGCAAACGGAATGGAGATCGCGTTACCGTCGTTGATCTGCGCAAAGGTGTAGGCATCCAGCGGATTTGCCACATGTCCGCAGATCACGCCCGGGAAGGAATTGAGTGCCAGCATAGCGCCCTCGCCGGTACCGCAGCCGGTCACAACAAAGTCTGCTGCGCCGGAATTTAACAATACAGCAGCCAGGATACCATTCTGCACATAGGTCAGCTGCGCTTCATCATCTGCGGCATACATACCGTAGTTGCGCACTTCGTAGCCCTTCTGATCCGCTACCTTCTTCAGTGCGTTGTATATGATCTCATTCTTTGCCGCCTGGCTGTTTTCGTTAATCAATGCGATTCGCATATATTTTCTCCTTTTTCTGATTTCTGATAAAATCTCTTGATAAAACAAATCTCTTGAAAAAAACAAATCTCTTGATAGAAACAACACCCCCATGGATCATGAGGGTGTTGCAATGATTTATACTACGATCAATCTTTTACTTTGATATCGCCTTCTGCTTCTTTCTCTGCAGCAAACTTGGACTCATCCAGATTGCTCGGATCCTGACCGATGTAAGCAGAGATACCACCGTCGATATAGATTACCTGACCATTGATGAAATCAGATGCCTCAGATGCCAGGAATACTGCCAGACCCATCAGATCCTCGGTATGTCCCCATCTCTGTGCCGGTGTCTTGGAACGGATGAAACGGTCAAACGGATTCATAGAACCGTCTTCCTGTCTCTCGCGTAACGGTGCGGTCTGCGGAGTAGCGATATAGCCCGGCCCAATGGCATTACACTGGATATTGTACTGACCGTATTCGGAGCAGATGTTTCTGGTGAGCATCTTCAGACCGCCCTTTGCCGCTGCATAAGCGGATACAGTCTCACGTCCGAACTCACTCATCATAGAGCAGGCATTGATGATCTTACCGCTCTTCTGCTCAATCATATGCGGCAGAACAGCCTTGGAGCAGATAAACGGACCGGTCAGGTCGATGTCGATCACCAGCTGCCAATCCTTCAGAGCCATCTCATGCATCGGGATACGCTTGATGATACCTGCATTGTTTACCAGGATATCGATGGGGCCTACATTTGCCTCTACATCCTTTACAAACTTCTCTACCTGATCTTCCTTGGTCACATCGCAGATGGCGCCGTAAGCATCGATACCGGCTTTCTTATACTCTTCCATACCACGAGCAAAATTATCCGGATTCACATCGTTGAATACGATCTTTGCGCCTGCTTCTGCATAAGCCTTTGCATATGCCATACCCAAGCCGTAAGATGCACCTGTGATCCATGCTACTTTACCGTCAAGACGGAATTTTTCCATTACTCCCATTTTGTTGCTACCTCCGTTTTATATGATTGTTTATTTACATTAAATCCTGATTACGAACATCATCCATATCATCGAAGTCCTGGTTCTCGCCGACCATACCCCAGATAAAGGTGTAGTTGCGGGATCCGGCGCCGGAATGAATGGACCAGCTCGGGCTGATCACCGCCTGCTCGTTACGCATTACGATGTGACGCGTCTCCTGCGGTTCGCCCATATAGTGCATTACGAAAGCATCTTCCGGCAGATCAAAGTACAGATACACTTCCATTCTGCGGTCGTGTGTGTGGCAGGGCATCGTGTTCCATACACTGCCCGGCTCCAGCTGCGTCATACCCATCTCCAGCTGGCAGCTCTCTACCTGCCCCGGCAGGATGTATTTGTTGATGGTACGCTTATTGGCATCTTCTACGGTACCCAGATGCTTCTTATTCTCTTCCTTGATGACCACTTCACCTTCTCCGGCGGTACCTTCGCGCTTGATCAGTACGGTCGGATAAGTCGTATGCGCCGGGGCAGAGTTGATATAAAACTTCGCCGGATTCTTTGCGTCATCACTTTCAAACTCAATGTCCTTTGCACCCATACCGATATACATACCGTTGCGAGGTGCCACTTCATATACCTTACCATCGATGGTGATCTTGCCGGCACCGCCGATGTTGATCACGCCCATTTCACGGCGCTGCAGGAAATACTCTGCACGCAGCTCATCACCTGCTTCCAGCTTCAGCTTTTTCGAAACCGGCGTTGCCGCACCGGTGATGATACGGTCAATGTGGCTGTACACCAGATAGATCTCGTCCTCGTGAAATACCTTCTCGATCAGAAATTCTTCACGCAGGCGCTTGGTGTCATAGTATTTTACATCCTTCGGGGATGCCGCTGTTCTAAGTTCCATTTTTATATCCTCCAACAAATCTTAAGCCAGTGCTGCCGTAATGATCGCCATAGAGTAAACTTCCAAGGCATTGCAACCTCTGGACAGGTCGTTGATCTGTGCGTTCAGCCCCAGCAGGATCGGCCCGTAAGCTTCGAAGTTACCCATTCTCTGTGCGATCTTGTAGCCCATATTGCCTGCGTTGATATCCGGGAAGATGAAGGTGTTTGCATAACCTGCCACCTTGGAGTTTGGAGCCTTCTGTCTCGCCACACGCGGAGATACCGCTGCGTCAAACTGCAGCTCGCCGTCGATGGGCACATCCGGAAATTCTTCCTTTGCTTTCTGGGTTGCATTACGCATCTTCTCCACATCATCGCCCTTACCGGAACCAAGTGTGGAATAGCTTAAGAACGCTACCTTCGGATCTACACCGAATACTCTTGCACAGTTGATGGTCTCGCCGCAGATCTCCACCAGTTCGTCCTCGGACGGCTTGATGTTGATCGCGCAGTCTGCCATTGCCAGCACTTCATTCTCACCGGTAGCACCCGGACGGACCAGAATGAAGCAGGAAGATACGATACTGTTATGCGGTTTGGTCTTGATGATCTGCAGAGCCGGACGAACGGTATCTGCCGTGGAATAAGTAGCGCCACCCAGCAGGCAATCTGCAATGCCCATCTTTACCAGCATAGTACCGAAGTAGTTACGCTGCAGCATCATCTTCTCTGCCTTTTCCATCGTCATGCCTTTTTCTTTACGGATCTCATAGAAAGCTTCGATCACTTCCTGCAGACGCTCATAATTCTTCGGGTTGATAATGTGCGCACCACGAATGTTATAACCCGCATCCTCTGCAGCCTTTGCCACGGTCTCTTCATCCCCCAAAAGGATCGGGGTTAAGAAGTTACTCGCCAGCAGACGGGATGCCGCTTCAAGGGTACGCGGATCCTCACCTTCCGTCAGTACGATCGTCTTCGGGTTCTCCTTCAATTTCTGGATCATTGCACCAAAACCAAACATTTTATCTTCCCTCCTGTTTTTATAACGGATACATGGTCATCCGCATCTTCTTTCATCATGTATGCAAGCACGCTTGAAAGCGCTTACATTTATTATTCTACGCTTTTTTTCGAAAAAAGATATAGTGCAAATGTACCAAATATTTTAAGAGATATTGTTTAATTTTGATCCTTTAATACAGGCATGATCTGGGAGATCATATTATCGATATTCTCAAAATAGACACTCTTGCCCGTTCCCAGATCGGATGCGCGCTTGATATGATCCAGCAGCGTACCGTAATCATCCTCTACCATATCCATGGCCTGCTCGATGCGCTCCAGTTCTTTGTCTGCACTTTCTGCAGCATCCGTAATACTTTGCTGTACTTCATCTACCCCCTGCATCTTTTCGATGATCCGGTCAAAATTGCCATATGCATCATTCACTTCCGAGACGCTCCTCTGCAGGGCTTTGTTGGAAGATTGGATACTTTCGTTCAGCTGGGCGGTTCCGTTCTCGGTATCCTTCAGATAGACGCCTACTTCACCCACCAGTTTTTTGATCTGCTCTGCCAGATCACGCACTTCCACGGCTACCACGGCAAATCCTTTGCCGGCATCTCCGGCTCTGGCAGCTTCTATAGATGCATTGAGTGCCAGGATATTGGTCTGGTTTGCGATCCCTATGATTTGTTTCATACTGTCTTCGATCCTGCGGACCGAATCCTGAAACGCTATAAAGATCTGCTCCATATCCTCGAATCGTTTTTGCACTTCTTCCGTACTGTTCTTTAAAACGTCCATCTTTTCCTGCGCATTTGACACAGTATCAACGATATCGGTTTTTACACCCGCAAACCGGTTTGCAGTAAGCCCTACGGAATCAAACACCTCACCGAACGCACTCAGCTGTGATTTGAGTGCTTCATTATTACGGATCACTTCGTCAAAAGAATCCTGCACTTTTTTCAGTTCAAACAGGGATTCCACCTCTTGATCCGCCAGATGTTCCTGATACGTCCGGATATTATCAACGATATATTCCACCGGATGCAGGTCTGCCTTCTTTTCCGGCTCCGCCGCTGTCACTTCTGCTTCTGTTTTCTTCTTTCCGAACAACATAGACACACCCCCTATTCAAATACCACACAGGTCATAGACTGATTCACAAACTGACCGTTATAATGCTCACCATAACCGACAAAACCACAGAAATTCGGCAGGGCATTCATCGTTTTCAGATAGTCGTCCATCGCATGGTTCTCACTGAAATAAATGTAACGGAAAAGGCAGTTTACGGCAAATACTCCCGAGATCCTGCGAAAATCCTGACGGATCTTATCCATCGTATCCTGCGCGATCTGTCGATAATCTTTCATCTCCAGCATCGTAAGCACATCCGAATCATTCACCTGCCTAAAACATGCCAGTCCGTTTCCCACCACTTCTTTCAGGGAGACGATACATACATCTTCTCCATTCAGTTTTCCAAGCGGGTTTCGGAATGTCTGCGTGGAAATATCCTTTTCCGGAATATGCAGGATATCCATATACACCTGCTTTGCCGGTCTTCCGTTCAATTCTCCGATATAGTATTTGCTGCGGTCGGTTTTGGATGCTACCAAACGGTAATTCTCCGCCATAGGCTGATAAATATTTTCTTTATATACCTCTACCCGGCCGCCCACATTACGCACAACGGCAAACGCACATGCATCGGAATAGACTTTACCATTACATGAAACCCGGCCGCCGTCTCCGGTTCCGCCCATCAGTTTGACTCTCTTTTTTTCCAGAAAAGCATAAATCGTAGTCAGTACACATGCATCATTTCCGGTACAAAAATCGATACATACCGTATCATTGGATCCGGGATGTATTTTGGAAACCGCTTTCTCTACCCTGCCAATATATCTGGCAGGCGCTGTGGAAACTTCTTCAATGACGTCTGTAGCTGCTTCCACCCCTTCCGTAAATGCAGCGATCCCAACTCCCTTCTCCGTCACCTGGCGATCATAACACATATCGATCACCCCGATACTCGGAACTCCCGGAAATAACTGTTCCAACTCTTCCACATGCTGATCAAACCGGTCCGGACTTGACATCAGCATGATCAGTTTCGGTGCTGTCAACCCCCGCACTGCATCTTTTAATATTCCGTTTTTGCTACTGCCATAGAACTGTTTCATACTATACCCTCCGATCTTTCTTCCGTTTCCATCTGTTCCGGCGGAAGAATCCATCCATTGTATTTCAGTATCTGCGTACTCTTAACGATTTCCCTCTCCTTTCTCCATTGCATGGGTTTACTGCCTATGATCTTCTTAAAATGCCGGTTGAAAGCGGGGATCTCGGAGATAACCCGCTTTTTTCCCTGCAGAACAAGAATAGGAAAAACTTCCGACAGATCATAGTTTCTGTACTCGATATTGTTTTTAACCAGTTTTGCCACCGTATGCCTCCCTATATTACCCATTTCCATTGGCCTTCTATAGAAACAAATTTCCTGAAAGCAGCAATTTCACCCGACAAAATATAGTTTTATACTGGTTATTTTATATATTACCATAAAAATTCGGCCATTGCGATTTCTTTTTTATCCCTCGAATAAAAATGATCATTTCTGCACAAAACATGAGCGTATTTGACAATCCATACATCATATAAAGAAAAACCCATAGGTTTTTCCCATGGGTTTTTCCGGTTTTCCTTACGGTTTCTTTTTAAACCTTATTTCTTCTTGTCTGCTTCCAGTGCCTTGTAGATGAAAGCGCCCAGAGCTGCACCGATGAACGGTCCTACAATGAATGCAACCAGCTGGCTTAACGGTGTGCTGTTACCATACATTGCAGCAAATACCGCCGGTGCAAGACTTCTTGCCGGGTTTACGGAAGTACCGGTCAGGCCGATGCCCAGGATATGAATGCCTACCAGTGTCAGGCCGATCACCAGACCGCCGAAGGAACCGTGGCTCTGTTTCTTGGAAGTCACGCCCAGGATGGTCATAATGAAGATACAGGTCAATACGATCTCTACAACGATCGCAAACAGGATCGGATTGGATGCGCTGCTTGCCGCTGCATTGGCACCCAGGCCACCGGTCTTATCTTCCAGACCGCCCATACCGAAGATGAATGCCAACAGGCCGGATCCCGCAAATGCACCAAGGCACTGCGCTACCACATAACCAACAAAATCCTTTGCGTCGATCCCGCCGTTGATCAATACTGCCAGGGACACTGCCGGATTGACATGTCCGCCGGAGATGTTGCCCAGACTGTACGCCATCGCTATGATCGCCAGACCGAATGCAAACGCGGTCAGGATATATCCACATCCGTTGGCCGCATCGCACCCTACCGTCATTGCTGTCCCGCAGCCGATGAACACCAGGATGAATGTTCCGATAAATTCTGCTACATATTTTTTCATGTTTTCCCTCTCTTTCCGGAGTCTTCGGGAGATTTACACCAATTCCCTATACTCCACAATATTTACAAGATATTATTCTATCGCACTTCGTAACGGTTTACAATAAAAACTTTTTGTCACCTGTTATTCATGCCTTCCCCCCTCTGGGGGGAAGGTGGCGCGAAGCGCCGGATGAGGGGCTTTACAAGGGCTAAATAAAAAAGTGCCATTGAGACCTTTCCCAATGACACCTTTATTCTTACAATACCACCCCATCCTTAAAGATCGAGATCTCACGGATACCGCGCTCTTCACTCTTCGTCTGCTTGCCGCTGGCGATCTCCATAACGAAATCCAGCAGTCGGTCCCCTGCCGCATCCAGATCTTCACCTTCAGCTACAGAACCGGCATTAAAATCGATCCATGTCGGTTTCTTCTTATAAAGTGCCGTATTGGTGGAGATCTTCACCGTCGGAGCCGGCGCACCAAAAGGCGTACCGCGTCCTGTGGTAAAGAGGATCATATGCGCACCTGCTGCCGTTAGGTCCGTTGCAGACACCAAATCGTTGCCGGGGCCGCTCAGGACATTCAGCCCCTTCTTCGTCACCGGTTCCGCATAACGCAGCACATCTACTACCTGGGCACTGCCGCCCTTCTGCACGCAGCCACAGGATTTGTCTTCCAGCGTAGTGATACCGCCGGCTTTGTTTCCCGGGCTCGGGTTTTCGTACACCACCTGACCGTGGCTCACAAAATAGTCCTTAAAGTCGTTGACCATCTGTACGGCTTTTTCAAATACCTGCTCATTCTCACAACGGGAGAAGAGGATATTTTCCGCACCGAACATTTCCGGCACTTCCGTCAGTACCGTAGATCCGCCCAGAGCGATCAGACGATCGGAGAATCGTCCCACCGTCGGATTGGCTGTGATACCGGACAGTCCGTCGCTTCCGCCGCACTTCATACCGATCACCAGCTCGCTGGCCGGGATCTCCTCTCGGGTGAACTGTGCAGCATACTTCGCCAGTTCGCGGATGATGGCTACACCTTCTTCCACATCATCTTCCACATCCTGGCAGCGCAGGAACTTCACACGCTCCGCGTCATAGTCGCCCAGTTCTTCCAAAAACAGTTCGTGGGTCAGATTCTCACACCCCAGTTCCAGACAAAGTACTGCTGCCGCATTGGGATGACGCACCAGTGCTGCCAGCAGACGCTTGGTCTGCTCCAGATCGCCCCCCAGCTGAGAACAGCCGAAAGGATGGGGCCAATAATACACACCCTCCACGGAACCGGTCACTACATCCTGACTTTCTTCCACGATCTGCTTTGCGATACCGTTCACACAGCCCACGATAGGCACGATCCAGATCTCGTTGCGGATCGCCGCACGGCCGTCTTTTCTGCGGAAGCCCATAAAGGTTCTCGGCGCCACTTCCGGCAGATCATACACTTTATGATCGTAGGTATATTCACCGCCTTCTTTGAGCTCCGTCTTTACATTGTGAGTGTGTACCCAGCTGCCCACTGCAATATCTGCTGTCGCACCTGCAATGGTATTGCCGTACTTCACCACCGGTTCCCCGGCTTTGATCTCTTTGATCGCGATCTTATGCCCGCGGCCCACCGCTTCCCTTGCCACGATCTCCTGACCGTCCACGGTGATCGCAGTTCCTGCCGCCACATCTTCCAGACATACCACAACATTATCTAACGGGTGTATTTTGATTACCTGCATGAAATCTTCTCCTTCATTAAAGCCTTCCCCCTTCCAGGGGGAAGGTGGCGCGAAGCGCCGGATGAGGGTCTAACGCCCTGCCTTCGAATATTCCTGTATCTTATTCCTTATGTCTTCACATACAGCCTGAAAATTCCGCTGAATATCCAGATTGGTGTATCGCAGTACCGTTATTCCCTCCTGCTTTAACACCTCTTCTCTCTCACGGTCTTTTTCCATAGCTTCTGTTTCATAATGCTGGGATCCATCCAGTTCAATCGCAATTCTTACGGATGGACAATAGAAATCCAGAATATACTTACCAACTACTTTTTGTCTTTTAAAGCCTACATCCAGATTTTTAAGAAAATCATACCATAAGTGCCGTTCCTCTTTGGTCATATTACGCCTAAGAGATTGCGAATACGGAGTAAGTGTTTTATTCCTCATCATAATCTTACCCTCATCCGGCCTTCGGCGAACAGTCCTGCTAAACTCGCAAGCTCGTTAAGCAGGAACTTGTTTTCCCCCTAAAAGGGGGAAGGCTTTTTAGTTACAGTACACTCTTATAAGCAGCCTCAGCGCCTTCCTTGCGGATCAGGGTGAGGTCGGCAAGTACGGTATCGTACAGACCCTCGATCTTCGTCAGATCCTGATCCCACATCTTCTCGTTAGAAAGAACAGCCTTTACCAGACTTGCATCATCGGCATCCTTGTTCTCATAGTAGAAATCCAGTACCCATGCATCGTCCTGCACCTTGTATTCGTTCCCCTTCGGGCGTACGCAGATCAGACCGTCGGCAGTTCTTTCCTTGATACCGGTGGAATAGAATGCGATGTATGCTGCAAGGCTCATGGTAAGTGCCTGCGGCAGTTTACCGAATTTCTCGATGTACTCCAGGAAGGACGGCATATTACGCGCTTTCCACTTGGAGGTAGAGTTCAGGGAAATACTCATCAGTTCGTGATTTACAAACGGATTGTTGAAACGGTCGGTCACTGCTGCCGCAAAATCATCGCAATCCTGCTTATCCAGCGGCAGTACCGGGATCACCTCTTCAAAGAGCATCTTATTCATAAAGCCCTTGATGGTCTCGTTGTGCATACAGTCACGCACGATATCCTGGCCGGACAGATATGCGCCCAGTACGAAACCGGTATGTGCGCCGTTTAAGATACGCACCTTACGCTTCTTGTACGGAGTTACATCCGGAACCACATGTACATTCACGCCCGCCTTCTTGAACGGCAGCTTCTCTTCCAGCCACTGCGGTCCTTCGATGTACCATACACCGAATACCTCACCTACATCCAGCAGGGGATCTTCATAACCGTTGATCTTTTCCAGCGCAGCTACTTCCTCTGCATCGCGGATGCGGCCCGGAACGATACGGTCTACCAGTGTGGAGCAGAACAAGCAGTCTTCATTGATCCATTTCTTGAAGTCTTCACCCCAACCCCAGTCATCGATGTGCTTCACGATGATCTTCTGCAGCTCTTTACCGTTGTTATCGATCAGCTCGCAGGAAAGGATCACCAGTCCCTTCTTGCCTGCCAGAAATCTTTCATGCAAAAGCACTGCCAGCTTAGCCGGGAAAGAAGTAGGCGGCACCTGATCCGGCTTGGATTCCGGATCATATACGATGCCTGCTTCGGTCGTATTACTGGAAACATACTCCAGATCATCGCTCTTGATCAGTTCTTTTACTGCATCCCAGTCATCCACCGGATTGTAGCAGCGATCTACTACGGAGATCACACGCTTGCGGTCTACCTTCTCGCCCTTCTCGGATCCGCGCAGATACAAGGTATACAGACCTTCCTGCTCGTTGATCATATCGGATAAGCCCTGTGCGATCGGCTGCAGCAGCGCTACCTTGCCGTTCCAGCCTGCCTTTTCGTTGGACATATCAAACCAATAGTCTACAAATGCGCGAAGGAAATTACCTTCACCGAACTGCAGCATCTTTACCGGTGCTTCTTTTAAGATGTAGCCATCGTAACCGGATTTTTCCAATACTTCATAATTTAATTTTGCCATGATCTGCCTCCTTCTTAGATCCCAAAATACCGTTTTGCGTTGTTATACGAAATGCCTTCTACGATCTTCTTTAAGCTCTTCTCGCTGTTCGGATACTCGCCATCCTCTACCCACTTGCCGATCAGGTTGCAAGCGATACGACGGAAGTAGTCGTGTCTGGTGTAGGACAGGAAGGAACGGGAATCCGTCAGCATACCGACGAAGTTTCCGAGCAGTCCCAGATTGCCCAGAGATTTCATCTGCTCTTCCATACCGTCACGGCTGTCAAGGAACCACCAAGCAGCGCCCAGCTGCATCTTGCCCGGTACTTCATCGCTCTGGAAGGTACCCAGGCAGGTCGTGATCTGGTTGAAATCGTTGTGATCCAGCGAGAACACGATGGTCTTGGGCAGCTCGTTGGTCTTATTCAGCTCGGAGAACAATGCCGCCATTTCATCGTAGCAGTTGCTCTTTGCGATCATATCGTAACCGGTATCCGGTCCCTGCAGCTTGAACATTCTCTCGTTTACATTACGCGTGCAGGAATAATGAAGTTCCATGACCACATTTTCCTTGTGATACTTTCTTGCCAGAGACAGCAGCACCTTGGTCTGATAGATCTCTGCCTCTTCTTTGGTGATGCTCTCACCGTTCATCACCTTCTGAAAAGCCTTGGTTGCTTCAGCATCACTGCCCTCGCGGAACATTATATAATCGATGCCGTGATCGGATGCCTTGCAGCCGTGTGCCTTGAAGAAATCCAGACGCTCATTCAGCGCATCGCACACTTCCTGTACGCTGTTCAGACTGTCTTTTCCTACGCTCGCTGCCAGCTTTTTGATATACTCCGCAAAACCGTCTTTGGTAATATTGATGGCCTTGTCCGGACGGAAAGAAGGGCATACCATAAAGCCCAGGTCCTCTTTTGCCAGTTTCTCATGCCACTCCAGGGTATCGATCGGATCATCCGTGGTGCCGACAAATGCCACATTGGACTTGCGGATGATGCCGCGTACGGTCAGATCCGGATCATTCTGCAGCATTTCGGAAGTCTTGTCCCAGATCTCCTTTGCATTCTCTTCCGTCAGCGGCTCATTGATACCGAAGTATTTCTTCAGTTCCAGATGAGACCAGTGATACATCGGGTTGCCGATGGCCATTTCCAGCGCCTTTGCAAACTCCACAAATTTCTCAAACGGCTCTGCATCTCCGGTCACCTTTTCTTCAGGTACACCGTTGGAACGCATTACGCGCCATTTATAGTGATCACCGAAATATCCGCCGTTCGGCTGCTTGCCGCCCAGCCAGATCTCGGCGATATTGTTGTAACGGCGGTCTTCATAGATTTCCTGCGGGGAAATGTGACAGTGATAATCGATGATCGGCAGAGACTCTGCGTAATCGTGAAACAAGTGCTTTGCTGTTTCGTTGTACAGCATAAAATCGGCGTCCATGAATGCTTTCATGTGCAACCCTCCCTATATTGATAAAAAATTATTAGTATCCAGAAATCCACGCGCTTTTTGTGTAAGCGCTTACATCTTTATTTATATTCCTAATTTGAATATCTGTCAACAACTATTTTTGTAAATCCCGATTTACAGGCCGTGTGTCTTGCCTTCCGAGGTACAAACGCCAGCCTGTCAATCTGATATTTCTTAAAATTCCGTGGTTCCGCGACTCACCATGTCACAAGGGATGGCTATCTTACGCTCGATCTTGGTCTCGTTTTTCTCGATCACAGCGATCAGCCGGTCCACCGTCTGATAGCAGATATCTTCTATATGGTTGTCAATACTGGTCAGTTCCGGCTCGCAGGCGATCGCAATACCGCTGTTGTTGTAGCCGACAATCGCGATCTCTTCCGGTACCATGATCCCCTTGGCAAAAGCATATTTCAACGCGCCTACCGCGATCTCATCATTGGTAGCCACGACTGCATCAAAAGGTATCTTACATTCCATCAACTGATCGCGTACGGCGTGCATACGGTTGATCACATGCATTTCCAATTCTGCCCGAAGGGGAATATCATGATCCTCCAACGCCTGCTCGTAACCTTTGCGTTTTTTGATGGCGCTGTAGGACTGCGAGTCCGTCAAAAACATGATCCGCTCATGTCCATGCTCGATCAGCTTGGAGGTCGCATCATAGACCGCCTTCACATCATCGTTTACGGTACAGTATACATTATTACCCTGTACATTTCCGTTCACCACAAAGACCGGAACCGTCTCAGCGGCTTCGCGGATATAATCGGTATCCTGCACATGCTCACCGTTGCCTGCATAGGTGGAACCTACCAGGATCAGCGCATCCACATGTTTCGACAAGAGCATATTGACATGGCGCTGCTTTCCGTCCAATTCAAAACCACTGCAGCTTAAGATACAGTCATAGCCGTAACTGCGCAGCTTTTCCTGTAGATAATAAACCGCATTAGACATATATAAGTCCGAGATGGTAGGAACAATGATCCCTACTGTGTGCATGGTATTCAGACCAAGCCCCTGCGCAAACACATTGGGCGTATAACCAACCTCATCGATCACCGCCATGACCTTTTTCCGTGTTTTCTCACTCACCTTGTCAGAACCATTCACTACACGCGAAACCGTTGCAATAGAAACATGGGCCATTTCCGCAATATCGTATATATTGATCACATCTTTTTTCATGGACATACACACTCCTTGGTTGAAAGCGCTTACAAATATTATTCTATCTGTTTTGACACATAAAGAATAGTAGGCAAATGTACCAAAAATATACTAGTATATCTAAAGAACATGCCTAAATTTTATAAAAAATTGACTTTTTAAGTAAAAACCGCGGTCTTTTTTGACCGCGGTTTTGCTAAATTTTAAGATTATATGGATCCTTTTTTATTTTCCGATACGGATCGAATCGGTATGGGAAACCTTCAGATCGTCCCTCTTCTCCGCGCGGTTCTGCTTTGCATCCTGAATCTTCTTTTCCTGCGCTTTCTTCCCGCTGATCTCGATACCATTATCTCTCTGGGATTCCACCACCAGATTGCTGTAGCTGCTCTTACGACGCGGAGCCTTATCTTCTTCCTTCTTATTCTCCACCGGCGCTTTTTCATCCGCTTTCTGCTCCGGTACAGCTGCCTTCTCCGGCTCTTTGTTCTTCAGCTCGTCCATATCGATCTTACGACGCTTATTGTCCTTCTCTTCCGGCGCCGCATTCACCACTGCCTGCGCAGCCTGCTTCTGATAAGCCTGATCCAGCAAACGCTTCTCGTGCACCTGTACGGCCAGCGCCCGATCCTTTTCCAGTTCATCCCATACGCCATCCAGTTTTTCGGTATACTGCTTCATGGAATTGTACATCTCATCCGCAATATTTCTGCGGGCCTGACCAGTACTGAACACACCGCGGGTTTTGCTGCTGTCGATCCGTTTCCGGTATGCAAAAGCACTCTCACCCATTTCCCGGATCGCATCCTGTATCTCCTGCGGGGAGCTCTTCGGTGTCAGGCTGCTCAGTTTCTCCAGATCGTTCACCATTTTGCGGAACTCATCGGAACGGTTGCCGGTATCCAGTTTCTTCAGCTCGGCATACTTCTTACCGGCCATTTCCATCATCTCTTCCACCGTCGTCAGACATTTATCCGACTTCTTCCGGCTGCTCTCAAAACGCTTGACCGTCACTTCCGTGAGATTTTCCGGCGCTACCACCTGACGGTCTTCCGTCACCTTCACACCACATAGTCCGGATGGATCGGTCTTCCCCATAGCGATCTCGCCGCCGCGCATCATCAGATTCTCCGCCTTCGGATCATTGGGATAACGGTCCTTCAGCATCTGCATCTGCCGCTCGGTAACTGCCTTACCGGATAAATAATCCGAACCTTTCTGATGTTTTCCGTCCGTTCCCAGATCCACTTCCGAATATACCATGGCCCAGGGACCTTTCAGGAGATTCACCGCACTGAGCTTTTTCGCCACATCACTTCCGGCAGTCAATCCATTTGCGATCTGGTTGCGCGCTCTCTCATCATCCTTCAAACCGCCGATCTGCGGATACTCTCCGTTTTTGATCTTTTCGTCATAGACCTGCGCGATCTTGCCGGCCTGTACCTGCAGTTCCGTTGCATAACGCAGCATTTCGTCATAGAGTGCCTTTACAGTCGCTGCCCCCTTCTTCGGCGGACATTTTTCATAAATGTCGCCGCCCGGCTGTACATCTTCATATCGGGGATCCTCTTCACTCAGATTCTCATATTCCGGCGGCAGCTGGCGATCCAGTATATCCTCGTCATATTTCTGAAGCGCCTCTCTTTCCTGTACGCTGCAATATCCCATCTTCATTGCAAAAGCATCATTCTTCTGCTTCAGTTCCACGAGCCGTACCGCCAGCCTGCGGTATTCTCCCGCCTGCTCCAGTGCATTCAGTTCCTCATAGATTGGATTTGGTGCATTCGGATCCGGCTGCTGTTCCGGCAATTCCTCTCCCGGCTGCATCACATTCTCTTGCGAATTGAACATGCCCGGCTCATCCAGCTTCTGTACCACCGTCTCAGGTTCCTTTGGGGCATAATTGATTTTTGCAACGATCGGTGCAATGTTCTTTTCCGAAGATACCAGATTCACCGGTATCCTGTCCTGCACCTGTATTCCGTTCTCTTCTTTATACCCCCGAAGAACATCCGCCTGCTTTCCCTGCAGGATCAGCCGGAGAGCTTCCGCCTTTTTCAACGCCTGCAAACGATCCGCGTCTTTAACATCCGCAAATTTATTTCCGATAATCTCGTCAATACTTTTTCCCTCGATATAGACGCGATCTGCGATATCTTCACGATCTGCCGTCATCTTCTGCTTATCCTCCTGCGAGAAGATAACATTCAGCATGGAGTCCATATTCTGCGTCGCAAATTCCAGTTCCGGCTCCGTCAGATCCTTTACATTATCCTTGCCGAGAAATCCGGCGGACAGATCCGGATGGCCGGCCTGGATCTCCAGACGCGCCTCATTTACCGGTCCCATATTTTTGCTCACGCCATCCAGAAAACCAAGGAATTCCTTCTCCTCCAATCCTCTGTTTTTCATTAAGATACGAAACAGATTGGCTTCTCCCCGGCTCGGAAAATCTTCGTCGATGTTAAAACCTTTTCCTTTTGCGACTTTTTTTAATACCGTGTTCCAAAGCTTGATCTCCAGCTCGGCCACATCATGTTTATTTGCATAATCATCTGCAAATTGATTCAGTTTCTCAAGTTCTTCTTTTTTCTTCTGCAGATCACGGCTGTGATCCGTGATATTCCCATTACGATCCCTGACATCCACCCATTCACTGTTTTTTTCCAGATCTTTGATGTCCTCTTCCCATTTGTCGATCAGTTCCAGATGGACCATATGCGCTTCCGCTGCATTCATGCTCTGCACATATGTCTTCTCTACCGTGCGCAGCATATGATCATACATTGTCCGGTACTGTTCCGGTACGCCGCTCCGTTTCGCGGTAAATGCACGGATATGCTCGGACAGACCGATCTCTTCGTCATTATCCAATCCTTCCCGGGAGCCTGCGGACGGAACATATTTTCCGCCGGAAAGAGCTCTGGCGCGCTTTTTCTCCCACAGTTCTCCCATGCTCGCACTTTTGCGCTCCTCAAACATCTGATCTTTCGCATTTTTATACTCGGTTCGGTACGGTTTTACGGTCCTATAGATCGCATACGGCTCTCTATCCACCTCTTCGGTCAGATCTTCCATCCGTTCCATGATCCCCGGTGTTTTCTCATCTCTGATCTGTATGAATTTTTTTACATCCTCCTGCTCCGCAGCGATACCGGCATTGTCCTTCATATAGTAGTTCAAAAAATCCTGTGCTCCGGAATAGATCCCGACGGACACTTCATCCGTAATACCCGGATGCTCCACCAGCATATCCGACTCCGGCGCAAAAGCCTCAGCAGTGAGATACCATGTCTTTTTCTGATCCCCTTCTCCGGTAGTAAAGGATCCCATCACGCCTGCAAAATGTCTCTCCCACTTCAGATCATCCTTTTTAGGTGCTTTCTTTGCTGCTTCCTCTGCAGTTTTCAGTTCTTCCTTCTTTTCAGTGATCTGTTTTTCAATCTCTTCCTGTTTTGCGGCTGCGTTTTCTTTTCCTTTTTCTTCCGTCAGCACATCGATCTCTTTTTGAATCTCCACAGGACGATCACGGATCTTCCTCATTTCCTGATCAATATCGATCGCAAAAGATTCTACTGCGTCTTTCTCTTTTTCCCTGCCCAGTTCGATATTTGCCTGATGTGCGCTCTTCACCACATTTTTGATAAAATGCATACTTCCTTCACATTCATTCGGAACGATCATCTTCATTTCCGTTGCAGGATCGATCCCGGCCAGCGCCCGGAGCTGCTGCACACTATTGGCATAACCATCGATATTTTTTTGGAAAACATTATCTGCATTTCCTCCGGCTTCGATCCCCGTAAACGGAGAATTTTCCATCGACTTCATCTCGTCCAGGGTCATCTGGTTTCTCACATACTTCTGCCACAGACTGAAATAATTGTTAAATCCGATGGGCTTGATCTCGTTACCAAATGAAATCGATGCTTTACAGAAATCTTTAAAACTGTTTCTTTCTGTCAGCGGAATTTCCATTTCATCACATAACCACTCTGTCGCATTCTCTCGGAGAATTTCTACATCCGTTTCCATAGGTACATCCGTATTTATCGGAGATCCAGCCAGTCCGAAATGGTTCTGGAACTCCTGAAGGAAATGTAATCCTTTTTCCATATCCGGCTGTCCGGCTTCTCCAAGAAACTTCTTTGCCGTTCCCTTCATCAGACGGTTTACATTTTCACGCATCTTAAATACGGGCTGTCCGGGGCCTCCACATCCGTATTCCGGCAGCTTTGTGTGCATATCATATAAGCCCGGCTCTTCTTTGGATTCCGTGAAATACAGAAAATCCGAAGCACTGCCGGCTTCGATCTGCTCCATGATCTCTTTCGTGACCTGCATACCGGAAAAGGCACCTCCGGTGAGTGCCTCCGGTTTCAGTTTCTGATCCGTCGACTGTGCTCCGGGTGCTACGACCGGTTCACCGGTTCCTGTCATTCCTTCCACTGGTGTATAATATTTCGGCTTCGGCATAGATTTGTCCTCCATTTTGTTTTCTATTATAACTGCTGACATCATTGTTCCTGATATTGAACCCCATTATACAAACCCATGTGCAAGCATAGTGCAAGTATTATGGCCTTTTCATATCAATTTTCAAAAAACACAATAACAGAAAAACGGCAGCCATTTTGCGACTGCCGTTTTGCATGATCATGGTTTCTTTATTTTTTCCGGTTAGATCTCTTATTTCTTTTTCACGCCATCCTGCTTCTTCGCATCTGCTTCCGCACTGCGTTTTTCCGCGTGTTTTGCGGCCTGCTTCTCCTTCTTCTCACGGATCTTGCGGATCTTTTCGTCATTATGCGCTTCCAGATCCTGCAGGCTGACCTTTGTCTTCCGCTTGTCGGATGCTTTATTCATGATCGTATTTGCTTTCTCCGGATCCACCAGGCTCAGGATCTTGACAGCTGCCGCAAACCGGTCTTCACCGGCATCCGATAACTGCTTGCTCAGCTTCTTTTTGGAATCCAAATAGTTTTCACATACCTTTGACAGATCCTGATAGCTCTTTCCCAGCCTCTTCTTTTCCGCCTCATTTAAGTTTTCCTTACCGGAAAGCTCGATGACATCCTTTATGGTATTCATCATCTTGTTATACCGGTCCGTGTTGGTATGGAACAGATAACCATTCCCGGTATCTTCCATTACGGAATACAGATCTGTCAGCTGCTTGCGGAACTCCGGATTTTTTGCCTTATCTACTGCTTCCAGGCGTTCCGACATATCCATAGCAGCATATAACCCACCATGTTGGTATTTCGCCATTTGAGAGAATTCCCCCAAAAACTCACTCGTTGCGTTCTCCTGTTTTCTCCTTACCGGATCCTTGGTGTCCGTCTTTTCAAAATTGATTCCTTCCACCTGCTTACAGTATTCCTTGGTGACATTTCCCAGGTTTTTGAAGAAACCTACTTTTTCTTCCGTATCTGTAAATCCTGTTTTTAACCGCTCCTGGCAATCCTTATGCAACTGTTCGATCTTTTTCATGTTTGTCCTATAAGGCTCATCCACATCATCAATCGTGTAGTCCATTCCAAACTGAGTTTTGATCGCGCCTTTCACCTGGGAAGAATATTCTGTCAAAATGCGTATCTCTTCTTTTGACATATCCTTCTGTATCTGCTCCCTGCGTTCCCCGATCTGTGATGCAGCGGTCTGCGGATTGTTCTTTTTATCATTATAAACAAACCTTAAATTCGTTCCCAGCCGGGTGCCATTCTTTGTTGTCTTATAAAACTGCTCCACATCCTTCCGGTCCAGATCCGCAAATTTTTTCGCCGCATTCTCCAACTTCGCATATTTGTCATCCATTTGTTTTTTGGATGCAGCCACATCCAGATCTTTTAACTGCTCCGTTCCCATGATATCTTCCGGAGCCGGGGTACCATAGCAGTCCGCATAAGCAGTAAAATATTCCTGGATACTCTGCGCCACTTCATAGGATTTCGGATCCTCGTTTTTCATCGTTTCCAACTGTTCCGAGGTCGGAATATTCTCAAACTGCGTCATCAAAAAACCGACCACATTTGTGGTCTGATCCATATAATGATCATACTTATCCATGCTGTCGGAAAGCTCTGCTTCCGTATGCATCTTATACAGCTGCAGGTAAGCCTTCAGCATAGGTTCTTTTTCCATCAGGGCCTGATCCGCAAGCATGGTATCCGTCAGCTTCAACGATTCCTTTAGAGGATCATCCATCTGGCTATTGACTTCCGGATCCGAGATCACATCCAGCTTCACGCCGGAAGCCGTCTCGATCGTTCTTGTCTGGTTCATGGCAGTTCCCATGAATTCCTTTTCATCCATCTTATTATGCAGATCCATATGCCCGCCAATTTCAGCTTTATACTTATCCAGGCCCGGAAACCGATATAATGCAGATGCAAAGTTATAATAGTCTGATACTGCAAAGATTGAATATTCCATAATTCATTCTCCTTCCATATTATGGTTTGATACACTGTTTTGTTCTGCTATCTCAACAGTTGTTTTTCTTGATTGAGTTCCATTATACAAACCTAAGTGCAAGCAAAGCGCAAGTTTCCCGGTATATTTTCAAAAAAAATTCCATATGCAAAAAGCCATGGTGATACATCCCCATGGCTTCCTGCTTACAACGGTTCAAAATTCTTCAATTTCCCCTACTTTACTATTTTTTCAGACCGTTTGAATTGTTTACCGGTGGATTCTCTGCAGCATCCTTGCCTTTCTGTTCCACCGGATTGTTCTTCTCTGCACGCAGCTTGGAATAATCCGTTCGTTCTTTCTTTTCTTCCAGTCCGCTCAGATTGGTCTTTCTGCGTTCTCCACCATTCGGATTCGGCCTCGATTCGTAGAAGTAGTGGTTTTTGCCCCATCCCGGCCGGTTTACCGCCTTCTGATACTCATCCTTCTGCGGTTCTTCTTTCTTAGGCTCTTCTTTCTTAGGCTCTTCTTTCTTCGGCTCCTCTTT
Organism: Lachnospiraceae bacterium; assembly: GCA_017526985.1. GTDB lineage: Bacteria > Bacillota > Clostridia > Lachnospirales > Lachnospiraceae > NK4A136. The sequence continues at coordinate 35,861 of JAFXQR010000098.1, forward strand.
CTTCGGCTCGTTCTTCTGCTGGTTCTCTACTTTCAGCTCCGACTGGGCGGACTTCTTCTCTTCCGGTGCTTTATTTCCGGAGAAGCTGAATTCTTCCGCTTTCGCAACTTTCAGCGTATCCTGCTTTTCAGGCTGCTCTTCCTTCTTCCCGGGAATCGTTGCCTGCTGTTCATGACTGATCACCCATTGATCCGAAGGCTTCTCCTTCTTCGCCTGATACTGCATATCATTGGCATGTTCCATCTCAAAGGTCTGCGCCTTCTGTTCCAGCTGGTCTTTCTTTGCCTCGTATCCAACCTGCACTTTCGTCTGTACCTGCAGCTCCGGATTCGGAATGTTCTGCTGCTGCGGAGCATTTTCCTGTGCTCTCACCGGCGCGTTAGCCTGCAGTTCCTTGATCTTCACCTGGTTTCTCGCACTCACTTCCCAGATCGGATCCAGTTGTTCGGAAAAGTCACCGGTCACCGTATCCAGCTTATTTCCATAGGCAGATGCCGCATCCTTGATTGCCTGTGCAACATTGATGCGCTGCTTGCCCTCCGGAGAGTCTGTTTTAAAGAGTCCTGTGATTTTCTCTTTCTCATATTCCTTTGCCGCTTCATACATTTCCATATAGGCATCCCGGATATCCGTGATCGAAGCATTATCGTCCAGTTTCGCACACTTGATCACCGCATTGCGCATACGGGTATATTCATCGGAATCGGATCCGCTTTTCCTCGTTGCATCCAACTGATCCAACAGTTTTGCGGATTGTGCACCACCCTCCGTCATTACGGCGATCACACCATCGATGGTCTTTTGCCGGCTCTGTCCTGAAACAAGCCGCTCTGCCTTCGACATTTCATCCATGCCCAGCTTATTCTTTCTCGGCTGATATCCCTTCTCTTCAAAACATTTTTCACGCTTTATCAGACTGCACAGATCGCTGACCTGATCCATCCGTCTGCGGTCATCCGCATTGTCCGTCACAGGCGTGCGTTTCATATAGTCTTTGCAGGCCTCCAGCAGATTATCGCGTAGCACATTTGCATTCTGCGGGTTCGGTCCGGCATTCCTGATCTGCTGCATTGCCGCCTGCACCGCGCTCAGATCACCGGCCAGCTTCTTTCCGTTTGCCTCTTCCTTTAATAGCTGTGCTTCGATACGTTGGCGTTTCTCATCCATCACATCCTTTTCTGCCTCGGATGTATAGGAAATGCCCAGTTCATGATCCGCAAAGTATTCCTTTAAGGTTTCCTGCACGATCTTTGCACGGTCCCTCTGCTTTTTGGCACCACCATTGGACTGGATCATATCATACAGTCTGTTCAGCTGTGAAAAGCTGCTCAGGCGGTGCAGGTTCTGTCCTTCATCCGCAAAGTACACACCATCTGCCAGATCCGCGATACCGCCGCCGCGATAATACTCACCGCTTTCCACATCGTAATAGCCCTGTTTATGTGCCATGCCGTCTTCGGCCACAGCCTTCTGGCTCAGATCAATGTAGTCCTGTCCGCTGGCATGTGTGCTGACACCAAGGATATACTTTCCCGCTCCCTTCACCTGCTGCGGCTGGAAGTAGCTGTCATGTTCATTTGCCATCATATAAAAGACAGTATCGTTGCCTCCGGCCAGCCGGTTCTCGCCATAGCCTTTTTTCATGCCGTCCGGTCCCGGCACCGCATCAAAGAGAACGGACTCCGGCTTCACATATTTGGCAAAATCTTTATACTCCGGATGGTCATTGATCCACGCCATCAGATCGTTTTTTCCGTAGCCGGCAGCCACTGCACCACGGCTGTAACCGGTCAGTCTTACATGCACATCCTTTGGAACAAAGTCCGGATCCTCTGCCTGCTTCTTTTTCCATTCCTTAAAGATCGGTGTCAGGAAATTTTCACCGATCTGCTGCACCATCTTACGGCTTTCCGCGATCTTATACTTGCCCCCATCCAGCGCGCCGACACCCAATACCGTCGGTCCCGGAATGGTGTAGCGTTCTCTTTTGATCATTTCGCCGTTTACCAGACGCTGCTCGCTCTTTCTGCGGATACTGTTCACATCTTCGAGTCCCGGAACCGGCACGCGGTCTCCAAACTGCAGACGGATGCTTTCCTCCCAGTCACGGTCCGTATTGCGTCCGGTCTGTCCATGATAATCCAGCTCCCGCAGATAGGAACCGGAACCACACACATTGATCTCCAGTACATGCGAACCTTCATTCATATAGATGTTGCCCTTCGCATGGTGGATCTTTACGGTACGGTCTTCTGCATTTGCTGCCGCACGCAGACGGTCGATCTGGTCATATTCTGCTTCTCCGAATACACACTTGGCTGCCTGACGATTGCTCACGCTGATGCCCGCCGCACGCTGCGCCGTATTGGCAGTAAACTGATCCTGATCCGCCTTGCTCTGCTGCGGCATCACATACGTATCCTTATCACGGAGCGCCCTTCGGTTTTCCATGGAAGAACTCAGATGACGATCCGCCATCTCCTGCAGATGATCCCGCAGATATTCCCGTTGTTTCGCCACATCTTTGCCCAGAGCGTCGTCTTTTGCGATCTCTTTGATCCACACACCGTTGTCTGTGATCACATCCAGCTCGCCGTTTCTCTGCGCCTGAGCCAGCAGCACCACATCCTTCGGATACTCCGTCCAATGCAGATTTCTCTTTGCGATATCTTCGGTATGGGAAGAAAGTACATTTGCATAATCCGGATGTTTCGTGCTGATTGCTTCCGCATAGCCCGCAATTTCCGCCAGCAATTGATTCCTATCGTTCTGATCATTGATCTGTGTGTTTCGGATCTTTTCGATCAGTTCTCTGCCCTTCTGATCCGCTTCCGCATCATCCTTCAGGTTGTGCACGGTATCCGCCAGCGTATTCATCATACGCAGATCAAAGATACCCCAGCCCTTCTGCAATGCACTCTGCTGCAATGCATAGGACTTTCCTGCCGCACTGTCTTCCGGTACGGTCTTTGCCATATCCGCAAGCGCATCCCTGTATTGCTGCTTATTCTCCTCCACTTTCGTCGGATCCATCTTATTCGCCAGCAGAGACTTTTCAAAATCCTTGCGGAGCTGTTCCATCTTCTCCAGCGCATCCTGCTCATAGGCCAGCTTGCGATCCTTTTTGCCTACCAGTTCCTGCAGCGTTGCGTTTTTGTCATAGACTTTCTCAACATTCTCGATCAGCCCGTTCAGGAAACCGTCCGCCGTCTTCTGCAGATCATTTGCAAAAGACAGACGCTGTCTGGTGGACGGACTGAACACATAACGGAACATATTGTTGATCCCGCCGCCGATGCTTGCCAGCCGTCGGAAGTTTCCGCGAACATCCTGATAGTGTTTCGTCGCCGTGCTCAGCTCGGAGACCGCATCCATGATCTCACGCACACTGCTCTTTCCGCTCAGTTCCGAACACTCCTTCAATGCCGTACGCATACGCAGATATTCCGGAGAATTTTTCTGGGACGGCTTATACTTCTTATCCTGTTCGTTAAGTCTCTGCAAAAAGTCTTTTGCCTGCTGCTTCACGCTGTTACGGATCATATTGGCCTTTGCCGCATCCGTATCGATGCGCTGCTGCTTTACCTCATCCGCAACCGGTTCATTTCTGCGTGTATAAACCTGCTCATGGTCCAGGAAATTGCGTTCCCGCTGCACACCGCTTAAGATATCGCCTACCAGCTCCATATTTTTGATGTCTTTGCGCTCGGTATGCGTTGCCGACATCGGTACATTTGCCATGTAACTGCGGCAGTCCTTGATCAGCGCCTCTTCGGCCTGTTTGATCCTCTCTTCGTTATTCGCTGCTTTTGCTTCCGACAGCGCGCGTATACGCTCACGGACCGCACCCAGTCCGTACTCGTTATCCGTTCCTTTCATCAGCTTATTGACAGAACGCTTCATCTGATCCTGCACACGCTCCCGTTCCTCCGGATCATGATAGGTATCCTTGAGTTCGTGAGTTGCAAACCAGTTTCGGACAACAGAGCGCAATACATTCTGGCGCTCCATCTGACGATCCGCACCGATGCACACCATATCCATGATGTTGTTCAGCTGCGCAAAATTGGTGATCCGTATCAGGTTCTGCTTATCATCCGAAAAATATACACCCTCCGGAAGTTCTGCGATACCGCTGCCACGATAAAATTCACCGGTCTCCAGATCATAAAAACCGCGACGATGTGCCTTTCCGTCTTTATCCACCGTCAGCTGGCTACGGTCTACGATATTGAGCCCTGCCGCATGCGGTGTCATACCAAAGATCACGCGGTCTGCCCCCTGTATCTCCTGCGGACGGAACATGGCATCCGACCATTCCGTCGACATGGAATAGATCGCCGTACCGTTGATCTTCGGCTGTTTTTTGTCTACCGGCTGCTCCGAACGATAATTCAGCTTCCCATGGTTGCGCCGGTCACCATAACCCGGTACCGCATCCAGCTGGATCAGATCGATCTTTACCAGGTCTGCATATTTATTAAAGGTCTCATTCTGCAACAACCATTCACGAATCAGATCCGCACCCTCACCGGCACCGCAGCCTCCGCGGCTGTGACCGCTGATATTGATGTGGATATCCTGCGGCTCTTCTTCTTTTCGTTCCCATCTTTCAAAGATTGGGGTAAGGAAATCCTCTCCGATCCTCTGCACTACCTGGCGGGTGTTTTCGATCGAATAATTACCGGCATTCAGCGATCCTCCCAGCACCACCGGTCCCGGAATGGCATAACGCTCTTTTGTTACCTTCTTGCCGTTCGGAAGCGTAGTCTCGGAAGTTTTCCTGCGGATCTTATCTTTTTCTTCATGGCCGCGAACCGGAGTTCTCTCCCCATATTCTTCGGTGAGCATATATTCCTTTTCGCTCCCCAGCAATTTTATGACCTTGGAGTCAAAGAGACCGTCCCACGCACTGATGCCATGGTGATCATGTGTCGGCGCCACAAATCCGGACCCGCCGATATCGATTTCCAGCACATGGGATCCGGCATTGTTATACCGGGTACCCGTCGCATGGTGGATCGGCACCGTACGCTCTTCCAGGCTGCCCTGATACTTCCGGTCTGCTTCTTCGTACAGATCCGGTCCCATGGTCAGGATCGCGGCTTTTCTGCTGCCGATCTCGATATTCGAGTTCTTTCTGGCAATATTTTTATGCCACCGCTCCAGTTCTTCCTGATCCATCTCCGGCAGCACATAACTGTTCTTTTCTCTTATATTCTTCTGATCCCGATCCGTCAGATTACGATTCTGACGGGCATACGCACGCAGCTGCTTCCGGATGATCTCGTCCTTCTCCTGGTTCAGCTCTTCCGGCTTATCCTCCCAAAACTCGGTACGCCCCAGCTTTCCGTCCTGCGCTGCCTGCCGCACCAGTTCCGGATCCTCGGGAAACTCGCACCACTGCACCGGACGGCTCTGTGCCTTCTGGATCCGTCCGCCATAGGTCTTCTGCATCTCACGGTTTCTCTCGTCCGCATTCAAATAGCGTTCCCCTACATATTCCGCCATTCTGGACAATAGCTCCTGACGGACCGGTTCGGTTTTTACGGAAGTATCCAGAATAGCCGCCAGAAGCTCACGTCCTTCCCTGCGCGCCTCTGCCGGTGATGTTTCCACGCATTCCACAAAAGCATCCAGCGCGTCCATATCGGTAATGTTCCAGCCCTGGCTCAATGCGGTCGCCTGGATCAGCAGCTGACGCTGCCGCAGATCCATGGGATTTCCGATCTCTCCGGCTCTGCGCAAGGCTTCCTGTGCCCAGGCAACTCTGGCCTGCGTTACGCCATGCGTGGACATCCGGTTTTTCGAGAGTGCTTTCTCATAGTCCTCCAGCACAGCCTTATCCTGCGCAGAATAATCCTTATACTCGCCAATAACGACCGGCTCGGTGTCAATGGCATTTTCTTCCGGTCCATCGTTCTCCTGCTCGTTCTCTTCCTGCGCATTTTCCTGCCCGTTCTGTTCCTGCACATGGCCCTGATCATTCGCATCGTTCAGCGCATTCTGATCATTCTGTTCATGCGGTTCATTATTCTGTTCATTGACAACCGGATCCTGCTCCGGACCTTCCTGCTGTCCCTGGTTGTTTTGCAACTGCTGATTCTGCAGTTCTTCCTGTTTCTGCTCTTCCTGCTTCTGCTGTTCCTCCAGCTTCTGCAGTTCTTCATTGACATCCGGATCCTCTTCCGGGTTAAGGAACTCACCTATCACATCCTGTTCTTTTTTCGGTTCCTCCTCGCCCATCTCCTGCTCCAGCCGGGCGATCGCATTGTCATCCGCCGGCAGTTCCGCATTCTGTCCGTTTTCTTCCAGCAGCTCCTGAAGTTCAGGATCCATCTTTTCCGCCTCCAGGATCTCCTGTACCATTTCCTCGTCGGTCATCTCTTCTTCCGGCTGCTCAATATTCTCTTCCTGTTTTGGCTCTTCTACATTATTCCCGTTATTCTCTTGTTTTACTTCTTCTGCAACATTATTTTCCTGCTTCGGTTCTTCTACGATATTGTTCGCATTATTCTCCTGTTTCGGCTCTTCCTGCGGAGCCGGTTCTTCCTTGATCTCGCTCTTCACTTCCGGAGCCTTCTTCTGCGGCGCGGCTTTCTGCTTCCTCTTCTGCTGTACCCCCAGCACATTTTCCTTTTCTTCCACACTCCATGCGCTTCCGGATGCGGACTGTACGATGCCCAGGCGATCCGGTCCTCCGGCCTTCTGCACACCTTCTCCTGCCTCGGTCAGATCACGCTCGATCTCCAGAAACAGATTCGAACGCATGGCATCCGGATCTTCTGCTTCGTAGTAATTTACCTTCTGTATCTTATCACGCATCTCCGCATAGGCTTTTCTCTTATCCGGATCTTTTTCGCGGAAAGATGCCTCACAGATCGTAGTAAACGCATTCAGATCACTGATGGGCCAGCCCATATTCAGTGCGTTTTCGTACGCACGGGTATGCAGTTTCAGGGTCGTGATCCCCTGTAAAAATTCCTTTCTGTTTTCCGGTTTCAAAAAATAATTCGAAAACTTTGCTTTATCCGCTTCCGAAATCTTTTCCGGATCCAGACCGTCCCACTGTTTCAGCTCCTCCTGAATCCCCTTCAGAGCAGTTCTCATCTCTTTCCGCAGTTTTAACTCTGTTACCCGGTTCAGACTGCCTTCCTTCTTTGCCGTCTGATAGGCTTCCATCGTCCCCTTGAGATGTTCTCCATGGATCAGCAGATCGAAGGGATGCAGCACCTTTCCGCTCCCCAGCGTAATACCGTCTTCCAGCACCGTCTGCACATTTCCGCTATTCAAAGCAAATGCCTGCAACAGATCCCTGCTCTCTTCCGCAACAGAAGTTACCGATGCCTGGTCATTCCCCCCCTTCGACACTTCTTTCATACGCCGGGCATAGGCTTCCAACAACGCCTTTTTCTTACCTTCTGCCGCAGACGCCTGCTGAGACAATACCTCACCCATCCGACCTGCATCTGCAAAAAATTCCCTCTCCTGTTGCTTTTCCTGATTCGTTACCGGCCGATAAACATTCACCACATGACCGGCTCTGGATCCGATCGACTGCGGATCCTCGATCTGTGTACTATTCCCCTTTTTTCTCAGATACCCCATATGCTGCGGCTTCTGCTTAAATATACCAAATGCCTCCGGCGACAGCCCACCGATCACGGTGATATCCTGCACCATCTGATTCTTGTCTTTTGTCTTCATCATAGTCTTGTTCCCCTTTTCTTATGATGTATTTCTTCACTATTGTCATACATTCTACATTACCAAGTGCAAGCAATGTGCAAGCATTCCGACCGATTCCATAAAAATTTTAATAAAAAAGAACGAGCCCCGCAGCACCGATTGTGCCACGAAACCCGCCCCTATCCTTTTTTGTTCGTTTGTTTTTTCTTACTCTGCGATGGATGCGACTACTCTGTCATAGTCATTATTCACCTGAGCCACCACTTCCACCAGGCAGGCATACAGATCTTCCGCAGTGCTCTTTGCGTCTTCGTTATTCACACGAAGCACATACTTATGTACCAACGCTCCTACATCCGGGATCACAAAATAATTGCCCAGCAGGGTTTCCATGTTGATGTCATTTAATTTCGCCAGCGTTGTCTTAAACTGCGCTTCACTCACTTCATTTGCCAGTACGGACATAAAGTGGTAATATCCGTATTTTTCCTGATCTTCTACCGGCACTTCGCTTACTTCCACAACGATCACGCCGTCTTCCGCTTCCCCGATGGAATCAAGCACCAGACGCAGGGTATATGCCCCATCTAAGTTGTCATAGGACAACTCCAGTGTATCCTCTGCCATTCTGTCTCTCAATAACTCCAATGCTGTTGCCATGTTTTTTTCCTCCTAAATTTTTATGATTTTTTTCTGATGTACCTGTTTATTTTTTTCTGCCCTTCAGTGTCTGCGCATTCTTCTCTTCCATCTGTTTCTTATACTCTTCCGCTTTTCTCTTCTTGTATTCTTCCACTTTATTCTCGTGTACTTTGCTCTTATTCCGTCCCACGATCTTATCAAAATCTTCTCTGCCACCGATCTCTTTATAGATCTCTTTTGCGCTCTTGCCCTCCAGTCCGCCGGCATCCTTCAGCTTCGTCGCGCCGTTTTCGATCCCGAACTGTTCCGCCTGCTTGATCCTGCTGTGCAGATGCAGCGCGGTCTCTGCCCGTACCCGACTGGCGTATTCCTTCACCGAACCAATCCCGGTCTCCCGCAGGATCTCACGATCGATATCTGAGCCACGCAGCGAATACTGTTCTTTATATTTATTATACGCATCCTTCGATCCGAAAACATCCTCGATCATCAGATCGCGATCGCTCTTGCCTTTCATCACATTTACCACCAGATCCACAGGAGATATATGACTCAATGCGGTGGAAATGCCGTAGGTGATCAAACCGGTGTTGGTAGCCAGACCAACCGTGGAAAGTGCGGTATCAATGCCGGTGTTCAGGACAGTCGCTACCTTTTTCTCTTTATTCTGCCGAAGCAGATCTACATTTCCCTGGTCAATGTGACGGATCACATTCTGGTCCGTTAAGTTCAGCGACCGGTCTTCCTCTTTCAGCGCTTTCAGCTTTTCATGGGTTGCCGCCAGGTTATTGAAGCTGTCCACACCATCCATGATCGTCAGCAACGGCCCCAGATAAAAGGACTGGTCTGCCAGACTATTCTTTATTCCACCCTGCTTCAGTGCAGCCCCCAGGATCTTCATACCGGACTGAACATCTCCGATCGCGGTCTGCAGCTGCTGCAGTTTGCTGGCATCGTCCTTGGGCATATTGATACCGGTAACTGCGATATTCAATGCCCCTGCCAGGTTTGCATAAGAACCGGCCTTGTCCTTCATCTTCAATATCTTTCCTGCCTGATCCATCAGGTTGGTGACCAGCGCCGCCATATTCTTTTCTTTTTCCTTACCTTCTGCCATATTGATGGCATTTCCGAATGCTTTTGCAAAATTGGTGATCGGAAGCGACTGATTAAAAGCTCCAAGATAGGCCTCCCCTTCCACAAATGCCGTCTTCATGTTTTTCTGCGCCTTCTTCAGATCCGGATCCACACCGCTCTTTTTCTGCGTCTCTTCTTTTTTGGCCTTCTTCTGCAGTTCATCCAGTGTGAGCTTTTCGCGTTTCTTCTCTTCCGTATCCGGAATCATAACATTTGCCAGATCATATTTGTTCAGGCTCTGCAGCATACCTGCTCCCGGTGTATCCTTAACAAACTTGCCTTCGCTATTGATCTCCACCAGTTCCACATCGCCGGTCTTGCCCTTTTCCATATCGCCGGCGTTCCGTTTGATGCGTTCCTTATCCAGACGGAGGTTGAGATGATCACGGATCTCCTTTTTACCCAATACATCCTGACGGAAACGGTTCATCTTCTCTTCATATACGCCACCGCTTTCCTTCACCCGCAACATTTCCTTGATCTGATTTTCTTCAAAGCCATAGGTACGATCCTTATTAAATTTCCAGTCAATAATGTGGCTTTTTACATAATCATATCCGCTGGCCGTATGATGTGCGAGCGCGCTCATACCATTTACTGTTTTCTTGCCGATCCATGCGCCGGCAGACCGTACTTTCTTACCGAATGTACTGTTATGCAGCTTCTTTGCCGTATTTACAACCGGTGTCGCTACTTTATCTGCAGCATTGACTGCGATCTCTGCTGCTCCTTTTGCTACTGTACTGATCTTCTGACCGGCAGTTTTAAAACCAGCCTTGATCTTATTGGCCATAGGAGATTCGGAAAAACGGATCGCTTTATCCTTCATCCACGCGCCTGCGGATCGGAACCATCCACCGACTGCTTTCCCGGTCTGCTTTCCGTAGCGTGCTACCGCTTTTCCGAATTCAGAATCTGCCACCCAGTTTCCGAATTCTTTTCCTTTTTCATAGGCCTTCTGCGCTCCGGCCACCATCAGGCCGCCTGCATTCTTCGCATGATGAACGGTAAAATCCTTGATCGACTTTCCGACAGAGGACATTTTTTTGCCCGCATCCTTTACGGCTTCACCAAATCCGGACTCCTTATACCAGTCTTTTACACCATTCTTTGTGCTCTTTGATATCTCCCGGATCGCCCGCGCGGAGGCCGACAGTGCATTTCCCGTCTCCGCTTTGGTCAGACGCCATATGGAATAGGTATTATAGATCCCCTTCATAAGCCAGTTGACATTATCATATTTATTTCCGTATAGAATAGATCTTGTCTGCTGAAACTTTGACTGCTGTTTTTTGCTTTCTTCTAATAAACCGCTCGACATATCGTGTTACCTCCTTCACATCCGATCTTCGGCTTCCTGCCGTCTCCTGCAACTATTATTTCTTTGTATGTTGCAAAGTATAGCATGGCAAGTGCAAGCAAAGTGCAAGCATTTCGTTCAAAAAGAAAAATTATTTTTTGCTCTTCGGAACCATCGCTTTATTGTTATTCAAAACCTCATTTTTCTTATCCTGCTTCTTATCTGCCGAAGAAGATATGGTAATGCTGTCGGAATGCGTCATCTCCAGTTTCCAAGTGTGCTTTTTGGGCTGTTCCGATCTGGACTCTTTCACCAGCTCATCAATATTGGTCTTGCGGCTCTTCGCTGGTTTATTCTCATTCTTTGCTTCGCCTCCGCCGTTGATGGAGACTTCCGAGGTACGCTGCGGTACCCACTGCTGTTTCCCGGCCGCCGGCTTTGCTTTGGTTTCATTTGCCTTAGGTTCCTCTTTCTTTAGCTCTTCTTTCCCGGGTTCTTCTTTCTTTGTTTCCTTTTTCTCTGGTGCCTCTGCCTGCCCCAATGCTTTTTCCAAACCAAGGCTCACGCCGGCAAAAGTCTGCTGTGCACTCTCTCCCATGCAGCGATACTTCGCCAACTGCGGATCCTTCTTATAATAGATCTGCTTCGGATAATATGCCTCCTTATTTCCCATGGTATAGCCATTATTTGGTCCAAACCCTGTTACCTTCTTGCCACCCAGCAGTTTGGACAGCGCTTTCGTGTCCAGCATGATCTGATCCGATACACCCTTACCTTCCACCTGCCCGGAGGACGGATTCCCAAGACTGGTTGCAGATGGATGTTTCAATGGCACATTTACTGTCACTTTCCCGTTTTCATCTATCTGCGCCAATCCCGGCTCTTCCGGATGGATCACCGGCTTTTCTTCGTTCCGTTTCTCATGCTCCGGCACAGGAATGTCACGGATCCAGGTCATATCAATGCCGCCATACATTCCGGGCACTACATAATTCCCGAACCAGTTGGTATGCGGTTCGGTTGCCATATTGACCAGACGATCCGTCTTCATGGTCTGTGTGCCGTTTTCCAGGCTATCCTCATAGCGCAGGTTTTTGCCATCCTCACTGATCCCGGTAATGGTGATATAATGCCCGTCGACGGTCAGTGATACCGGGGAATGATCCACCTGGATCGCATGCCGGATCGTATCGGTTAACTGCTTTTTCATCTGTTCCTTATAGAATTTCCGGATCGTCTCCAGCTCATCCTTCGTAGCCATTCTCCCATCAATCCCCATCACAGTCGTCGACAGCGGTTTTAAAGAAACCTGCTGCAGACCGGCATTGGGTAATACCTGATTCATCAGATCCCCATTATCCATTATGCTGTTGGATGTATCCACATTCAATCGTCTGGAGACCTCACGACGACTTTGCTGTCCGTCTGCGATTTCCCTGGGCGTAGAGGAATCTTTGGTATAGTCCGGCCTCCACCCACGGATCTCCCGCTGGTCCAGATCTACACCACGGCTTTTCAGCAGCAGGGAATACGAACACGACCAGCAGCCATTGCTGCTTGTCTGCTTTTCCGGGTATTTTAAGTCTGCAAAGCCGATAAAACCGCCTTCCTTCTTCGGTTCCTTCCCCTGCATACTCTCACCATTCGAAAGCTTTGCACGGGTCTCCGCGCCGATCTTCTGCACCTTCCTTGCGGTATGCAGACGATTTTGCAGATATGCCTTTTCCTCCGCATTGAGATTATCCGCATTCTCATCCCAGAAACTCTGCAGTTTTTCTAGATTACCATTGAGAAGGATCTCTTCCGTCAGTCCGCCTTCCCGCAATTTCGGTCGATAACCGGCTTCCACCATTTTGGATTGTCCCGTCTTATTGTCGATCACTGCTTTGTATTCTTTTTCATATTTGATAAATACTTCCTTCGGTCCGGGCATCGCTTTATCCTCCTGTTATACTTTGCAAACCCCCTCTTTCGGGCATTTTTTCACTGTTTATTTGAAATTGTAACATTCTATGTGCAAGCAAAGTGCAAGCATCGAAGAGCTTTACACCAAAAAACGGGAGTGCTTTATTGCACTCCCGTTTCTGTTACCTGTATTAAAACTGTAAAAATCCGATCGCGAATCCGCCGGAATTATCCCAAAGTCACTTTGATCTTTTCTGCCTTGGGGATGAGCAGCGTATTGTTGTTCTGTACCGTATGCTCCGCACCTTCCACGCTCGCTACCTGCTCACCGATCAGCTTGATCCAGCAAGGCTTGGTATGGTTGAGAGAGATCTCGATCTCATTACCCTTCCGCTCTGCGCGAATAAAACTTCCTTCCACACCTTCCATATCATAGACTACCGCTTCCGCACTGCTCTTTAACGCATAGATGTTAAAGGTCACCTGATCCGCATAGTCATACTCCGGAGTTTCCTCGTTATCACTGATGGGCAGGATCGTATTTTCCTTCACAAAGAGCGGCATCTCCAGATAGCTGTAATGCTTCTCAAACCACTTACCGCCTTCTACTTTTTCACCGGTAAAGAAATCGGTCCATGTGCCTTCCGGCAGATAATAGACACCCTTGCTCTCCGGATTGCAGATCGGTGCTGCCAGCAGGCTGTCTCCCAGGAAATACTGCTTGTCCAGATAACGGCACATACGATCCTTCGGATATTCCATCACCATCGCACGCATCATCGGGATACCTTCCTTGTGTGTCTTCTGTGCCATCGCCCACAGATACGGCATCAGGCGCATCTTCAGGCGAGTAAATACCCGTACCACATCTACCGCTTCGTCATCATAGTTCCAGGGCACACGATAGGAAGAGCTGCCGTGCAGACGGCTGTGAGAAGAAAGCAGTCCGAACGCTACCCAGCGCTTGTATACATCTGCCGTGGAAGTCTGCTCGAAACCACCCATATCGTGGCTCCAGAAGCCAAAGCCCGACATCTGCAGGGAAAGACCGCCACGCATGGTTTCTTCCATACCGGAATAATTTGACCAGCAGTCGCCGCCCCAGTGTACCGGGAACTTCTGTCCGCCAACAGTTGCGGAACGGGCGAACAATACCGCTTCGTTCTTACCCTTCTTTTTCTCCAATACTTCAAAGACAGCCTGATTGTACAGATAGGTATAATAGTTATGCATCTTGCGGGGATGCAGTCCGTTTGCATACACACAGTCCGTCGGGATACGCTCACCAAAATCGGTCTTGAACGCATCCACACCCATATCCACCAATGCTTCCAGTTTTTCCTGGAACCATTTGGTAGCATCCGGATTAGAAAAGTCCACGATTGCCATGCCCGGCTGCCACATATCCCACTGCCATACACCGCCATCCGGACGCTTCAGGAAATAGCCCTTCTCCATACCTTCATCAAAGAGTATGGATTCCTGCGCGATATACGGATTGATCCATACACAGCACTTCAAGCCTTTTTCATGGATACGGCTGATCATGCCTGCCGGATCCGGGAATACACGCTCATCCCATACCAGATCCGTCCAATGGAAATCTTTCATCCAGAAACAGTCAAAGTGGAACACCTTCAGAGGAATACCCCGTTTGAGCATGCCGTCGATAAAGTGCATTACCGTCTTTTCATCATAGTCGGTGGTAAAGGAAGTGGACAGCCACAGGCCAAAGGTCCAGGCAGGAGGCAGAGCCGGTTTTCCGGTCAGATCCGTATAACGCTTCACCACTTCCTTCGGATCCGGTCCGTCAATAAAGAAGTAGTCCAGAGATTCTCCGGGTACCGTGAAACTTACCTTTTCCACGGATTCGGAACCCACTTCGAAGGATACCTTATCCGTGTGATTTACAAATACGCCATATCCCTGGGAAGAGATATAGAACGGAATATTTTTGTAGCTGAGCTCTGTAGAAGTACCACCGTCTTCATTCCAGATATCCACCGTCTGGCCGTTCTTTACAAACGGAGAGAATTTCTCACCAAAACCATAGAACAGCTCATCCACCGCGATGGACAACTGCTGCCGCATATACACATCTTCATCCGTACTGCGTACATAGGCATCGCCAAAATACTCTTCGCTGACATACGCCATATCCTTGGCTGCACTCACGCTGAGCACTTTTCCGTTTCTGCGATATTCCATACGCCAGTTTTTCTTATCAATGAACAGTTCCAGCGCACCGCTTTTGATGATCACGGAATCTTCGGTTTCCGTTGCGTTGATCGCAGATTTTTCCGGCAGGCTCAGCTCAAACGCCGGTGCATCACAGATCGCGCCCTTGTAATGATATGCCTTTACACGGATCACGCCCTCCACCGGTGTCGTGATCTCCAGCGTGATATTCACACCGCCCAGCGTATCACCACGCTGTTTGATATGGTGCGTCGGCGCTACCAGTTTCACCATATCTTCCTTTACATCGCAGAAATACACTTCCTGCGGAAAAAATGCCGTAATGCCTTCTTTTTGGATCCAACATCCGTTACTGATCTTCATAAACGTCCCCTTTTCGTTTTTTTATAATTATTTCAAACTGCTTGCTGCACTTAAGGTAATACCGTTTGCCCCCAGCGGGATCTGATGATCGAGCCCGACAAACTTGCCATTCTGCTGCCACAGTACTTCCTTGACAAAGTTGTACTTCTCCGTATCCCAGGTCGTAAAATCATCCTTTAACAGACCGCCGGTATCCCCGGAGTTTGCATTCAGGCACCAGAAGGTGTGGTTCAGATGATAGGTCTTGATCAGCTTGCGCATATGCGTCATCCAAGTCAGGTTCGGCTCTGTCATAAAGCCGCCCCACTCACCGATGAGCAGCGGTGCCGTATTGTTTTCGTAAATGTAGAACCAGTTATCATGCCAGCAGTCTTTCATCAGGCTGTCATAAGTATAACCACCCTTGAACCAAGGCTGCTCGTATACGGTCGGGCCGTAATCGTGCGGAGAATATACCAGCTTGTTCTGATACTGCCCCAGCTGTACCGGATAATCCGCCACGCCACGCAGGTTCCCGCCCCACCAGTTGAAGTAGTAATCCGCATCGTTCTGGGAATGATAATCACTGTTGCTCTTGATGTCGACCGGATAGATCTCCGTACCTTCCACCATGACCAGTACATTCGGGTTCTTACCAAGTACTGTCAGTGCTGCGCGTTCTGCCATATACTTCCAGTTGTTTGCAGATTTGCTGTCATTCCAGATGGCTGCATTACTGCCTTCATACGGTTTGCCGTGCGGCTCATTCTTCAGATCGTATGCGATGATCGTATCGTTGTTTTTGTAGCGGTCTGCACACCATGCCAGAGCGGCCAGATACTGATCTGCCGTTACCTTCTGGGTACACCACATATTTGCGTTATGTCCCATTGCATCGGTCTCAGCGCTGTGGATATCGATCATTACCTTCAGCCCGTTGGCTTCTGCCAGAGACAGGAAGTAGTCAAAGATCTGCAGGCTGTTCATGGAATTCAGTTCCGTATTATACGCATTGTTGTAATTTGCCTTCGGATAATTGCCTGCTGCCCAGTCATTCAACAACTGCGCGGAGATCGGCACACGGATCAGGTTGAAACCATGATCGGCGATCGCTTTGACCGTCGGTGCCATCTGGCTGTTCCAAAGTCCGTCAAAGGTGTTGGTACCGGTATTGTAACCGAACCAGTTCACACCGGTCAACCATACTTCCTTGCCGTTCTTATCAAGAATGCGGTGTCCGTCGGTATGCAGCCAGTCATCTCCCTGAACTGCGTCTGCACAACGGGTCAGCATCGCGCTCACATCCACCGGCGCCTGCTGATTATTATTCTGATTGTTATTATTTTGGTTATTGTTGTTCTGGTTATTGTTCTGAGCATTCTGTGCATTGGCCTGCGCATTCGGATCTACCTTGCCGGCCACTACCGTACAAGCCGTACCATTGAGCGTCGCACTGGCTACCGTCACATTCGCGGCCTTTACACCCAGGTTACATCCGCAGTTTACGCTGCCGCCGTTTCCGATGGCACCGTTATAATCCGCATTGGTGATCGTCAGCGTATTTCCGCTGGTCTTGAAGGTACCGTTCCAGCCGTCTACTTCTGCCAGCCCGCTGATCTCCATCACCAGAGTCCAGCTTTCCACCTGCGCGGAGGAATTGTTGGTGATCTGGAAGTCCACGCCAAACATGGTCACATCACCCTTCTGCCAGCTGTTGTTGGTACCGTAGGTCAGCACATAACCTTTTGCGGTAGATGCTCCCGCCGTTGTTGTAGTAGTAGTTGTTGTTGTAGTCGCTGTTGTTGTCGTTGTTGCAGCAGGCGTCGTCTCAACATTCGAAGTGTTTGCCGCTGCGCTTGCGGTATCGGTCGCATTCGGCACCGCACTGTTCGTTACCGTTCCGGTGGCATCACCGCCCACAGACATCCCGGCGGCCGACTGCTCCACAGTCTCCGTTTCTACTATCAATTGATCTGATGGTTGTTCTGCCGGTTGCTCCGTAGCGCCTGTGGCTACCGTCCACTCATCCTGCGGCGCATCGGATGCCAGCTGCAGCTCTTCCACTGGTGTGCCTTCTTTGGCTCCGCCCTTCATAGCCACCACCACGACTACCATCAGGACAACCGCCGCAACGACTGCCACGATCGCCATGATCAGCATCAGTTTCTGGTTCTTTTTGTTCATAGTGCACTCCTTTCCCCTTGCAGGGAGAATATCTCTTGCTCCGTCAGTTCCCTCCACTCTCCTTCCGGAAGGTCAGGATCTAACATAAGACTACCCATAGATAAACGCTTCAGGTATACGACTTTTTTCCCGCAGGCCTCAAACATCCGCTTGATCTGATGAAACTTGCCCTCACGGATGGTGACCAGCGACAGATGGTCGTCCGGTCCCGGTGCTTCCGCTATGAATGTTCCAAACGGATCCGCTTTCACATCTCCGGTCAGGATCTTAAGCCCGGCCGACATCAGTTCCGTTCCGTCAGAAAGCGTAAGCCCCTCTGCAAAACGCTTCACATCCTCTTCCGTCACCGGCAGATCCGTACCCGCCAGATAGACTTTATCCACATGAGACTTCGGCGCCAACAGTCGGTGTGCCAACGCCCCGTCATCCGTGATCAGCAAAAGTCCTACCGTATCCTTATCCAGCCGTCCTACCGGAGACAAATTCTTCCGTAAGTTTTCCGGAAACAGATCCAGCACCGTCTGCTGCTTCTTATCCTCCGTCGCCGTCAGGATCCCGGCCGGCTTATTTAACATATAGTAGAAATGCTCCTGATAGCCGATCGTTTCTCCGGCCGCTTCGATCCTGTCCTGCGCCGTAACGAACATCCCCGGATCTTTCGCGACCTCGCCGTTTACGCGCACCTGCCCTTTTCGAACCAGTATCTTTACTTCCGAGCGGCTGCCCACATGCATATCCGCCAGATATTTGTCCAACCGCATGCCAGCTTACCCCTCTGCGATCTTCTGATAACGGATCATAGCAGCTTTACGCTCCTGCCTTCGCCGAAATGATCCACGGTGCCGGCTGGTTCTCAAATACATTCTTGGAGGTCAGCGTGGATACCGCGATCTGGATGATCGTGATGTCCGTGATGCCAAATCTTCCCAGAATATCCCGCATGCTCGCCGCCACCTTAAAGTCCAGCGTATAAATGACAAACTCCATGTTGGGGTTGATAGCAAGCAGATATTCCAACTCATGCTCTAAGCTTGCGGATGCCACCAGCATCGTCGTATCCGGTACCGGCAGATTTCCCATGGTGTCTTCACCCACATGATCGACTATGACCACATTACGCAGACCGAACTGGTTCACATTCTCTTCCATGGTCTCACGATCGGACTGCTTGTACTCTACCGCGATCACGGTTCCTTCCCCGTTCATCATCGCCGATTCCACCGCAATGGATTCCCCGGAGATCACGCACAGGTTCTTGCCGTCGTGGATCTGCATCTTGGAGATCAGGACGGAACGAATCTCAGAACCCACATATTTTACGGAACCGGATGCAAATTTCTTATTGTCCATCCCGAATTTGATCGTGGATCTAGCATTCGGGTTCAGAATGATCATACCGGCCGATGCATTGATGCCGCGGTCGATCATCTCGGATACCTTGTTGCGCTTGATGGGACCGGCCGGCTCGGATCCTTCATTATAGATCACTTCACAGTCGCCCAGACCCACATCCCACATTTTATAGAAGATATCCGCATTGCCCGCTTCTGTAAAAGCCAGCACACAACGATGCGCTTCTACGGTGGGGATCAGGTTTTTATTCTTTTTGGTGATGTCCAGGAGCTTTACATGCTCCAGATCGATGTCCGTATTCTCAGAGAAATACTGTAACCAGGAAATAATGCTCTTGTTGGAAAATAATTGATTGTCCATATCGCAACCCCCTTATGGTATATATTTGGCAGCTTCCGGCAACCGATTTTCGTTTTCGGCACCGTGCTTTTCCATTGCTTACAAGCCATTATAGTATACCAAAAACGACGGCTTTCTTCAAGCCGCCGCTAAACTTAAATTTCCTGAATTTACCGCCTAAAACACCGCTTTTTTACTCTCAGATCCGCCTTGTTTTAGTCTTCTTTCATCTCCCGCAGGAGCTGATCGGAATAGGCATCCAGCTTGCCGACGGTTTGCGCCGCATCCTGCCCGTATGCCTTACAGCCTTTATGGGATACCTTCTCGGCTTCCCTCTGTTCATCATCAAACTCCACCGTTACCCGCATCGCACCGTTTTCCACTTCCGTATCCAATCTCTGTAATACCTTTTCGATCATACTCTGATCCGGATTTTCCTGTTGCATACGATCACCTCCTCCATAATTCTAATATAGCCTATTGTCGCGCTTTATTCAACGGCTTTATATTATAGATAGAACAAATAAGCGGCGGAGCTTTCGCCCCGCCGCCTGTTTCGTTTTCTTTTGGTACTGCTGCCGTGAAGCTTAATCGCATCATCCTTCGATGGCGATCAGTTTCTTCTCCGGGATCTTCTCGGCTTCCTTCTTAGGAATGCTCAGCTGCAATACACCATTCTCGAATTTGGCCTTGATCTCGTCTTCGGTAACCGTATCTCCGATGTAGAAACTTCTGGTCATCGAACCGGCGTAACGTTCCTGACGGATCAGTTTGCCCTTCTTGTCTTTCTCGTCCTTGTCCAGACCCTTCGCCGCATTGACGGTCAGGTAACCGTTCTCCAGGGAAAGGCTGATCTCATCTTTCTTAAAGCCCGGCAGATCGATGTCTACTTCATAACCGTTGTCATGTTCGTGGACATCCGTCTTCATCATATTTGCTGCGTGCTTACCATACAGTTTACGGTCAATGTCCGGAAAATCCATTCTCGGAAAATCCATCCAATCGTCCAAAAGTCTGTCTCCAAAAATACTCGGTAGTAACATAAGTCATCCCTCCTTTTACATA
>JAFXQR010000099.1 GCA_017526985.1 Lachnospiraceae bacterium
GCCACCGCTGCCGATCTTACCGAAAGCCGCCTTGGTATAATCCCATGCTTCGCCTCCAATCTGCGTTGCCTTCTGTATCATCATCTGATTCGAAGTGGATTCGATATTGGCAGCCGCAGAACTGATAAAGCCCGTGATGACCGGTCCCACCTCTTTGATCATAAAGGCACCACCCGCCAGCATTACCAAACGAATGAGATAATTGGCTTCCACGGTACCGTTACCAAAAGAAATGTTGCCATCCATGATCATAGGCACCAGCATCATATAGATCTCCATACCCATCAGCAGACCAAAGGCAGAGAAAAACTCGCCGATATACAGTTCCTTCCACCCCTCATATTTTTTTCCGTCATCCAAAGGAATGGTACTGCCCATGATCGGTCCTGCCAGTGTCAGGAGCAAAATGTTGAACAATCGCTGGATAAAGGATAACGCCCCCCGGAATAAGGTATACAAGAACAAAAGCCCCAGAGCGATACCGATCAGATAGTCGATCTCCTTGATGTCAAAATCGTTTCTGGCATCAAATTTGTCCCCGGTCTTTGCCCAATAGTCTTTTGCATCATTGACATAACTATTGCCGTTATATTTCTGCGCATCTACATAATAATACTTGGCACGAAGATTATCGCTCAGACCGATCTTTCCCATATCCGCACTGGAATGGGTGATATTATAGCTGGAGGTATTGGCGGCATTTAATGTACTGACGACAAAGATGGTTCTGCCAAGCGTTGTCTTGGAACCGCGATACAACGGTTTGGTAGTACCGTCGGAGGGCGAGGAGGTCTCCATCATGGCCGTGAGCCCCTTGGATACGGATTGCAGGACTACCGTGGTACCCAGAAGCAGGAATACACAGAGCATCGGTATACTGATGATCTTGAAAAAGCCGCTGAAGGTATTGCGCATGACTTTGGCCAGCGGGCGTTGCACTTCATTCCCCAGTTCTCCGATAGACCGTATCACCGAGATCATTGAAAACATCAGCAATAATATAAAAGCAATGGCGATCAATACCCAGACCGTCCGCATGATGGGAGACATATTAAAGATCGCCAGCAGCAGATAGCTGTCTTCCCCCTTATACTTGACCGGGGAAATACCACCGAAGATATTGAACAGTTCCTGCATAAGGTCCACCAGCTGCAACATCTTGACATAGATCTCAAACAGTACATCCACCAGGATGTCAAAGACCATCTTGGCCAGCAGTTTGAATAATGGGAAAAACACATTGACCAGCAGTGGCTTTAATACCGACTCAAATAAAAAATTCAGCAGCGTGCGAAGCAGCTCCCCAAAAAATTCTACGATCGGTCTTAAAATGTTATCCCAGATCCATTCAAATATTTTGCTGAAGATTCCCAAATATACCGGTGTCATTCCGTTGTCTTACTGTCCTCTTCTGATACTTCTTCTGATACTTCTTCATCTTCTTCATTTTCTTCCACGGATTCCTGCATCTGTTTCTTCCAGATAATGATGACCAGGCGGATACTGACAATGATCATACCTGTCAGCAGGATCACCAGCGGCACCAGCAGATTTCTGCCTTCCTGCGCCATGATACCGGCAAAAGAAAACGCCCCGCAGATATATAGTTCACATCCGTCTGCTACGATCCCAAGCGGTGCCAGTACTGCCGTTCCTTCTCTGTGTCCCGCAATGGAACTTAACTCATACCCGTCTTCTCCGGGGATGGCCAGGTCTTTCAGCCAGGCACTGTAGCCGGTAGCATGTCCCGCCGAAACGATCCAGACCAGCTGCCCCCGCGCCGCATCCAGACACACCAGGGAAAACTCACCCGCAAATGCACAATTATCAGAGATCTTCTGCATCTGCATACGCATGTTCTGCCAGTTTTCCTGTGTCTCGATCTCCCGGTATCTGGCCAGCAACACCACCTGTTCATCCGCCGTATAGTCTTTGACCGCCCCCTGGGGTGCCCCGGCACGAATACCAAGAACTCTGTCTGCCAGATCTTTTGCGATCTTCAGATCCGTAGTTTCTGCCTCCAGTACCGTCAATGCCTGCATGCTGCCTACCACCAGATGGATGTTGTGGATCGCCCATACCCACAGCATGGATAAAAAGATCAGGATCCCGGTCAGCGCCATCCAGACATTGACACAGCGTAATACTTTTTTGTACAGAGGCTCAATGTCAGGCTTTCTTGGCTGTCCCTTCCGCCGCGACACTGCCTCCTGCGTCTGCTTTTCTTCCATAACTACACTATACTATAAACCAGCTCTTTTCGCCAGCCGCAGCGCCCTATTGTCCCAGTAATTCTTCCGGTGTCAGCGTGCCTTCCCCTGCATTTAAGGTACCGCTGAAGGTGGTCCTGCTCTTTAAAATGCTGGCGAGCGCTTCATCCCAGGTCGCATATTTCAGGTTTTTCCCTTCCTTCAGGGTAGGATAATAATTCACACGGGGTAATACATAGGTTGCATAATATCCCTCTGGTTCCAAAAACTTATTCCTGCGCTCGGTTTCCGTCTTGCACGCATCCAGCACCGCTCCCATAGGATTGATCTCTGCTTCCTTTTTGGCGATCTCTTCCGGTTTAAGTCCCGTAGGATCATAGGTATGCCAGATGCTGGACTGATGATACTTGGCAATGATCTCTTCCAGATCATAGGTGGTCGTTGCCGCATTCACATCCGCTTCGATCGCAAACCATTTCAGCTTGTCTTCATAGCTCAGGACATCAAAATCCTTTCCTTCAAAGAAGTATCCCAAATCCATAAAGAGCTGGATATCATCGGCCGCCGAAACCACTTCTGCCATGGGGGATCCGGAATTACGGAGCACTACGCCCAGCGCTTCATTCCAACCGTAGCCCTGCGCTTTATTCGGCCATTTTTTCTGCAATTCCACCACCAGTTTATAACACTGTGATTTATACATGGCCATCTTGCGTTCTTCATTCGTATTATAATTACCGTTCATAAACTGCTGATAGGATGCTTCATAGATCAACCGATTCTCGCCTTTTGTAGCCAGATATTTCAGTATGATCTCTTCCAGCTGCCAGCGATATTCCGCTTTACTTACATCCTCAGCAACCGCATCCCAGACAGTTTTTTCATCCGTGCTAAGATACCGGTATTCCTTTTTGTCAGTACTGATGATCTCCGACATGTACATAAACATCTGCATGCCTTCCGCATTCAGTGCATTCAGCGCATCCACGGAATAATCCGGGCTGACTCTCGTAAACAGATTATTCAGATACAAGCTCCATCTCTCATCACCAAAATTCAGGATGTCCCTCGGATCCTTGCCGGTCTGCTCTGCTATGTTATATGCATTCAGATTACTGTCTGCCCCATGGTCATCCGGATCGATCGGATATACAATGGGGACGTCCGTAGGTTTCGGAACCGGTCCGCCACCGCCGCCGCCACCCGGTTTCGGTGTGGGAGTTGGTGTCGATGTTCCGCCGCCTCCGCCGCTGGGTCTTGCATTCGGATCTGTTGTCGGGGTGGGCGTTCCGTTTCCGCCGCCTCCGCCACTGGGTCTTGCATTCGGATCTGTGGTCGGGGTAGGGGTTCCGTTTCCGCCGCCTCCGCCACTGGGTCTTGCATTCGGATCTGTGGTCGGGGTGGGCGTTCCGTTTCCGCCGCCTCCGCCGCTGGGTCTTGCATTCGGATCCTGTGTAGGTGTGGGTGGCCCGTTCTCGCCATTGCCTCCGTTACCGCCACTTGGTTTCGCATTCGGATCCCAACCATACGGTGTAGGTGTGGGCGTCCCGTTCTCGCCATTGCCTCCGTTACCGCCACTTGGTTTCGCATTCGGATCCCAGCCATCCGGTGTGGGCGTAGGACTGCCGTTTCTGCCTCCGTTACCGCCGCTGGGACGCTTGTTCGGATCGTCTTCGTCATCATCTGTGGGTCGGATCTTGTTGTCGCCGTCATCTCCGGACGGTGTCACCGTGCCTTCCCGTCCTTCCTGACCGCCGCGCCCGTTCTGACCGCCTCTCGGATCATTTCCGGCACCGCTGCCCTGAAAGATCATGACCAGAAAGAATATGATGGCAGCCAGGATCAAAAGCCCGACGATCACAAATAATATCACTTGTCTGTTGTCCTTCTGCTCCATATATCCCCTTTACTGACTGTACATCCTCACATGTCATAAAAACCTATCGTCCCGGCACAGGTGTCGGTGTCGCCACCGGTTGTCTTACACCGCTTTCCAAATCCCGGATATAACGCAGTTCCAGATCATCCGATACTTCCTTATAAAAATCCATTCCGGTGATTCCCAGGGTACTCTGCACATCCATCATCTGATACAGGGTGGCTGAGATCTTTGCCCCGTTCAACAATGCATTCTGTCCGGTCATATCGATCATCATATAATAGGTCTTGTCTTTATTGATGGTCGTATCCGATGTGAGCACATAAGTTTTACCACTGGCTTCGTACCAGCTCTGCGCCTTTGGATTTTCCGTACCATCCGGCGTGATCTCACGATACATCACTTCATGTTTCGCGTAATAAGTCGTTCCGGATACCGGCGTTTCATCCGTTGTCTGCTCATAATCGTCCCCCTTCTTCACATACCATCCCCGCTCAGACGGTCTATCTTCGCTGACCGTAGTCACCGGTTGATAAATGGTATCCAGTTTCGTATTATTGATAATCCATTGTTTATAATCTTTCCTGAGCTGTGCATATTCATCCACATAATAGGTCTCGATCCTCTTCTCACCGGCCGCCAGTATGTCATTATCATCATATTGCCGTATGCCCACCAGATTGGACAGATTGTTGTTCAGTCTGGGGGTTATGTCCGGATCCAGATAGAAATCGCTGAGCACGATCTCCACCATGGTCTGTTCCAGGATAGCTTCGTAGGATGCGTTAAAGATCCTGCCCTCAAAGGCCAGATATCTCCCGTTATCCTTAAGCGCCGTGGCATCAATGCCCAAAAACTCATACATTTCCGTAATGGCCTTGCGCTGATTCTGGAAGTTCGTCCGGATGCTCTTTAAGCAATCCACCAGAGTACTGCTTTTTGTCATACCGTATTCCTGACAGATCTTGTCCACCTCTGCTTCCGCCTGCGCATCCGTGCCCTCCATAATGATCTTAGCACGCTTATATTCCGCATCTTCTTCATTGGGCTTAATGATTTCGATCACTTCCACGCCCGCAGAGTTCACCGTACGTTTGATGGTATGCGTCTTGGTCAGATACAGGTTACGCAGACTCTCCAGATACTCTTCCAAAGCTGTAGAACCATGCTCTGCGATGATCTGCGACATGTTCAGATCATACACCTTGGCCATGCACAGATCTGCACCGGTATAGTTATTTTCCTGCGTCTGGAAACCGACTACCTTATAGTTATTGCCGGAACCGTTCCGGTATACACCGTAGTAAGTTCCCTTCAGCAGGTTCATGATACGGCCTTCCTTGCGGTAGGACTGATCACGCGTATCGGATGCATCCACTTTTGCTCTTGCGTTATCCGTCAGATATAAGATATGGATGCCACCGTCTCCCGAAAAATACAGGAATTTTTTCAGTGACGAATCTATGGGCAGGATATTCTTGGAATCCAGCTGATACAAAACATCATCTTCATAAAGCGCTTCCTCGCTGGCCGCCTGCAGCTTCTGATCGATGGTCGTGTTCTCCGCAGCCGGTTTGACCGCTTCGCCCATTTCCTTCAGAAGATAGCCTTCGTTCAAACCACGCAGATCCTCAATACGCACCTCCGCCAGAGCCCGGTATTTGCCGCTGCTGTTCTTTTTGTAAAACCGGATTACCTGATCGGTAAAATATGCCACTACATTTTCTTCTCCGTCTGCCGGTTTGTCCACATTAACAGGTACTTTCCAGATAGCCAGATCTTTAGCCTCTCCCGGCACCAGACGGTCATAGATAGGACCGTCCACTCCCTGTTTTTCCACCTGCAGGGTACTGAACATCTTTTTGCTGTTTTCCCCGGTATAAAAACTCCAAAAGGTACTGTTATAGCGCCATCCATACCACCATCCAAACCAGCTGATATATACATCATTGGTATCCATCGTCGTATCTGTTGCATTATCGTAGATCGGATACTTGGATTTGTAGTTAGCATTGTTATAAAACCAATACCAGAGCGAACTCATATATCGCCTGCTACTCACATCTTCGATATACAGACGCTGTCCGTTCATGCTGTAATAGGTAAGCGCTGTCAGCTCGGTATCACCGGACTTCACATAGTTGCCGATCCAGGTTTCTCCGTCGATCTGGATAAAGCTCCCTTCCGGAAACTGCATCTTATACTGCACCGGGATCTTTAGTTCCTGCACGGTTTCATGATACATCTGAGCCTGATTGCCGCTCACATCATCCTTCAGCCAGTACTGATATTTCAGCTGGATCGTCGCAGTCTCCTGCATCGTCATCACCGGCAATACAAATACATTATCTTTGCTGTTACGAATCGATAAGTACTCCCCCTTCAATGTCCCGTCACCATCCTCATATTCACGACGCACCGTAACATAAGGGCAGTTATTGATCAACATATACGCCAGATGAATTTCCGTCGGAAAGCATCCGGCCTGCGTTCCCGTATAATTTTCCGAGATCCGTAGTTTATAATCATTATCCAGGGTATTGTTATAATAATACCGGGAAGCAACCCGTAACGGCTGTCCGTTCCAATTCCACCCGATACCATGATGGAAACCATAATAGTCTTCCACCGGTGGATCCCCATAATCATAACTTTCGTCCAAGCTAGAACGATACATCTTCCCGGAACTGTTTACCAGAAAATTTTCCTGCTCGTCATTATGATCCCGAACAAGAATATTATCATAATGATAATTATAGAAACCGTAAGAGCCGGAAATCGTATAGATCCCCGAAGAAACCAACGGCTGTGCATGCCCCCGGATCAATGCTCCGCCGTTCAGCCCGTACTGCCCGTTTTCTTCTTTATAGTCTCCGATATTATAATAGGCCCAGTCCAATCCTCCGTATACCCCGGGTTTTAATGCCGGGATCACATAACCGTGGTAGTTTAACCGTCTCAAAAGAAGTGACTCATGATCCAATTGCAGCCAACGGCATCCTGCCCCGAAATCATAACGGTACCACCCAGAAGTTGTGAGAGAACCATACGAATACGCATATCGCCTTGCGCGGAGGTAATCGGTTTGCGGATTATAATACTTAAAATAATCCTGCTCAACACCTTTGCTGTCATATAACTTGATGACACGCCCCGCTGCCCCGCCTGCCAGCACATAAGTGACATCACTCTTGGAAGAAGTAAAGTCCGTAAAACTGTTCAACGCCGCATTGACCGAAGGATCCTGCAGATAAGGTCCGATCAGATCCGGAGGATTCTGATAGCGGCTGTCCGTATCCGGCAGTTCCTTCAGGCGCTTCAGTGTTTGCGCATAGGTCTCCTTGATCTCTTCGATCACTTCATTGGTACTCGGATCCGTTTTGGTTTCCGCAATTCCCCGCTCGTTCGAAAATTTCACTTCATTGGCACTCACCAGCAGTGTACTTTTCTCCAGAACCGTCTTGGCATCATCATTCAGCGTCGACAAAAAACTGATACCGTCCCTACCGCCAATGGGTGCCCGCAGACAACCAAAGGTGCCATGATAATAGATGATATCTCCCACTTTTTCCGGATTGGCACCATCACCGCTATCTTCAGAATCTTCGATCTCTTCATCATTTTGGATCGCAGCATCCGCTGCAGCATCCGCCTGCTTAAAATCTTTATTGGATACCTCCAAGCTCAGTGTAAAATACGGTATGCCCTTTCCGTCAATCTCCACATCCGTAACGGTATAACGCCAATTCGCATAATTGCCGTAATGCCGCGACATCTCCCGCGCTTTCATCTCAATGATGTTGGCATAATTGGTACTGAAGATCTTATCCCCGTTTTCATCAAAGAGATACAGATAATCATGTGCGAACACAAAGTAATTATGCTTATTTTCACCCATTGCCGTCTCAATCTCACCGGTACTGCTGATATTCAGTTCATCGCCAGACACGGCCTGACTGCCCTGAACCTTATCGAGACCTCCGGCCATACCTGCTTTGCCCGCGATCAGCCGCATATCATTGGCGGCGTTTTCATCTGCCGTATAAGTACAGCTGAAAAATACCTTGTACTTCTTCGTGGCCGGATTATAACTCATCAATGTCAGCACATTACCGTCCAGTTCGTTATCCGACTGCGGATGTCTTACCTTCAGGTCGTCCGCTGATCCCGTCATTTCGTTTGCAGACACACCGCAATTGGTCACTTCCGGAAAGGCATCCTGGGTGAAAGTACCAGCATCCTTAAAATACGGTGTATAATATGCATAGATAAAGCATCCCGTATGTGCATTATAATCGATAACTTCAAAATCGCCGCGTAATTCTTTCTTATCTACTGTATTGGGTTTGTCATTATATTTCCGGATTTCACTGTTGATCGCCGGTACATCCGAGGGACTTACATGACCGTTCAGTGTTACAAAGGCTCTCGTACCGCCGATCTCATAGCGGTCATTGGAGGTGTAACCAAAGACCACCGAGTCCATATACTCTTCCTGTTCCTCAAGTTGCATAGGTTCTATGGGAGCATTGGCGTCAAACTGCAGATCCCCGCTTAAGATGATGGAGCCGCAGCCATTACAGAAAAATACCAGCAACATAAAAAAACAAAGCAGACTTTTGCGTTTCTGCCATTTATTCTCTGCTTTAAAATCTCTTTTCTTTCCGTTTTCAAGAAAATCGAAACGAAACTGCATTCCACTCACCTCTTTTTTACATCCCCTTCTTACATAAAAGGCACCGTCATCCGGTGTCCCTTATGTAAGAAGGGGGCTGTGCTACAGCGCAAATGCTTTACGTCTGCTGCACGCCCCCGATCTCTTTTATCCCGTTTCTTACTGTGCTACAGTAGGGATTGCCAGATTCTGACCCTGACCGCCCTGAGCGTTCACCCAGTTCACCATAGGACCGGTAGCCACACGCAGTACCACGATCAGTACGAAGATCAGCAGGAAACCGATGATCGCGTTTTTCAACTGTCCCTTAGCCTTCATCTTATCCTGCGGCTCTTCTGCCTTTGCCAGTTTCACGCCCAGGAAGATCGAATAGATCGCGCCAAGTGCAACAACAATGGCCAGTACCGGGCCGGTTGCGGAGTTGATCAGTTTGACGATGGGCTCCGCTGCCTTACCGATCGGATCTGCGTTGTTTGTCAAAAGCATTCCTAAGTTTTCTAACATAATGTTCTCCTCCTTTTAGGTAAGATTGTTTTTGTTTGCTTTCGCATTTGTATTTCTTTGATAAGTCGATTATACAAAACAAAGTGCAAGCAAAGTGCAAGTTTTCGACCCCTTTTTTGCAATTTTTCAAAATTTTTTTCAAATTTTATGTCATCCGTTCAAAACCGAACGCCGAAACAACTATCTTAAGGAATCTTTCTTAATCTTTCTTAATCTTTCTTAATCTTACCTAATCTCTTTTCAAAGTACCCGCATATTCCTTCGGAAATACAACATAGCGATCAATGCCGCCGCTACCAGTGCTACCGGGATCCACAACAGTTTTTTGGAAAACAGGGGGATCGGTGCTTTTATGGTAAACTCATATTTACGGTAGTTTCCCGCCGGATCCGTCACCATCATCCGATACGCCCCATTGACCGGAATATATCCTTGCGGCAGTTCTGTCAAAACATGATTGCGATAGATCTCCAATTGTGCATTCTGTTCTTTGATCGAATAATTTACTTCACTGTGCATTTCACATCCGTATTCGTATTCCGGCGTAAATTCGATCACGGGTGGTGCAGTATCTCTTTTATAATCCATCACATACTGTGCGCCGCCACCCTCAAATACAATGTGATAGCTGCCGTCCATAAGGTTATGAACATGATATGGATTCCGGATCTCCTGTGGCTTTCCTTCATACCACACCTCCGTCACTTCCATATTCGCCGGAGCTTCGATATGACTTAAATTCATAGTATGATCCGAATAGATCGTAAAACAGTAGTCTACCCGGTAAGCCCTGTCATCATCTCCGTTTACCGACAGATCCCAGAAGGTCACTTCATAACTCCCGCTTTCCAGATAAGGTCCGCGTCCCCCCAGGGTCTCGCCATCCTTCAGATAAGAAATGCAGGTGATATTTTCGGAAGTCAGGAACTCAACGCTGCCCCTGCAGTATGCTCCCTGAGGCACATTACACTCGATCCACTGTCCGTCCGGCAGCATATAGTGATACATTTGATATTCATTATTGTAATACATCAGCATATCCGGTTCCCGCTCGATCACCATAGGCCGTTCCGGATCCTTTTCGGATAATGACTGCGTCAATTGCTGGGTATACGCAGCGATCTCATCGATATCCTGCTGCGTGATGGCCCCCATCCCGTTCACTTCGATCACCTGCCCGTTTGGCAGGAGCAGATTATCTTCTGACACGGAAACGCTATCTGCATCTTCCACGGAAGCAGCCCCATCCTGTGCTGCATTCTCCGAAGTAGTGGTGATCTCCGGCGGATCTGCAGAAGACGGATCCCCGGCCCCCAGCAGTATGGCGGCCAGCAGCACGGATACGCCCGTAGCGATCATCCGAGCCCCCTTGGTTTTGCGCCGATCTCCGGATGATGCTGCCCCTTTACATACGCGTTTTCTCTGGTCGGCCGTTTGATCTTACGCACTTTACCGGAACGTGCTTCGATCCTCTCCAGCTCTGCCAGATTGATCTTACGATGTCTGGGGTCGTTTGCTTTGGCTTCCGCTTGCGCCTTTGCCTGTGCTTCCTTATCAATAGGCTTATATCCGTTTGCAGCCCGCAGTTGTCTCTCCGCCCGCAGGTCCTGGAGTTCCCGGTTCCACATGGCCCGGTTTTTTGCACTGTCAAAATATGCCATCTTATTCTCCTTCCCCGGATTGTGTCTCTTCTTCGTCTCCTGTGATTCCCATTGCTATATTATAGAAATTCAGATCGATCGCATAATTGGTCCATTTCAGCAGACTGCTCTGTCCCACCGGCATCAAAAAGACCATGGCCACATCCGGCGACTTTCGCATCTCGATCACCTGCAGATCCGTATGATCCATCAGATACACAGCTTCCGTTTCGGTACATACTCCTGCAGCGATCACACCGTTAGTGATGTCTGTGCCCATGGTAGCGACATCACCGTATACATTCTGCAGCACAGTCTCGATTCCCTTGATATCCGCAATATCATTCACCGGTATCCGGGAAGAGATTCCCACTGCTTCATCCGTAAAGCCTGCCATCGTATCCAGATAACCATTGCGCTTATTGACCAGATACAGACTGCCATAGCCGTAATCATCACTCAACAGATACTGTTGTCCCAGAGTCTCCAATCTGGTAAAAGAGCCTGCCGCTAACTCGATCTCTCCGGTATTGAGCCAGGTGATCAGCTCATCCTGCGTCTTGGCGAAACGATACTCCAGCGTCACCTCTTCCATCTTCTCATCCAACAATGTCAGGATCTGCGGTTCCCAGCCGGCATAATAGGGATCGCCATTGGCATCCAGCGTGCGGAAACAACTCCGGTCTTCTGTATCCAAAAGTCCGACAACCAGCACGCCATCGTCCAGAACCGACGGGATCTCCGGTTCTTTTTGACCACAGCCTGCCGGTAACAACATCATTCCGGCCATCAGTATTGTCAGAATCTTCTTTTTCATAGTCTGCTCCTGCTTTCTTTTCCTTCTATCATTCTGTGCGTTTGTGCCTGGCTCTGAGATCATTTATCAAGTCATGGTGAACAGTTCTTCAATCCCCGGTGCTGCAACGATATTTACTGCAGTACGTTCCTGCGGTGAAGTGATCACGAAAGCACGACCACGTCCGTTATTGATGATATCTTCCTGCTCACTCTCATTGATGGCACCGGCCTTTTCATACAGCTTGCACAAATCCGACATATCATTGGGCGCCAGCGGGAAGATGAAAGAATACTGGCTGGCATTGATGATCGCGGTAGATTTTCTTGCCAGTTCCTCGGTTCCCACGAAGTCCTTGATATTCTGCGTGATGACGATCTGCATACCGTTATATTTACGGATACGCTTTGCCAGCTGGAACATAAAGTCCAGCGCGATCGGATATTTCTGATCAATGAAGACATGCGCCTCATCGATGACTAC
Organism: Lachnospiraceae bacterium; assembly: GCA_017526985.1. GTDB lineage: Bacteria > Bacillota > Clostridia > Lachnospirales > Lachnospiraceae > NK4A136. The sequence goes on from JAFXQR010000099.1 coordinate 12,188, forward strand.
CACGATCTTGCGCGAAGCATTGTAACGCATATTGTAATCACGGTTCTTGATGATCTCGTTATCCAGCCATTTCAGTACCAGCAGCATCTGTGCATTGGCAATGGTACCGTTCTTGTTTGCCAGCAACGATTGGAAGTTGAATACGATAAAGTTCTCGTTCGTCAAGATCGTTGCCTCACCGTTCCACAACTGGGAGTTACGTCCGCCGGTAGCAAACTTCGCGATATAGTTGATGAGGATACGAAGTGCGTTTTTACGGTACCCTTCGCCGGATTTTTGGAACTCATCCAGGATCGTCTCATACAGTGCATCAAAAGTCGGAAAGTCTGCCGGCGTGAGCTTGGAAAGATCAGTGGTCTCATCGATATTCCATGCCGCATACATATTGGTTGTCACACTGTTCAATACTTCCAACGCATCCGTATTGATGCCCGGCAGGATCTGACGGTAAAACTCTTCCAGGAACTGCAGGTGGATGGAAAATGAGTTTGCTGCCGCTTCTTCATCATCGCCTTCATCATCGGCCAGACCGGTAATGATATGGAACGGATTCAGTCGTCCCTGGGTAGCCGCACCCACATCAATGATCTTTCCGTTCATGTTCTTCGCCAGCTTTGTATATTCGTTTTCCGGGTCGAGGATAAAGATCTTACTGTTCTCCGCAGCCAGCTGTGTCAGGATCGTCTTGGTCGCGTAGGATTTACCGGAACCGGATTTACCGATAATGACCGTATTCGAATTGACACGTTCGCTGTCACGCCGGAAGAAATTGATAAACACCGGCACGCCTGCGGAATTACCGATATACAAGCCATTCTCATCATTCAGCGCACTGTTGACATAGGGAAATACCGCTGCCACAGACGAGGAATGGATACCACGCTGGAATTTTTTGAAATAATCATACCCTGACGGCTGTAACGATGCATAGGCTTCAAACTGCTGCAGCATATTATCGGTCACTTTGAAACCGTCTTCTGCCAGTTCTCTGCGCACCTCTTTCTTGAAACCGTAGATCTTGCCATCTGCGCTTTTCGCACGCCCGGCTTCCACATCCGCCATATGCTCAGACAGTTCATAGTCATTGGCCTGCACATAAGTGGATACATTAAAGAGCACCTCGTTCTCACCCTGCAGCAAACGCAGCACTTCGGTCAGCGTATTGATATGCTCGCTCACTTCCATGATCTTGGAATATTTACCGGTACTGCCTCCCTGCTCTCGCAATTCGTCAATGGATGCATCGATCTGACGCACTGCCTTATATCGGTCTACCGGTGTCATCTTCATCACCACACGGGTACCGATCTTGTTAAAGAAGGTGGAGCCCCACGCATTGTATACCAGTGTCGGATAATCGCGCAGACGGAAGTTATGTGTTACCAGATCATCATACTGCACGGTACGCATGGAAAATTTGATCTTATCCGGCATGATCCATTCCATATATTCCTCCGGTTTTAATTGTTCCACTTCACGCTCGTCAAAGGTCATATCGTATTGGTACTTCAAAAAGACTGCCAGTTCCTTATCTTTCAGCTGATGGCATTCCATATTATTGTTGGCAAAGGTTGCGATGGCATCCCGTACCTGATTGGACAAAAAAGCTCTGTCATTGTAGCAGAACATGATGTAATGATGCGGCTGGTATACCTTCTCCTTGTAATCAAAGATCTCCAACTGCGCAATACGATCGTAGATGATACCCACACGGGTGGTCAGTTCGTCATCGGAAAGCAGCCCGTTTAAGTAGGCTTCCTTCAGATCATCGATCTTAGTCTTTTCATTTTCGATATAGTCATCATAGATGATCGGACGATCTACTTTCACCAGATCGATCACTTCATCCAGCGCGCATGTACGCAGGATCTGGGCAAAGCAGCGATCGATCACACTGTTCTGACGCATCTCGCTGTAGAAGCGGAATTCCACGGAAGGAACGCTCATGACCACACCACTGTAGGAATCACCATACTTGATATATTCGCCATCAATCCCGGTAAAGGGTGTGATATCCTCCACATCAAAGCTGGTGGCCGGGAACAGTTTTTCCAGTAATCCGCCTTCTTTCTTCTTTTGCGCCTTTACCTTCTTGCCTTGTGCTTCCGCCCGTTCTTTGGCTTCTGCATAAGCTTTGTCCAGTTTTTCCTGAAACTCTGCTTCTTTGGCTTCCCGTACGCTACGCTTGGAAAACACACGCTTGCGTCCCAGATAACGGATCAGATAGAGCACAAAGAGATAGCCCTTGTCATCATCGATGGGCACCACCATAGCAATGGTAAAAAGCCCCAGGATAACCGCCAGTACATACTTGCCGGGCAGGTTGGAGAATACCAGCGAGATCGTGAGTCCTATGCCGGCTGCACCGACCAGGACATCAACAACCTCCACTCCTTTGAATAATTCCAATCTGACTTTTGTCCGTTTAGGAATAACTCTCATTGCTCTTCTCCCTTACATCGCATTTTACTACGTGTTCTTAATTCCGTTTACTTTTTCTTTCTGCTTCCGCGCCTGCCGCCACCATTGCTCCCGGTATCATTATTATTCCCGGTATTTTCCGGTTTCGGCATATCTGCCTTTGGCATTTCTGCTTTCGGAACCTCTACTTTCGGAACCTCTACCTTCGGAACCTCACCCTGCGGAACCTCTACTTTCGGTACTTCCACTTTCGGAGCATCGACCTTCGGCATTTCCATATTCGGCATTTCCATGTTCGGCATCTCTACTGTCGGCGCTTCCGCATTTATACTCTGCTGCGGAGCCTCGTAGCTGAAGTTCGGTCCCTGATCGATCTGCGGCTCACTATAGCCTATCTGCGGCTCCGGAACGCTCTGCTGCGACTCCATCACCGTTTGCGTTACCGTCTGCTGCGGTTCCATCACCGTTTGTGTAACGGTTTGCTGCGGTTCCGTTACCGTTTGTGTAACAGTTTGCTGCGGTTCCGTTACCGTTTGTGTTACTGTCTGCGGCGCCTCGTAGCTATAGGTCGTCTGTGGACTGATCTGCGGACCGCTGCTGTAATTTGTCTGCGGCTCCGGATTTGTCTGACTCATATTCTGTTGCGGCGCACTATACATCATAGTCGGTCCATGATCGATGGTAGGCTGCGGTATCTCTACTGTCGTATTCGGTATGGTCACCGTCTCCACATTTACCGTCGGATTGGGGATCGTCACCGTCTCCACATTTACCGTCGGATTCGGGATCGTCACCGTCTCCACATTTACCGTCGGATTCGGGATCGTCACATTCTGCACCTCTACCGTCGGATTCGGAATACCTGCATTGGGCATCTCCACCGTGGGATTCGGTATTGTCATGTTCGGTTGCGGCGCCTCATAACTCATCTGCGGACCGGGATCGATCGTGGGCTGCGCTACCGTCTGCTGCGGCTCCGTCACAGTCTGTGTTACCGTCTGCTGCGGCTCCATTACCGTTTGTGTTACTGTCTGCGGCGCCTCGTAGCTATAGGTCGTCTGCGGACTGATCTGCGGACCGCTGCTGTAATTTGTCTGCGACTCCGGATTTGTCTGACTCATATTCTGTTGCGGCGCACTATACATCATAGTCGGTCCATGATCGATGGTAGGCTGCGGTATCTCTACTGTCGTATTCGGTATGGTCACCGTCTCCACA
>JAFXQR010000100.1 GCA_017526985.1 Lachnospiraceae bacterium
ACAATAACGAATCTGGGGGAAAAGCACAATGGTCGGAAATGATAAGGCAACCATCCGTAAAGAAACCATTAAACTTCGTGATCATCAATCATCCATGGAACGCAGAGAGCGTTCCCAGATGTTGACGCAGCGTCTTTTTAGCATTGAATGTGTACGACGCGCGACGGAGATCCTGCTGTACGCGGACTTTGGGTCGGAGGTCATGACGGGGCAGATGTTCCGCAATGCCATCGATCTGGGCAAAAAAGTGTACTATCCGAAGGTGGAAGGTGAGGCCATCGCGTTTTACCGTGTGGAAAACCTGGATGAGTTAAATGTGGGATATCGTGGGATCCAGGAACCGTTTATGTCCAAAGCACCGGCCAAAGGCAGTTTCTTAAGTGACAGTGTGATCATTGTCCCCGGCAGCGCCTTTTCCAGAGAAGGCTATCGTGTCGGCTACGGAAAAGGTTTTTATGACCGTTATCTGGCGGCACATCCGGAACTGAACCGCATCGGCGTGTGCTATGATGTGCAGCTTTTGTGGCAATGTCCGCACGATGAATATGATGTGAAGATGGACCGCATTGTAACCGAATTTGAAGAATTGTATTTTCAGAGATCGTAAGTCTCCGGCGATCGGATGATAGAAAGGGTAAGAACTATGGAACAGTTGGAAATCCTTTGCCGCAACGCGAAAGCGGCAAAATATGAGATGCAGAAATATACGACAGCGCAAAAAAACGATGCGCTGCTTAAGATCGCGGATCTGTTGGTAGCGAAAGCCGATGAGATCACTGCAGCAAATGATAAAGATATGGAGAATGCCAAGGCGAAAGGCATGAGCAGTTCCCTGCAGGATCGTCTGAAACTGACACAGGCTCGGATCGATGGTATGAGCGAAGGCTTAAAGCAGGTGGCGGCGCTGCCGGATCCCATCGGTGAAGTGCTGGAACATTTTGAGCGCCCCAACGGGCTGAAACTGGATAAGGTGCGTGTACCTCTCGGCGTGATCGGCATCATCTATGAATCCCGCCCGAATGTAACGGCGGATGCTTTTGCATTGACCTTTAAATCCGGCAATGCCGTGGTTTTGAAGGGCGGTTCTGATGCTATTCATTCCAATACGGCCATTACCAAAGTCATCCGGGAGGGACTGAAGGAGTGTGGTATTACGGAAGATGCCATTTCGCTGATCGAATCTACAGACCGTGAGACGACCAAAGCATTTATGCAGATGCGGGATTATGTGGATGTGCTGATCCCGCGTGGCTCTGCAGGTCTGATCCGCAGTGTAGTGGAAAACAGTAAGATCCCGGTGATCGAGACCGGTGCCGGTAACTGCCATATCTATATTGACGAAACGGCAGATGCGGAAATGGCAAAGAACATTATCGTAAATGCGAAAACGCAGCGTTTGGGCGTTTGCAATGCATGCGAATCCCTGGTGATCCATGAAAAAGCTGCGGATACGGTATTCCCGATCGTAGCAAAAGCGCTGAAGGAAAAAGAAGTAGAGCTGCGCGCGGATGATGCGGCACAGGCAGCTTGTGATTTGTGTGTGGCTGCGACCGAGGAAGACTTTGCAAAAGAGTATCTGGATCTGATGATCTCGGTGAAGACCGTGAAGAGTGTGGATGAAGCCATCGCGCATATCAACAAATATTCCACACATCATTCCGAAGCAATCATCACACAGAACGAGGAAAATGCAGCGAAGTTTTTAAATGAAGTGGATTCGGCATGTGTCTATGTGAATGCATCCACCCGTTTTACGGATGGTTTTGAGTTTGGTTTCGGCGCAGAGATCGGTATTTCTACACAGATGCTGCACGCAAGAGGTCCTATGGGGCTACGCGAACTGACCACTTATAAATATCAGATCCGTGGCAACGGCCAGGTAAGAGGGTAAACTATGTTAAACTGGCGCGAAGCGGATTTTAGTGCATATACCTCTACCATTGCTTATCCGAGCAAAGAAGAGGAAGAACGACAGAAGGAAGCAATGCATACGGCGGAAGGACTGGTTGCGGATCTGACCGCAAAATTGGGACATGCGCCGTCATGCTGTGTGGTTACTTTTGGTTGTCAGATGAACGCCCGGGATTCCGAAAAGATCCAGGGCGTTTTGGAGTGCGTGGGATTTACCGCAACGGAATCGGAAGAAGCAGATCTGGTGATCTATAATACCTGCACGGTTCGCGATAACGCGAATCAGCGCGTGTACGGCCGTCTGGGACATTTAAAGTCCATGAAGCAGAAAAATCCCGAGAAGAGGATCGCTCTGTGCGGCTGTATGATACAGGAACCGGATGTGATCGAAAAGCTGAAAACTTCCTATCGTTTTGTAGATCTCTTATTTGGTACCCATAATATCTATAAGTTTCCGGAACTGCTGTGCAAGCTGCTGACTAAGAACACAGAGGACCGGATGCTCATCGATGTGTGGAAATCCACAGATGCGATCGTGGAAGATCTGCCGGTTGTACGGAAATATCCGTTCAAATCAGGTGTGAATATTATGTTTGGCTGTGATAATTTCTGTACTTACTGTATCGTGCCTTATGTGCGCGGACGGGAACGCAGCCGCTCCAGCAGAGAGATCCTGCAGGAAGTGGAAAAACTGGCGGCGGACGGTGTTGTGGAAGTAATGCTGCTGGGCCAGAATGTGAATTCCTACGGAAACGGGCTTCCCGGAGAATTAACCTTTCCGGAACTTTTACAGGAAGTGGAAAAAGTGGACGGCATCAAGAGGATCCGTTTCATGACATCCCATCCCAAGGATCTTTCCGATGAACTGATCGCGGTGATGCGGGATTCCAAAAAGATCTGTCGTCATCTGCATCTGCCGGTGCAGTCAGGAAGCACCGAAGTGTTGCGCAAAATGAACCGGCGTTATACCAGAGAACAGTATCTGGAACTGGTGGCAAAGCTGCGCCGTGAGATCCCGGATCTGTCTCTGACGACGGATATCATCGTTGGTTTTCCGGGAGAGACCAAAGAAGATCTGCAGCAGACCATCGATCTGGTAAACGAAGTAAAATATGACAATGCCTACACCTTTATCTATTCACCGAGAACCGGCACGCCGGCGGCTTCTTACCCGAAGACCATGACGGAGGAAGAGATCAAGGAAGGCTTTGATGAATTGCTGAAAGCGGTGCAGAAAAATGCACAGGAAGCCGTGCTTCGTCTGGAAGGGCGTACGGAGGAAGTGCTGGTAGAGGAGATCAATACGCATGATCCCGGGCTGATGACAGGCAGACTTTCCAATAATGTGCTGGTACATTTTCCGGGAGATGAGTCGATGATCGGCAAATTCTATACCGTGAAACTCACGGAAAATCATGGATTTTATTATATCGGAGAAAAGGTATGACGCAGATCGACGTAAGCAAATTATCGCCGATGATGGCAAAATATCTGGAGACAAAAGAGGAATACAAAGATTGTATCCTCTTTTATCGTCTGGGCGATTTTTATGAGATGTTCTTTGATGATGCAGAGCTGGTATCCAAAGAACTGGAACTGACACTGACCGGCAAAAGCTGCGGGCTGGAGGAACGGGCACCTATGTGCGGTGTGCCCTATCACGCAGTGGATACTTACTTAAACCAGCTGGTGGAGAAAGGTTATAAGGTGGCCATCTGTGAACAGGTGGAGGATCCGAAGCTGGCAAAGGGGCTGGTCAAACGGGAAGTGACCCGCATTGTGACCCCGGGTACCAATCTGGCGGCACAGTCATTAGAGGAAAGCAAAAACCGTTTCCTGATGTGTATTTTTGCCATGGCAAACGGGATCGGGGTTTCGTTTGCTGACATATCCACCGGCGAATTTTATTTGACCGAACCGGACAATGAAAATAAACTCTGCGATGAGATCCAAAAACTTTCACCGGCCGAGATCATCTGCAATAATACCTTAAACATCAGCTTTCCGATGGTAAAAGAATTACAGGAGCGTTTGTCTATTCCGGTATATGAACTGGGGGACTGGTATTTTGAACGGACAGACTGTGAGAAACTTTTACAGAAACACTTTAAAGTATCTTCCGTGATCGCACTGGGATTGTCGGATTATTCTACCGGTGTGGTAGCGGCAGGTGCTCTGATGCAGTATCTGTATGAAACACAGAAGATCCCTTTATCCCATATCACCCATCTGATCCCTTATACCGGTGCCAGATATATGCTGCTGGACGGAGCTACGAGGCGTAATCTGGAACTGACGGAGACACTGCGGGAAAAACAGAAACGCGGCACGCTTTTTTGGGTACTGGACAAGACAAAGACGGCAATGGGTGCCCGTATGCTGCGTAATGATATCGAACAGCCGCTGGTGGATGAAGATGAGATCCTGCGCCGCCAGGATGCTATCGAAGAATTATGCAACAACAGCGTGGACCGGGATGAGATCCGCGAATATCTGAATGCTATCTATGACCTGGAACGCCTTTTGTCCCGGGTGAGCTATCATTCCATCAATCCACGGGATATGATCGCCCTGCGCAATTCTCTGCAGATGCTCCCGGCGGTAAGACAGATCCTGTCGGGCATGGAGGCAGAGCCCTTAAAAGAACTATACGAAAAGATGGATGATCTTACGGATATCACTGAGAAGATTGCGGATGCTTTTATCGAAGAGCCGCCACTGACCATCCGGGAAGGCGGTATGATCCGGGATGGCTATGATGCGGATATCGACCAGCTGAGACGGGCCAAGACGGAAGGCAAGACTTGGCTGGCGGAACTGGTGCAGCAGGAACGGGAACGCACCGGAATCAAGAATCTGAAGATCAGTTACAACAAGGTGTTCGGTTATTATCTGGAAGTGACCAATTCCTACAAGAATATGGTGCCGGAAGATTATATGCGCAAGCAGACACTGGCCAATGCGGAGCGTTTCATCACGCCGCGTCTGAAGGAGCTGGAGGATATGATCCTCAATGCGGAGGATAAGCTTTCCACGCTGGAGTATGATGCTTTCTGTGCGATCCGGGATTATATCGAAAACAATTTAAGCCGCGTACAGGCCACGGCACACTGCATCGCGCGGTTGGATGTGTATGCGTCCTTATCCTTAGTGGCGGAACAGAATCATTATGTGAGGCCTAAGCTGAATAAGCGTGGCGTGATCGATATCAAAGGCGGCCGTCATCCCGTGGTGGAAAAGATGATCCCGAACGATATGTTCATCGACAATGATACTTTTCTGGATAACAAAAAGAACTGTATCAGTGTCATCACCGGCCCGAATATGGCAGGTAAGTCCACCTATATGCGCCAGGTGGCATTGATCAGCCTGATGTTCCAGATGGGATGTTTTGTACCGGCCAAAGAGGCAAATCTCTGCGTGGTGGACCGGATCTTTACCCGTGTGGGTGCTTCGGATGATCTGGCCAGCGGGCAGTCCACCTTTATGATCGAGATGAACGAGGTGGCAAACATCTTAAAGAATGCGACGGCAAAATCACTGCTGATCCTGGATGAGATCGGACGCGGAACCTCCACCTTTGACGGCCTGGCCATTGCATGGGCAGTGATCGAGCATATCAGCAATAAGAAACTGCTGGGGGCCAAGACGCTGTTTGCGACGCATTATCACGAGCTGACCGAGCTGGAAGGCAAGATGGATAATGTGAATAATTATTGTATCGCCGTAAAAGAAAAAGGAGACGATATCGTCTTCCTGCGCAAGATCATTAAAGGTGGTGCAGATAAGAGCTATGGTATCCAGGTGGCGAAACTGGCCGGTGTGCCGACAGAAGTGACGGATCGTGCGGCGCAGATCGTGATGCAGCTATTGGATAATGATATCACCGAAAAAATCCAGCAGATCGCCGTGGGAAATGAGCTGAAGAAACATGAGCCGGTCTCTTATGATGAGGCGGATCTGGGCCAGATGTCTTTCTTTGATACCACTTCGGATGAGGATATCTTAAAGGAACTGGGCGAGCTGGAGATCACAACGCTGACACCGTTGGATGCACTGAACACATTATACCATTTGCAGAGCAAATTAAAGAACAGATATAAGGGATAATCATTATGCCTAAAATACAGGTTTTGGATGACCAGACAATCGATATGATCGCGGCCGGTGAGGTGGTGGAACGCCCTGCCAGCATCGTGAAGGAACTGGTGGAAAACGCTATGGACAGCGGTGCGGATGCCGTGACCGTAGAGATCAAAGGCGGGGGCATTGACTTTATCCGTGTGACTGACAACGGAAGCGGTATCCCGGCGGAGGATATTCCAACTGCTTTTTTGCGCCATGCAACCTCCAAGATCCGCGGCATCGTCGATCTGGAAAGCCTGCATTCTATGGGTTTCCGCGGAGAGGCGCTGGCCAGTATTGCATCGGTCTGCAAGGTGACCATGATCACCAAATGCGCCGATGAACTGATGGGACACAAATACTGTATTAACGGTGGCGTGCCGGAAGATTTGGAAGATATCGGAGCACCAAACGGCACCACGGTGATCGCGGCGCACCTGTTTTATAATACTCCGGTACGACGCAAATTCTTAAAATCCGCCACCGGTGAAGCCAATGTCATTTCGGAGCTGATGGAGCATCTGGCTCTCAGCCGTCCGGATATTTCCTATAAATTTATTGTGAACGGCTCCACGAAGTTTATGACCACAGGGAGCGGAGATCTGAAGGAAGTGATCTATCGTATCTTCGGAAAGGAAACGGCAAGAGAACTGGTGCCGATCTCTTATGATGTGGAGGATATCCGGATTGATGGTTATCTTGGCAGTCCGGTACTGAACCGGCCGAACCGCAATTTCGAAAACTATTTCCTAAACAGTCGCTATATCCGCAGCGATGTGGTATCCCGCGGTATCGAAGAAGGCTATAAAGGTTATACCATGCAACACAAGTTTCCGTTCTGTGTGCTGCATATCACAATGGATGCCTCCGAAATCGATGTGAATGTGCACCCATCCAAGATGGATGTGCGTTTTCATGACCGACAAATCTGCTTTGACCATATCAGTCAAGCGGTTTCTGATACACTGCACCACCAGGAAATGATCCCGGAAAGTGTGTTGGAAAAGCAGGCCGAAATCAAAGAAAAGGTTTTGACGCCGGAACCTTTTGAGGCCGGCCGACGGGATGAGGTGCAGAAAACATCTGCAGTGGCAGCACAGTCGGTGGAATCAAGGTTCATTCCGAAAGTGCCTTCTGAGAATCGGGATCCGATAACGGATACGAAGCAGGCAGAAGTCCATCCGGCTCATGAACCAGCAGTGGACCATGAGAATTCGGATCCGCAGACCGAAATCTCTACAGAAGCAGCGGCTGAGAGTAAATCAGATGAAAAAACGGAAGCGGTTTCGGATACGGATAACGATGAATTGCCCGTGACCCGAGAAAATAGGGATATCTTTGATATTACCTTTGATGACGAAGATGACCAGGCAAAAGTGGTGGATCTGCGTGTAACGAATGCGAGTGTATCGACGAAGATGGTATCGGAATCATCCGATGTTAATAACGCTTCGTCATTCATTGAATCCCAAAAGTTTACTAAGGAGACGGATTCATCAGATAAGATAGAACCGGATAATTCAGTTACCGTTGAATCGGAACCTTTTCCTGATGTTAAGAAGAACAATGCGCCCACACAGGCGATCCCTTACACTGTGCCGGAGGATCCATACAAGAATGCCAAGCAGATGGAAATGCTGCCCATGGAGCGCGTGATCTCCGCAAATGCCAGAAAGCAATACCGGCTCATCGGATCCATCTTTAATACTTACTGGATGTTTGCCTATCAGGATAAACTGTATTTTGTTGACCAGCATGCGGCGCACGAAAAGGTGAACTATGAACGACTCGTTCGGCAATACGAAGCGCATGAAGTCTATACCCAGCAGCTGAATCCGCCGATCATCGTGAGTCTTTCCCCTTCGGAAACGGAGGTTTTGGAAGCATATCAGAAATACTTTGAAGATCTGGGATTTGCTATCGAACATTTTGGCGGTACGGAATATGCCATTTCTACGATACCGCTGGATCTGTATCGCAAAGAACCGAAGACGTTGTTTATGGAGATCTTAAATGAGTTGTCCCTGAAAGGGCTTCGTTCCACGCCGGATATCATCGACCGGGTGTTGGCGACCATGGCCTGCAAGGCTTCGGTAAAAGGTGGCGATGTGATCAGCATGCAGGAGATGGACGCGGTGCTTGACGAACTCCTGTCCCTGAAGAACCCATATCACTGCCCGCACGGTCGCCCTACGATCTTCTCCATGAGCCGCACGGAACTGGAGCGCAAGTTTAAGCGCATCGTAAATTGATAATAGAAATTCGTATTTGTAGGGCTGTCGATCACCTCACGGAAGGCATCTTGCCTTCCCCTTGAGGGGAAGGTGGCGCGCCAGCGCCGGATGAGGTGGACTCTGGCCGGCCGTAGTCTCCGCCAAGTCGCCGGGCAGTAAAGACAGTTTTCTCGCACTCATCCTAAGGAGGGGCCCGCTTGCGGGAGGATGCCTTAGGATATTCGCAAGGGGGGACCCTCTGGGGGATTCCTTGCGATGTAGTAGTTATCTATACCCCCGACTCGC
>JAFXQR010000101.1 GCA_017526985.1 Lachnospiraceae bacterium
GAAGAAAGCGTCTTTCCAGGAGCCGTAATCGAATACTCCGTTTGTATAGTCCATCTTTGCCGGACGCATTCCGATCGCATCCTTCAAGTATGTCACCTTGCCGTCCGGATCATCCTCTGATCCGTCAATGTGGAATGCGTAGATCACACCGCCCTTCCCGTCAACTGCTGCCGCAATGCGAAGCGCTGCATCTTTGAGCGCATTCACGGACGCATCCAACTGTTCCAGGTTCCCGTTCATAACCGTCTGCTGGGTGACCATATTGCCCTGCGCCGTCGCCTGAGATGCCTCACTGGTATCAATGTTGGTCAGTTTATCCGCCATCGTTGTCTGCTGGGTTGCCTGCGTTCCCTCTGCAGTTGCAATGCTTGCCTGCGATGCTGCAATTTCCGTCTGCTTAGTCGCCTGCGTTCCTTCCGCAGTGGCGATGCTTGCCTGCGCGGTTGCAATGTCCGTCTGCTTGGCCGCCATCGTCGTCTGCTGGGTTGCCTGCGTTCCCTCTGCAGTTGCAATGCTCGCCTGCGACGCTGCAATTTCCGTCTGCTTAGTCGCCTGCGTGCCTTCCGCAGTTGCGATGCTCGCCTGCGCCGTTGCGATGTCTGTTTGCTTGGCCGCCATCGTCGTCTGCTGCGTTGCCTGCGTGCTTTCGTGACCGGCAATGGTTTGGCCGGTACTATCGAGCATAGGCGGTTTTGTTACTGTTGATTCTGCCATTGATCATATCCTCCTTTATGTTGTTACTTTATATGACACATTGATAGCGCCATCGACTACCGACAGCCCTAATGACGCCAGATAGTTTTCAACCGCTTCGATCCGCGTGATGATCTCCGCAAAGCTCACGGTTTCCTGCCACATTGAGCCATTCCAGGTGTATGCAGATCCGCTATAGTAGACCATATCACCATTGACTGCGGTCACGCTCTCTCCATTGATCGAGATTGGATTGGTAGTTGAGCCGTCCGTGATCTCTGTTGTCGTAACGCCAATGTAGCGCACTACATTTTCGATGGATCCGATCTTCTCCAGCAATTCAATCAGCAATTTCTCAATGCGGCTCTGCGGCGGCTCCAGTTCATTATTCGCCCCGAGCATGTTCTGCAGGATCGCTTCATTTCTGCTTTGCGGTTTGTCAAATGCCATTTTTCTACCTCCTAAAAATTATGGTGTTGGTGGATCATACCACGAAGTATCGATGATATAATCATAATTGTACAGCCTTACGAGTTTATATGCGCAGAAGTCCCAACGCACACAGGAACTTCCATTACCATATCCGACATCCTGAATCAATCCTCCGTATATCATATCTAGTTCCAGGCTATCATCTGCATTTCGAAGTGTATCTACTCCGGCAACCATATATACGTGTACGCCATCCGGTTTGAATATACCGATGGCAGATTTCTTTCCGTTCTGATGCAGTGGCAGGTATTGCCCCTGTTCCGTGTAAATCCACATTGACAGATCTACATCATATAATCCAGGATCGTTTGCATCGACATACGGCAAGCACTTGTTCCAAGCCATCTCTAGCATCAGCCGGTCGTTTGATTTCTGTCCGGTGTTTTTGTCCATCAGTGGAATGAAGGCTACAGAATAACTAGGGTTGCCACTATGCTGTGCCTTGTCATACCCCCATGGAAGTGTCTGCGTGATTTCAAAAGCATCACACCCAATATCGTGGCCGCTATAATCTTCATTGATGCCTGCCACATAGTAGAATACATCGTAAAAGAATGTATCCTTGTCACAATACGGCAGAAACCCATTGACGGCCTGCACCGGGAACACTCCCGGACTATTCCACCACCAGGGTTTATAAGGTGGTGGGACTTGTCCCAGGCTGATCTGCCGTCCGAATAGATATGCGCTTGATATATTCATGATAATGTTCCCCCAGTTACTCCAAATGCCACGCCGAACGAATGTGATCCTGCAGACAGTTGACTTGTTAAGAAGTCCAGAGTCAGTATATGCCGTCCATCATCATAGTATTCAATGAGCGGATCGTTCGGATTGATTTCTGTACCATCCACATTGTAGATAACGTGCAGATGTACCATGTCCTGACCATCTCGCGCAGTCTCAAATGTGATAGTAGAACCGAAGCGCACTCTTGTTGCTTTTTCAATTTTGAAATAACACGCCATCACAATCGCTTCGCCACCTGCAGATATGCTGCTAGTGCTCTTCACTTGTGGCTCCACATAGTCATATGTGATCTCGTCAATCTTGTCATTTGTCTCTCGGATCTTGGCATCCGTCTGGACCTTCTCACGCTCGATGGCCTTGCCATTGCTGTCTGATTTCTTATCCGTAGTGATGACGGCATCCAGGATACTGTCCTGCACAGATCCTACCGTCATCGTTTCGTAGCGTTCCAGCAGCACATTGTATTCCAGTTTGACTACTTCTGCCTGGATTGAAACGCCCAGCGGTGCATAATATATCGTAACCGTATCGCACAGATTTACCGGCACATGGTTTTCATCATCGATAAATGCCGCTTTGATGGTCAGCCTCGGCACTCCCAGAGTGTTCTTGGTCAAGTATTCCTGCGCACGCTCCCGCAATTCCGACTCGCTCGGTACATCACCGAAATACTTGGTCATGTCCAGAGACTGAATGCGCTGATACGGATATACCTCTGTAGTCTGTACAGTCAGGACCTTCTCCGTCAGTTCAACATATTCATCGCCGGAATAAAACGGATAGATACCTGTGATCACCTTGTCGATGGATTCTTCCTGTTTTATGTCCGTGATATTCTTCCCGTAATTGATGATCTTTCCTCTGTTCTGGCCGCGCGCAGAATGCAGATGCACCTCGTACATATCCCATTCCAACTCTCCGCCGTAAAGATCCAGCAGGCTCCCTTCCATCCCTCCGATTGCTGATCTGATGCTCTCCGGTGTCTCCAGCTTGAACGGCGTCGATGATACAATATCTGTATCGATCGTGAACGGGCAGGCTGTTGCTGCATTATCTGTCAGCCCATCCACTGCATCTGCCGCACTATCCGCGTCAAACGGTGATACCGGGATGCTCGTCAGCTGATACGATATGTGTTGCGCCAAAACAGTCACTCTGCCGTTCGCCGGCTTCGTAATCTTATAAATTCTGAAAGCCTGATTGTCTTCATCCTCCGCCGGCTGTCCAAAGATGATCCTTGAATGCGCCAATTCTGCGTAATGTACTCCCGTGATCGGATAGACCATTTTGAGCTCGTATTGACCGTTGCGTTCTTCTGTCACGATGCAGGAAATTGCATCGGACAGGCGGCCTATACCATTGCTCGTAAATGTCGTTTCGGTTTTATCAAAAAGAATCGGTATCATTCTATAATATCCACCATCTCGGAGTGATCGTTGCCTTCGTTAATGTCCCAATATCAACAGTGTTTGATCCTGCTGCCAGGCTCGGAAACAGCCCATTTGTCAACTGTATGCAGCTGTTCATATTGGTGCTTCCGTAATACGCTTCCTGTGTCTCGCAGTCGATATCGATATAGTCCGTGTTGGTCGTGATCGTAATCGCGACACCACCTATTGTCAGCGTCCCGGTACCGATCACTCTGATCAGCGGCAGCGCCGTCATCTCTGTCGGATTTGTGATTGTTCCACTTGCCGTGTACTCCACCGCCGTTTCGCCGGTTTTCAGGAATCTCTGCGGCTTGCAGTCAAAAATAATATCAAATGTCTGCTTGTCCAGCCCCCGCAGTACCGGCTTTGTTTTGACAGCGCCTTTATACCTTGCAATACGGAATTCGTCCGTATGATAACTGTCTTCCAGTCGCTGGTATCCTTTTTGTGCTGCAATTTTATTGCGGAAGCCTTTAATGTTGTTTGCAAAATTATCCTTGATAAACGCGGGGTACTTTATCTCAATATTCTTGTACCTTCCATTATCCAGGAACATCTCGCCATTTCTGCCAGGAATGCTGACCTTGCTACCATCCCTCTCCGGAGCTCCAAATACACCTGAACCGCTTATATATATACTGTAGTTTCGACTGTCCTGGCCACCAAACACAAAATACTCTATCGCCATTGTGCTTCCTTTCTGGCATAATCATCGTCCATTTGTTTCATTACTTCTTCCGCAATTGCCATTTCATCTTGTCCTTCAGAAGGATATACATTGATCGTCGGCTGATTGATAAAGCTGCCAGCGGATGCTCCTGTTTCTGTAAAGGAACTTTCTTGCGGTTTCATTTCACCTATGGCTTGCTCAATACGTGGAAGGGAGTCCTCCATACCGACCGCATAGCCTTCGCCGCTCATTTCACCATAATATTCAAAGACTTTTGACGGTGAATTAATGTCCAGTATCTTCTTTGTCGCATTTGCCGCTGCCGATGCTATTGCTTCTGCCGCCTTTTCAACTGCTGACTTTTTGGATAATAGACCGTCTGCCAGGCCATCTCCGGCGTTGGTCCCGATCCTGTGCATCACATCGTAACCCATTCCGTTTTCTATCTCGTCCACGGTATCTTCCGCCAGATCTGCAGCTGCTTCTGTTGTGTCAATGCTCTTATCTTCAATCACCTTGACAACTTCGCCCATTGCCTCTTCTGTTGTATCCGCCCAGTCCTCTCCGGCATCTTCCAGATCACCTGTGATCTCTTCTGTACTGTCTTCCGTTTCCCCAATGATCTCTTCCCAGGCTGCACTGTATCCTGTCTGCACATCCGCCATGGTCTTTGCCATAGTATCGCGCATTTCCCAGTTCTCTTCCCAGGCTTTCATGACTTCATTGAACTTGTCTGTGTCATTTTCAGCCGCTTCAACCAATTCATGAAGATAGCCCGCTCCGGATATCCCCAGCTCCTGTATATCACCAAGCATCCCCTCTTCCATAAGGCCTTGATGTACCAGATCGGATGCTTTATTCAGGTCCTGGACATACTGATCCATGGATTTCGTCTGGCCTTCCAAGCTGGATACCATCTGATCAACAGTCATGCTCGACTTTGTATTCAGTTCATCAAACAATCCGATCTGCTTATCAATAGAGTCCGCTGCTTCACCATATGCTTTATAATACGCCTCGCCAAGATTCTCCAGATATCCTGCAACAGATCCGCTCACCTCGTATGCGGTGTCTTTGTAATACAAAGTTTCCGTGCGCATTTCGTCCAGCGCTGCCACAGCTTCGTCGTAACCGCTGGTGTCTGCCAAAAGTTCTTTGTAAGTAGCATATTCTCCGTCAAGACTTTCCAGTTGACCTTCCAGCTCTTTATATCCGCCGATGATCTGTGATTCGTTCAGGGCCACCTGCTCGGTATGTTCCTGCGCTGCTTCTGCCGCCTGCCGAAGTGCCTCCACCTCCATAGTGCTGGAGCCTTCCACATCATTCTGCAGATTAACCAATGCCTCATTGTATGCCTCTACCGCTTCATTACGCTGTGCAAACGCTTCATCTACACGTGCCTGAGCTTCAATATAGGCATTTTCTCTTTCGATCAGCTCATTTTTCAGATCGATCTGCTCCTGCAGGATCTCGCTGATCCGCCCCTGGTATGCTTCAACCTCCGCCTGATACAGAAGCGCATCCGTGTACCTTTCCACAGCATCCACGGACATGTTCAGTTCACCGGTAACGCCATTCACGGAAAGTTTCAGATCCGGCATGATCGTATTCAACTGATCCACCGTTTTCTGCAACTCCGACATCTTTGCTTCGTCGTTCTTTGCTACCGGTTCGAGCTCGCGCAGCTTTGCGATAAGATCATTCGCCTGCTGCCGCGTGCCCTGCATAGTGCTCTCGTTCTTCGCAAAGGTATCTCTGCTGTCCTCCACAGCTTTATTCACCTTTGTCATGGAATCCACAAGAGCCTTCTGCTCATCATTCAATTCCGCAACCTTCGGCGTGTAGTTCCCTGTTTTATCAAACAGCAGCGTCAGCCCCGTCACAAGGAGCCCTGCTGCAGCCGCTACGGCTCCCATTGGAGATATGGCCTGCACTGCATTCAGTCCCGCCTGCGCCGCCTCTGCCGCAGTCAGATTCGGAGGTAATAATGCAATGGCAGCATTAAGTACTTCTGTTGCTGTTGTGGCTGCCTTAAACGTCAAGAATGCCGTTCCTACACCCGCCGCGATTGCTCCGATCTCTTCCAGATGGTTGATCACAAATGTCAGGCTATCGATCAGTTTCGGCAACGCATCCATAGCCGCATCGATCGACTTATCCATCAGTTCACTGACTGCATCCGAAAAACTTGCCAGGGATGTGCCGAGCTCGCCATTCTTTATGCTGTCATCCAGTTTTCCTACAGCTTCCGTTGCTGCATCCACGCCATCCTTCAGATTTTCATCAAAGACCTCGTATGCCGAAATTCCCAATCCTTCCAGAGCAGACTTCAGTATAGTGATCTTTCCGGTTAGATTGTTGTTCATCGTGTCGGCCATGTCTTTGGCTGCACCTTCTGACAATTCAATCTGTCTTTTCAGGTAATCGAATTCACCGGAAGTCCCTTTCAGCAATGCGTTGACCGCCGCAATATCCGTCTTGTTGAAGATCGTGGAAATCGTACGCGTTCTTTCCGCGCTCCCCATTTGCTCCATTGCGGCATTCAGGTCATATAGGATATCTGACAGATTGCGCATATCTCCTGTTGCCGCGTCTTCCGTTTCAACACGAAGGTTATGCAGCGCTACCGCTGCATTATCTGTCGGCGCTGCCAGAGACAGCAATACGTTACGCAGATGCGTACCGCCTTCAGATCCCTTGATACCGTTATTGGCCAGCACGCCCAGTTCTGCGTTCATCGTTTCCAGATCTGTGTTCGTGGATGATACCGCGCCGGCTGCTACCAGTGTTGCCTCACCCAGCTGACGCACGCTCGTATTTGACTTCTGTGAGGTCACGGCCATCTCATCAATATACTTATCCAGTTCGGATGTCTGCATATTCAGAGCCGCCATGGCGTCCGTAACCATATCGGATGCCGTAGCCAGATCCAGTCCGCCTGCTGCAGCAAGGTTCAATACCTTCGGCAATGTTGCGGCCGACTTTTCCGCATCATATCCGGCCAGCGCCAGATAATTCAAAGCCTCCGCCGCTTCGGATGCGCTGTATTTTGTAGTCGCACCGCATTGTTTTGCAGATTCTGCCAACAGCTGATATGCTTCGGAACCGCCCTCGATATCCGCAACGCTCATGCCCATTGTTGCAGCCACCTGTGACATTGCGGCTTCAAAAGAGGAACCTACATTGATGGCTTCATCCGCCATCTTTTTGATCTCGCCCGTTACCGCCTTTACTGCTCCGATGATTGCCTCTGATGCCAGCGCTGATTTCAGTGTTTCTCCAAAGATACTGGTTTTCTTTTCCGTATCCTCGATTTCATTACCAAATTCATCGATCGATTTTGCACTGTGATCCGTGGAGGTCTTTGCTTCTTCCAGATAGTTCCCGGTTTTATCCAGTTCCTTTTCCAGTCCGATCAGATCCGCTTCCGCACTGTTCAGACTGGTCTGCCAGTAGTTAATATCCCGATCGGATTTCTGCAGTTCGTCGCTTGCCTCTTTCCAGGCATTCTCCAGACGATTCACTTCCTCCGCCTGCGCTGCGATGGCTTCATCTGTAGCGTCAGAACTATTTTTCAGGTTATCCAGTTCTTTTCTTGCTTCCGCAAGTTCCTTCTCGTACTTGTCTACATTCTCAGCTGCTGCCTTCTGCGCTTCCTTGGCCGAATCCAAGGCAGATGCATAGACACTGATCTTATCCTTCTGCTTCTCGACCATATCGCCGAGCGTTGCATACTTTTTCTGCAATGTTTCGAGAGAGTTCTGCTGCCCGGAAAACTGTGCCGCTGTCAACTGCATCTCGCTCGACAGTTTTTTCTGATCGCTTGCTATATTTTTTAATGCTTCTCTATAGGCCTGTTCGCCGTCCAGTACGATATTTGCACCGATTGTCTTCATCAGAAATCCCTCAAACTATCCAGCTGATCGTGATCTTCCGTATCGTAATCTCCGTATTTTTCCAGATTGAAGATCACTTTGTATATCCTTAACTTCCGCACGCATTCGCCGATCGACGCGTGCCCGAATTCTTCCCGTGTGAATCCCAGCCTTGTGGTGGCCATAAATTCCATATAATCGAAATCAATGACTATCTTCCCCTCCGGCCGGGTTCTCGTTTTTTTCTTCGTCGTCCTCTTTTCCAAGGTTGAAGCAATCATTGAAAGCGCTGATAAGAAGTCCTATGCGCATAAACACCGGAAGATCTGTTTTTCTCACCACTTCCTGCACGCTATAACGTTCTTTCTGCCCCTGCATCTCCAGCGCCTCATTCACCATCGCCGTCAGGAATTCATTGGCCGTTGCGACGTCCGGCTCGCAAGGTTTTGTTATGCGCTTTCCTTCTTCATTTTTTTTCTCGTATCCGTCTTCATCTACAACAACCTTTCTTCCGATCATCTTCAGATAGAATGCATCAATACTCTCATGCTCCTTCTGCATCTTCGCCAGCACATTGCATGTGCAGATGTACGGAAGCTGTCCACCATCCACTGTCTCAATTGTCTGAATCTCTCTTTTCATCCTGATTTTCCCCACTTTCCAATATCATATCTATCAGATCCCGTAATGTTTCCAAATCTTCCTTCTGGTCCACCGTAAAGCCCTTATTGGGACTTTCCCGTCCGTCCGCTCCTATCGACCACGGACGCAGATCATATCTCGGTTCGCCACCGTTCCAGGATATCAGCCGCAAGCGTAATGCCTTGGCCCCATGTCCCTTGTAACCAAAAATCCCGAAGTCCTCCACGACTTCGTATTTGATATCATTCGCCATATGATTTTCCCCTTTTAAAAATGGCGGCAGGTGTTATCCCGCCGCCACGCTTGTTCCGTTCGTATCAGGTATTGCTCCTCAGAGTAAGCCCCGACAGATCGAAAGTCTTGGTCTTGGTCTTTCCGCTCTTGGTAGCTGTTACCGTCAGAGCCTTTGTCTTGTCCGTAATGCGAAGCACCGCATATCCTGTGGTCGCATCCGGTGTCTTGGTTGTTCCATCCTGTACTACCGAAACCGTAGCCCCACTGCTTGCGGATACGTGAAGCGCAATATAGTTTCCGGACTGTTCGGAAACCGTCTCGCTGTATCCTTCGTATCCGGTCACATACTTCAGCACGCCACTGATCGCGCTGCCACCCACTTCGATGCCGTACTGCAGGTCATCTACATATACACCATCCAGATCTGCCGTGATATCGATATCTGCATCCACGCTCACCGTCAGGCTGTCGCCGGTAAATGTATTGTCGATACCCATCTGGTCGCATACCCAGTCGATCGCCTCCGCTTCCGAAGAAAAGCCGTATGCTTTCTTTCTCCAGGTATCGTCCAGATCCCACGCGATCGCGGATCCATCCATTGCCGGGGTAACATAGTTGATGCCATCGTTCTTTGTCTGGAAGTTCTCTGCGCCTTCAGAAAAACGCATCTTCGGAAGGAAGCATGCGTCATAGCTACCGTCAGAGTTCTTGATGGAGAAGCCATATCCCACATAATTGGATACATCACTCGTTTTATCCGTCTGCTCTGCGTCCCCGGTGGTGCTGATCGTATGACCATACAGCACATTGTATGCGATCAGCGGCATCGTTGTGGATCCGACGCTTACGGATGCGTCCTTGAACTCGCTCACCTCATCCTGCTTCTTGTTATCACCGTAAAGCTCGCCCGATGCATAGTTCGGGGTTATAGTGATGTTCATTGCTTCACCGCACTGGAACGCATTGGAATATGTTACCGATGCCGGTGTCTGCCCCGCTGCCGTGGTAAATGAATACAGTGCGATGATCGGTTTGGACAGACCGAAGTTGTACGCTTTTGCACCTTTTTTTCTGCTCATCTCATTCTCCTTTCAGTTCTGCATAGTTAAACTCAAAAATAAGATAACGGAATATGTTTCCGCTCTCTTTTTCACAATAGTTCTCGAATGAAATACCATAGAATCCTTCTTCTTCCAGGTATTTCCGGATCTGCTCTTTGATCGGATAGTAGTCCGTTTCTTTCTGTAATCGCACGCGCATCTGCAGGTTCGTTTCGAGCATCTGTGCCCGATCATCCCCAAACAGCCCGCCGCGTTCATCGGCGACATCCCAGACGACATACTCCTGTTCATCGCCTCCATAATCGTTTTCTTCCACCGGAAGCCCTGTCAGTGTTTCCAGTCCTGCCAACTTATCCGTTATCATCCAGCTTTTCCTCAAATGCTTTTTCCAACTGTTCCTCTACCTGCGTCCGTACATTGTTCACAGCCTTTGTAAGCCACGGCCTAGCCGGTTGTCCCCTCTTGCCGTAATTCAATATTGCTGCTTTCATCGCATTACTTACCGGCGGAATACGGTCTTTTCTGCTGCCGTTCGGATATCTCGGTGCTTTACTCTTCCCGTGCGGGTATACTGTCGCAATATAGGCTCCGTTCTTTGCTTTCTTCGCTTTGTTTGCCCGGATGGATTTCACAAGATCCGATCCTCCGCTGTGTCTTACAGCTCCCTGCACTTCCTTCTGCATCGATCTCTCCAGAATCGGAGTTGCGCTGTCGATCGCCCTTTGCATATTCTCCGGGCTTACTGCTGCTGCCGCACCTTTCAACAGATCATCCGGCATATTCAGATTGAACTTCGCCATATCACACCTCCCGTATCAGATTCAGCAGCATCACCACATCACCGATACGCTCATAACTGTCTATGGTATATTCGACACCATCTGCAATACACAGCTTTGGCTCTTTTGTTTCCGTACCTGCTCCGTTGAAGTCTTCCTGCCTTACCAGTACACGCCTGGCATACAGTCTCCCGTCACGGTTCGCATTATAAACACCCGCTACTGTATTCGGATTCAGAAGTGCCGATACATCCACTTCCTTGTAGTCGTCTGCGTAGATATTATGATCGCCCTTGGTTCTGCCGCGCAGTGTCCGCAGTGTGATACTATCCGACATTTCCCGGACTACATACGCCCTTCTGTTCCAGGATAACGGCGTTAAGTGTGGGATAGTCATTCCCGACACTGCTATGATCTCCCAGGTCTCCCCAAAAAATACCGCCCGTGCTCCTTTCCAGTTATGCGTATCGTCCTTTGGTATGCTGATCGTATAATCCGCAAGCAGACTGCCCATATCCCATCCTGCCTGCGGATCCTGCTTCTGTCCTGCAACCATTACCAGCGCATTGTCTACCGCATACTCGGTACCGTCCGCTTCATTCAGCTGTATTGTGATGCCTTTGATCAAGCCCATAAATCTCTAATGCTCCGTACCTTTGCCGTTTGAGTCCCAGCCTTGCCAGCTCCGATTTTTTGATAAACAAACCGCCGCCCGGCACCAGATAGCTTCCACTCATAGAGTAGCCGTTCGCTGATTCCGTCATCTGCGTCATCGGTTCCGAATCCGTTGATGTCATCAGCGCCCTTGCCGTTACATCCACCGTTACCGATTTCGCCACCTGCGCAAGGTCTTCATCTGCTGTCACCATCGCATCCAGATCCTTTCCCACCTTCTTCGCTTCCACGCGAAGGGATGAGCACACGATCGGGATCAGCGCCGTCGCTCTGTCCTGTTCTTCTGCTGTCATCGCACGCCACAGCGTTGTCATATCATCAATCGTTGCGTAGTTCATTTTCTTTTGCCCCTCTTCGGTTCCTCCGGCACTTCCAGATCGGAATCGTCATCATCTGCCAGACTGTTGTCCTGCGGCTCTTCAATCTCATCCGTCTGTTGCACCGGTGCAACTTCCGTTTTTTCTTCCGGCCTGCTATCTGCAGATCCTGAAGCCGGTCCGGCGGAAGTAACCTCCCGCCAGCCGTCCCATTTGAGATCTTTATCAGTCTGCACGATCAAGCCGTTCACATTCTGATATCTTCTCATGCCTTAGCCTCCACTACTTCTTTCCGGATCATCGCAAATGCATTCGGTACCAGGATACCCCAGCCTACAAAGATCTCGGAACGCACATAGATTTCATTGTATCCCTGCAGGTCGCGTCCGCTGTTGTCCGGGTCGCCGTACTCGATCACTTTCAGCGGGATCTCTCTCGCATATCCCCACTTAAAGTAATCACTGAAGTTGCCAACGAGCACATGATCCGTGGTGGTCTTGGTAGAATCGTCTGTAGTAACTACGGTGACATCCTCTACCTTCGGGCACGCCGGAACATTACTGCTCACCTGCGTCGGAAGTCCGTTGATCTGTCCCGGAGCGCTTCCCCACGCCAGGTCCGGATACATCTTCTGTCCATCACCATAGGTCATTTTTGCCAGCTCGGAACGGAAATACGGAGAAATTGCTGCGCCGGTCACATCCTCATCGCTTGCCTGTACCAGTCCGATCGCGGTTTCCATCTGTGCGTCTACCGTAGCAGTCGTGGAAGAGTTTACGGTTACAATCTGGCTTACTGCCTTATCAAAGCAGTTATTTCCGATCAGATCGGAAGCGGTTCCCGTTCTCGGGTTTACGCCGTGGATTGCCATCAGGTCGATACCTTTAGCTACTTTCCTTGCAAACCCTTCTGCAAACTTCGCCAGGAAATCGATCTGCTCATCCTCGGTTGCCATCAGGAACTCCTGGGACATTCTTGCACCATATTCCACCTTGTACGGCACAATGGTGATCGGCTCAAAGCTTACTCCGCCACGGCTCTTTGCTCCGCTCTCTGCCACCAGATCCACTTCATTGTCCATATTGAAGGTATATTCCTTCATACCATTGAACGGAATCGGTGTCTGCTGAGACAGCTGCGCAAGTGCGGATGCTCCCTTTACTCTGTCGATGAGCGTATTTACCAGCTCCGGCGTGAATCGCCCGCTCATGGAACTTCTGTTGATAATACTCGGTGTAGGCATAATTTACTCTCCTTTCATCTGCCGCAGCATCTCTTTGTATGCTGCTGTTTTTGAATCTGTTTCCTTCACTTTCGTTTCCGCGCTGGCCATCGGAGCCGGATTATTCGATGCTTCAAAGAGTTTCGCCAGCGCTTCAGCGTCCTTCCTGATCTCATCCTCCGTCTCCCCGTTCAGCCGGGAATGCATTTCGTAGGGTAATCCCAACTCATGGGCAATTCGCGTTTTTACCGAGGCGGTCTCGTAGCCCTTGATCTTTGCATCCCTTTCGGCGATATCAGCGTCGTATTTCGCTGCCTTTTCATTCGCCGTCGATAATGCGCCGTTCAGATCACCGATCTGTTTGTCGTACTTTTCTTTCATCGCCTTCAGGTCTTCCGGAGATGTATAGGATGCGTACTTCTTTGCTTCCCGTTCCAATCTGGCCTGCACGATGCTGTTGGTACGCTCACTAACGATACTGTCCAGCTGTTCCGATGTTGTGATAGGTGTTTCTAAATCCATTTTTGCTCCTTTCCTGCTTAACCATGCAGTGACGTGATGCCTGCTATATCCGGCAGTGACGGTTTATCTGAAATAGCCTTCGCTATACAGAATATATTTTTTGTTTTTTCTTGTTTGCGTATGCGTTACACGACCAGTACGCATATATCATGGAATCCATGATCGCAATATCAATATCATCCCTGGTGGATGCGTAGCCGAATCCCCCATTGCTCCCAATCGCGCGCTTTGTACAGTTGGATACGGACCATGCCAGTGACGGCTGCCCTGCGTGACACAGGCGCTTCGCAAATAATCCCTGCTCGAATGTCGCATTCGCCGTCACTACCTGCGGCACCTTCAAAAGGATCGGTGCTTTCTTAATTCCTGCATCTGCCATTGCTTTCTGCAGTATTGTTTGGCCATTGGCCCCGTCGATCAGCACGCGCTTGATATCTGATGCTCTTATGAATGCAGTCATCCAGTCTGTTCCGTCTTTGACCGGCCTGCAATCCCGGCACTCTACGAAGATCCTGCCATCCGTGGTTGCCACAGCCAGCGACATTGCCACGTTTCGGCCATCCTTTCCATACTTGATACCGATATGGAGTTTTCCGGTAATCTCCGGCAGCTTCGTTACCTGAAGTTCGTCCCACTCCCTTCTGCTGATCTCGGATTTTTGGTTGTATTTCAGCCATAAGCCAAGGCGCTGGATGTTGAAGTCTATGTTGTCGCTTCCGACTTCATCCCGCACGGAACGCTCCGTGAATATGGTTCCCAGAGACGGGTTTGTCTCATACCACAGATCTACATCGTTCGGATCTGACAAATGATCCACGGACCATTCTGCCCAGCCGGTGTTTTCACGCTTCCCGGCCAGCGCATCTTCTCGCATATACTGGAACACAGTTCCGGCGCTTACCGCCGTCGGCGGTGTTCCGCAGAAGATCGTCTGCGGATTCTTGCTTGCCGTAACGACATACTTCAGGGCACTCTCCTGATCGTCCGTATATTCCTGTGCCTCATCGATCACCAGCAGATCAAAGCCTTCTCCCAGACCGCCTTTTGAGGATCTGGTACGAAAAAAGGCTCTTCCGCCACCCTCTACCGTGATGGTTTCAAGCCCAAACTGTTTGGTCGATTTATGTTCGATCCCCGCTGCATAGAGCAGGTTTTCCAACCGTTCCCATGCGCTGTGGCTGGTGGAAGTCCGGTGCGCTGTATGCAGAACTGTTTCCCCTTTCTGCATAGCGTATAGTTCGCGCATCGCCACCACTTCATTCTTTCCGTTTCGTCTGGGGACCGCAAAACCAAACTTTGTATGCGTCCACAGACCGTCGTCGCGCTTTCCCAGGATATCAAAAAGGAGCAGCTCCTGCCACTCCTGCGCTTTGTTTCCTGTTGAGTTGTATAATTTGACTGCTGCCGCACCTTCCGTCACTGTATACGGCAGTGTTACGGACTGGGTGGGCGTCTGCCGTCCGATCCGCTTTTCGTCCATATTCCTCTCTCTTTGGCTTTATGATATAATCCTTTCTACTGAGTGCCTGGCCGCATTCGAATCTGTAGAAAGGAGATATCATCCATGCGTATTATTATGAAAATCACTTTTGCCTGCGGGCGTAGATATGAGGTTGACAACTTCACTCAAAGCCGGCGTAAATTTCAATGCCCGAATTGCGATCGCCATCCCAATTCAGATACAACTGAAGCGCTTATGTCTATCTTGTCCTACGCAGACAGCATTGAGTTTTCATCCAGCAAGGACTCGTCAAGCATTACCGCTATGAATATTTCGGTGCTTGATGACTGATTCTATGTCGTCTGTTCGTCGCCTATAATCCACCAGGCTTTCGAACAGACGCCTTTTATCTTCCAGAACTTTAATCTCAGCCGACATTGCCAGTGATAATTTTGTCAATTCTTCGGTCGTTAAATCTTTCGTGTCTTCAAGAAAATGGTCAATGATCTTCTCGCCTTCGCCGATTTCCCTTTCAATAATCGCTTTCATTCCTTTCCCCTTTCATCAAAAAAGCACCGGGGATCCGATGCTCTTTCTTAAGCGCTTTTCTTTTTTACATGCTCTATAAATTCCGGCTTTACCGCTGCATCATACTTTTCTATGTGATAAATATCTTGTTCGTTCCAGCAATAATCCCCATCTTCGTATCCCGCACATTCTATTCGCGTCTCTTTCATGATTTTGCAATCATCAACGTAACCAGCAATGCTATTAGGTTCAATAGACCGCATATACCTCAGAAGCATATCTTTGATTTCGGGAGCATACTTTTCCGTCTTAAACCCCGACGGATTTTTTTCGAAAATTGTCAATCCATCAATTACTCTCTGCATTTCTCACTCCTCCATTTGGTTCAAAGATAAGCATATCTCCATCGTGCTTTCCTTCTTTGCTTCCCGAGTACACATCCCATCCTCCCGAAAGCGCTTTAGATATAATTGCCTTTTTGTCCGCTGCAAGTACATTTACACCTAATTTGTCTGCAACATACCTTGCAACACCGTCTTCCTTAGTTCCAGCATAACACGAAATTAGCCGAATGTCAGTACCTTTTTTGTAATCTTTTCTTTGTGCTATTATGGCGCAAAGCGTGTCCGGATCAATTTTTTTTCCTTTAAATTCAACATAATATGGTTTCCCATGGCAAACAACAGTATAGTAACCGTCCTTTTCCGGTAGATTGTATGCAACTCTACTCAGTAAAGTCCCCCTTTCTGCAAATATTGCCTTTTCTTCATTTATTCCCTCTTGTATGATCTTTCTTCTCGTTTCTGGATCTGGCACATATTGCCTCATTTTACTCGGCACCGCCGCAGCTGCTACTGCCTGTCCGTCCATCTTAACCGCATTTAGATTTCTGCGATCAAGTAACTGCGCTTCTTTCTCCTCGACTTTTTCCTGTATCCTCGCCTTCCGTTCTTCCCAGGCATTATGCTTCCAGTCCGTTTGGTGCTTTATACTTCCGCCCAGATGCATCTCGATCACGCACCGGCACTCACGATGACGCTGATAGGCTTCGCGGTTCGTCGCGTCATAGGATCCGGCTTTCGACAGGCACCAATCACAGCATTTCGCCTCCGCTTCGCGTTTGATCGTTGCTGCTTTCCCGGCTTTTGCCAGCACTTCGCCGTTTTTCTGCATCGTCTCATCCACAACAGACTGTGAAAAGTTTGATACCGGCGATCCGAGCATCCAGCCCGCTTCCTCCATCGTCTTTCCGTCCATCTTTTTCGCAAAGCCGTCCGCCCTGTCCTGGTTAAAATCCGTTTTCTGCGCTTGGATATGCGCGCCTGCTGCCGTATTGACATTTTCCTGGGCGACTGCTGCCATAGATGATACGATCCTGTGATCATCTTTCAGCAGCGGAATTATAGTTCCTTCCACAAATTCTTTTGTGAAAACACCATTTTCCAGCGTTTCCGCTTTGATATTATCCCGAAACACACCTGAAAGGACATTTCCGGCTCTGTAGGCGTAATCCTCCGCTGTTGCATAGGTGCCCTTTCCGCCGTTCAGATGCTCAGCAAGAGCTGTCAGCTCCCGATCTGCCTCTACTCTCTGCGCAAAGGCTTTTTCCATATTCGCTTTCAGTTCTTCCGTGGATTCATCCAATATTCTCTACCTCAAAACGGATCCCTGCTCTTTTCAATTCCCGTCAATCCCTGCAGGTTGTCCCATCCGATATATCCCGGAGCCGCCTGCGCAAGTTTCTGGATGCCGTCACCGATCAGCGAGATTGCCGTCAGATCCGGCTCGAAGATCGGTGCCCATTTTGCTCTCGCGTCTGCCAGTACTTCCCTATCGTACTGTTCACCGTCACGCACACACGCCGCCAGATAACCAGCATTCAGAAATCCGGTACCAAAATTGCGCTGCGCTTTTCTGGCCGCCAGTCTCAGTGTTTCGTGTGCAGCCTTTATCGCCTCTGAGCTGGCCGGATTTTCAGAAGGAAAGCCCAGATCATCCATTGTCATTCCGGTTTCGCCCGAAAATGCTGATACATACATTTTCAGCTGGTTTAGATGCGGTTCCATGCTGATCTGCGCAAACTGCCCTACACTTACTTTCTCGCCGGTTTCGCCGGTTCGGAAGTCCATCATTGTCGAGGCGGTCTGCTTCCAGTTTTCAAATCGTTCCGCATCTTCATCAAGACCAATCACATACTTTTGCGGGATTGTTCCGAACTCTGCTGCCACATCCGCTCTTGTCATTGTGTGCCGTGCCTTGTCCTGAAGGTTCATGCAGGCTCTTGTGATCCTGCTGTGTCCGAACGGTCTAGCCGCATCCGGCCGGTGGATCACCGGCACCAAAAGCGGATATTTCGCCTTATTTCTCACGATCTTTGGATTTTTGGCTCCTTTTTCCCAGATCTCGATCTTCCCGGCCGTGAAATACGCATCGATCAACACTGTTTCGTTGTCATCATCCCGTTCTAAAACCGCATAACCTTCCGTCAGTAGCCCGGTTGTCTGATCAATCTGCCCTGTTGCGTTGCGACCGTCAATCACCTGGATCCTCGGATTCTGCTCCGCCCCCTGCGGTATGATATACATGAAACTACATGACCCGATCAGCGCCGATAAGATTGCATTATCAAACAAAATATCCGGATTATTCACCCGAAATACATCATTCATCATCAGGATATCGCCATCCTCTTCTATCCCCAGAAAATGCAACCTGTCCGCCAAACAGTCCACCGCTTTCGTGCACCATCCCAGAACGGAGTTGTACGCCTCTCGCATCTCCGGCGGGATGATCGACGCCGGATCCATGCGTTTCATCTTCATCTCGTAGTATTTATATCTGGTTTTGACTCGTTCCTGCCTCTGCCGCTGCTTGCGTCGCAGGTATTCGATACCCTTGTATGCTGCCATTTTTTCAATCCTCTGATTTCAGCGAGAAATATGTACAGTGGGGCGGGGGAAGTCCGCCGGCGGTACCCGGGGGAGGCCTACCCCCACCCTTGCGCGGCCTGACCGATCCATCCGCATACTGATCTTTGCTCCTTATCCCTGCCGGTCTTTCTCTTTTCGCTTTACTATTCCGAACGGTACGCTGTCCAATTCCTGGACTGCGGCAAGTTCCGATTCGTTATTGTTTCTTCTTTCGCTACATTCTGCCTTGCTTTGAAGTTGACTCTGTCCGACTTCTCCCGGTTACATTTTCTGTGGGCCAGTTGCAAGTTTTGCAGGTCACTTGGATGTCCGCCTTTGCTGACTGGAATAATGTGATCAATGCAGGCAGACATCGGCTCTGGGTAGGGGATGGAAAAGTCCACCTCACCCCCGCAGATTCCGCAAGTTCTGCGTGACATAAATATCTTCTTTTTGTTCCGCTCGAACTCCTGACGCTGTGGCCCGTCGTGATCCGGTCTGTTGTTTCGTTTCATTCTTTTTTGCTTTCAATTCTCCTGCACAACTGCTGCCGCCCTTATATATAATTCCAGTACAGTATAGTCTCTTGACCAGTACTATGTCCTGTAACTACCTGGTCTTATACCAGGGTGTTGTTTTATAAAACAATGGACGCAGAAAACGCATTTGCATCTCCTACGTCCACGAAAGGGAAAAATCAGTTTGTCGTTTGGAAATCTCTTTCCACATCTTCCGACACTATCACTTTAACACACAAATACGCCCCGTGAGTGCGGAACTTTTTTCACCACCCCAGTCTTTTACTCAGCAGGTAGTAAAACTTCCTCCGGCGGTCGTAGTAAGTATCACGCTCGCACGGGATCCCTTTCAGCACCTTCATGGTATTAAATGTCACATCCTCGTTCGTTACTCCCCACATAATCCACTGATACAGTTCCCCGTCTGCTTCCTTAGCACACTGCTCTACCAAATCCACATTCCGCACCAGCGATTCTCTGCGCTCCACCAGATCCCCGGTAGGATCCGGATTGATGTTGCCCTTTGGCATATCGCTGTACTGTATTGCTTTTGATGTGTCTGTCAATCCGGACAATTCTTTTTTCCAGTCATTGTACTGGTACGCAAAATGGAGTGCCGCATAAAATGCGTGCGTACCGATTGCCCACTTTCCCGTCTTCTTACTCCTTCTTGCCATCTATCTTTCTCCTCCCTGTCGGTATCTCAAAGTAACACAAATAAGACAACCCGGTATACGGATTGATCCCATGCACCCAGGTGTCTTTGTCCACTGAATATCCTTCTGTCCGGTAGCGGTTCGGCTGAGTATTCAGTCCCTCTGCTCCCAGCTCGATCAATCTGCGGAGTGTCCAGTGATTGTATGTCTTTACCTCCGGCACCGGCCGGTCAAGGTTGCGACTGCTCCCATACCTGCAGGTTGCTTTGATCTCATCCCTTGACAGCTTCGTCCCATCCTCCAGCGTGTCCGGCTGCTCTTTCACCAGATACTCCGCCAGCTCCTTGCCATTGCCCACTGCCCGCACGTGATCCAGATGCGCAAGACCATCCGCAGGACACAGACCATCCAACAGCATATCCTCGATCGGTGTCATCCCCCTTGCTCTTGTCCAAGCATCCGAGATGATCAGATCGGCCCTCTGGTCATCCAGCCGGTTCATTACGATATGCACATGGATGCCCCCGCGCTTTCCGATCTCGATCCGGTACATGTACTTGAACGCGATCCCCTGCTTCTTGTACAGTTTCCTCATCCTGTCTGTGAATCTCCGGAAGTCTTCTATCACCTCATCCATCGGTTTGCGTGTCCCTTTTGGGTATTTGAGTGTCAGCCACAGATCCCCCGGGCGGAAGTTGAGCTGGATGGTTCTCCTCACCCGGTTCTCTTTGTTCCTCTGGTTCTGTCTTTTGATCTGCTCCCTGGTAGCCTTCTCATGGTCAGCCCTCTTTTCATGCTTCCCTCCCCATGTGCCCTTGTATTGATACACATGTTCAATTCCCCATGAAGATCTATAGATCCACTCTCTGTACGCCATCCACTCTGTCCCTAACTTTAATATACTTATATAGCACTTTGAAAGGCCTGCGCCCCCGGCTATTCAATTCGACTGCATTATATAGAAGAAATCCGCTTTCTCTTCATCCTATCCCGTGCCTGTTCCAGGCACTTCGGACAGCTCTTGCGCCCCGGTGCCGGTACGCCCCGACAGCACTGACAGCAGAGGCCGTTTGCCACAGCCTCTGCTCTGCGTTTCCGCTGGCTTTTTCTTACGATCGCCTTCCGATGCTCTCTCCGCTCCTCCAACTCGCTCCAGTCGATCCCGGCCGGCTCCGCTCCTGCACAATACATCATCCGCCCGCCTTCTTTCTTTCGTAATATATGCAGTTCTTCACTTGCTTATAATCCATCTTCATTTCTTCCGCGATCTCTTTCGCGTTCTTTCCTTCCTCACTTAATTCGAGGATCTTTCGTTTGATCAAACCATCCAGCCGGCAGCCTGTGTTCCTTTTCTTCACTTCGATGATCTCCGGCTTCTCATACGGCTTTTTCTCCGGCTTTTCGTTCCGAATCTTCTCTTCCTTTTCTTCATTATCAAAATTACAGATGATGTACATGATCCGATCCATGCACCGTTCGCAGAAGTGCTGCCCCTCCAGGATGTTCTCCCCCAGATCTCCGTCCACTCCCTTCTTAAAACACCACGACATGTATCCGATGTCCCCATTGGGCTCTATCTCTCTCTTGCATCTGTCACATTGTACTTTTATCATTGTCCCTCCTTACTCGCCATCCAACACCTTCTTCTCGAACTGACAACCCGTATTTCTTGCAAATATCGGCTACATCTTTCGATATAGTATCTTGTGCATAACCACGATTCACTGTGCAACATATATCCCACAACTCATAAAACATAACTGATGTGAGATTTTTGCTTTTGAATTTTCCATGCTTATCATTGTATTGTATTTCCGATCCGAGATAATCAATCAGAGTTTTCATTCAGCACTGCCTCAACTGCATTAAGCACCTTGCAAAAGCCTTCCCAATAATCCCTTGTTACTTCTTTGTCAGACACCTCTTTGTCGAGATCATCTATAGTCTGCCGGATTTTTTCTAATTTTTGCTTGTCACTCATGCTTCACCTCACTTTCCTGTGGCACATACTGACTTTCGTTATCATTCCATTCCCACCCTAAGAAATCTAAATAAAATGACCTTAAACACCATTCACACAGATGAAATACTGAATATCCATCAAAACCATCTACCCCGATTTTATAGCGTTTATCTCCGCTGCTATCAGCTTGGGTAATTTTGTTGCATTTGTCACACTTTATCCATTCGCTCATTCTTCCCTCCTGTTCGCCCGGATGTGCGTTCCTCTTCCGTTCTTATTGATCACTACCCAGTAATGCTCTCCACACTGGCAGTTGATCCGAAGCTCCCCCTTTTCATGGAGTTCCTTACGATCCGGTCTTGTCCAGTAGTGTTTCGCATCGCATACCGGGCATCTTGTTCTTTTCAATTCACGATCTGCTTCCATCCAGCTCGCATACGAGCTGCCCGTAGCTGATTCCCCGTTCTCTCGCCATACGGGATAGTTCGTCCAAAGTATAGCCAGGTTTTTTGGCCGCCTTTTTCCCTGCTTCTTTTCTTGCATCCGCTTCTGCCTTCTTTCTCTTTCTCAGCACTTTCTTGTGTTCCCTGCAGCAATCGCACTCTTTGTACCTGTATCCTTCCGGCAGATATCCTCCGCATTTTGTACATCTGCCTTCCGCCAGATACCTCTGATAATAATTCGTTGCCATTTTTTGTTCTCCTATAGATAATTTTTCCCGAAGACCGCCCGGAACTCTTCATGCGCTTTTTCCGTCCCTGCCGGAGCCTTTGCAAAGCGCTTCTCCCAGGCATGCTGCGCGATCGCCTTCAATCGCTGGTCATTCGTCCTGTCCGGATTGTTGTGGATCGCATCATGCGCCCCATGGATATCGCCCTGATGGTGGTACCGGCAGAGCATCACCTTCAGGCCGTACCGTTCCGACAAGCGACGATTGGGACCGTAGAAGATATGGTGCTCTTCCAGACCCCTTTTTATACTGTCGTCGCCTCGCCAGTGTTCGCAGATATAACAGCACCCGCTTTTCTTATCCTGCAGGATGGACTTCATTCCGCTCTGCCTTCCGCCGCTGCCATGAGCACCACCTCATCATTGATCATCGTTCCCGGTACCGACCACTTCACTCCAAACTTTTCGATGATCGTCTTGAAATCGTTCAGGTCATGTGGCTCGATCCATTTGTTATCATCATCCACGCCCACGTGGAGCAGTTCGTGCCAGATCACTAATACGATCTGCTCCATCGACAGGCCTTCCAGATTCGGCTCAAAAAGCGTGATCGTAAAGTCGCAGGGGATCGCCCACTTATTCTTATCAGCCACCTTCTCGCACTGCCCCAGCACCTTCTTGCGGTTTGCTTTCTTGGCGTGGGTGCTGGACAGATAAATGATGTTTTCGCCTTCCAGATGGCTCAGTTCTCCGACATTCTCGATCAGATACTTTCCGATCTTCGCATACTTCTCCGATATCGTTCTGCTATCCATCAGTCATCCTCCTCTTCGTCCTTCTCGTACAGGTCACTGGTACCGCCCACGATCGCCCATTCCCTTTTGCTTACCTTGTAGCCGCACTCTTCCAGGAAGTTGTACATGGTCTGCCAGCTCTCCGCCTTAAAATCATCCACGAAATGCCCGCTGAAGTCGCAGGGCAGA
>JAFXQR010000102.1 GCA_017526985.1 Lachnospiraceae bacterium
CTACGTCACCGTCGCAGTCTCTGTGAGATACTTCACTGAAGTCACCGTTTTCATAATGCTTCACGTTACGGATGTGTGCAAATGCCACACGGTCCGCATGCTTCTTTACGATCTCGGCAACCGTATTGTTCGGATTGGAGCCTAAGGATCCGGTGCAGAGCGTTAAGCAGTTGTAAGGATCGTCTACCATAGTCAGGAATCTTTCCACACTGGCTTCGTCTACGATCAGACGCGGCAGACCGAAGATATCCCATGGCGGATCATCCGGATGGATCGCCATTTTGATACCGCACTCATGGCAAACCGGCATCAGCTTGGTCAGGAAATATTTCAGATTCTCCCACAAAGTCTCTTTATCAACCGGTGCATACATAGCAAACAGCTCTTCCAGCTTTGCAAGACGTTCCGGTTCCCAGCCCGGCATGGTAAAGCCTTCGCACTCTTTTAAGATATAATCCGCCATTTCCTTCGGATCCTGCTTGATCTTGGATTTCTCATAGAACAAAGCTGTGGAACCGTCCGGAAGCGGATGAAACAAGTCGGTTCTGGTCCAGTCAAAGATCGGCATAAAGTTATAGCAGATCACCTTTACCCCAAACTTCGACAGATTGCGAATGGTCTGGATATAATTTTCAATATACTGATCTCTTCCCGGTCCTGCTGTTTTGATATCGTCGTGAACATTTACCGATTCTACGACTTCCATACCAAATCCGTACTGATCCAGTTCATCCTTTACTTTCTGGATCTCATCGATCTCCCAGATCTCTCCGGGCATCTTTTCATGCAGCGCCCATACGATCTCTTCCACACCGGGAATCTGCTTGATCTGTGCCAGGCTGATCGTATCGTTGCCGCTGGCATACCACCGAAAACTCATTTTCATGGTTTCCTTTCTCCTTTCTCTTCGCTGTATGTAAATTAATGTTTACTCACTTTTCATGCTCTCATCCGGTCCCAGATAGGATTTGCCCGGATCCTGACGCATAAACGGCATTCCCTTATTCTGATCTGCACGAAGGATCAGTATCCTCTCCGCAACATTTTCCGGATCCGTACCATAATAACGCAGGGTATGTTTTCCAGCTTTCAGTTCACATTTATCGGAAACCGTCCGCTGGTGTTCCAGCACACCGATCGCCCAGTCATAGGTTCCACCCGGTACACGGGTAGCAGCGATGGTGTTTACCTTTCGGATCTCACCGTCATCCAGTGAATAGGCTATATCCACCGGTACTGCCTGACGATAGGTATTGGTCGGCAACATCTGGAATTTTACTTCGTAAGCTCCGTCCGATGAAGTCTCAAAAACATATTCCGCATAGGGTGCTTCTTCTGCCTTTTCGATACGAGCCGTAGCAGGATACAGTGCCACACCGTCTTCTCTGCGTCC
The DNA here is from genome assembly GCA_017526985.1 of Lachnospiraceae bacterium. Lineage (GTDB taxonomy): Bacteria > Bacillota > Clostridia > Lachnospirales > Lachnospiraceae > NK4A136. The sequence continues at coordinate 1,394 of JAFXQR010000102.1, forward strand.
CAGTTCCGGAACAACATAGAGTTTTGCTGCTTCGGTATCATGTTTGTCCGCAAAATGTGCCGCATCCATCACGATCCTACCGTTCCGCTCCAGGAACACTTTTCCATCCGGTGCCCCGGCCGGTGCCTGCACTTTGATCTCGATCTTACCATACGGATATCTTACCCATACGCTTGCTTCTCCGTTGGCTTTTTCTTTCAAAACCGTGAGCTTGATCTCGTGATAAGGATCCTGCAATGATAGTTCACCGCTGTTTTGATCACACTGCAGCCATTCCGCAGTTGTCTCTATGGTATAAGCCACTCTCTTATCGCCGCAGGTAGCTACAAAGAATCCTGCTTCCGCCTGCTTGGCATCTTCCAAACGATAAGTCTTGAGCTGCAGCTTCTTACCGCTCCAGTCACATCCCTGGGTGCTTACTGCATCCCCCAAAAGACCTCCGGTCATTGCCTGATATTTCACAGGGATCACGGAATGCAATACCGGATTGGCAGATTCTTCCATATTCCACTGCTTAAAGCCGATGTGCGGAGCCTCGCCAAAGCCGTCCCATTTCCACATCTCCAGCTTCTGCAGCTTTTCTTTGAGTTCCTCATCCATACGCAGGCACTCGCGTGTCTGATCCGCATAATCATTTGCTACTACTGCGCCCAGAGACGCAAAGTAATGATTGCGTCCGCAGGTGATCCACATCTTTACCAGATTCATACCGCCCAGAAGACTGTAGCCGATCAGTTCGTACAACGCAGACGCCGTGCTGCCGCTCAGTTTCTTTTCCAGTTTTGTATATGCTGTGGTAATCTCACTGATCTCCTGCAGCAGACGCTCTGCTTCATAATCCGCGATCGGATGATAAATGCTGTCACGCATATGCTCCGGCCGGCGATTGTGAATGATGTGTTCCGCCCTAAAGACGATATCCGTCAGCGTCTTCTGCTCTTCTTCACTGAACACATGACCAAACTGCTTCTTTGTCCACAGAGCCAGATACTCTCTTGCCGACTGCGGACCGCATTTGCCCCACTTGTCGTAGTCATAAGCCAAGTTCAGGAAATAGGACAGCGGCAGTTCCTGAAGCCCCAGATCACCGACATTCACGATCCACAGCCTTTGTACGCCATGCTCGTATGCCGTGGTCATCTGTTGCCATACCTCCGGCAGATGTGTAGAATTGATCCACTCATAGGATACCGGATCTCCGTGATAGTCAAAGTGATAATACATACCGAAGCCACCCGGATGCTTGCGCATCTGCTCATCCGGAAGACTGCGCAGATAGCCCTGGTTGTCCTCGCAGAGCATCAGGATCACATCCTCCAACTCCGGACAACCTTCCCGAAGTCCTGCAGTATCTTTATCACCATAATAGAACGCTTCCACTTCTTTATACAGCGCGATCATTCTGGGGACTTTCGAAAGATCCTCATTCACTTCTTCTTTGATCAGCTTCTCCTGAGCACGCAGCACATCACGCAGCAAATTGATATTATCTGCCAGAGTTGCGTCCTTTCCCAGGATCGTGGAATCACACTCTCCACGCATACCCACGGTGATCACATTCTCCAGATGACCATTACGCTTCAGACCGTCTCTCCAGAAACGGGTGATGCCCTCGGTATTCGCATGGAAATTCCATGCATCGCCATAGATAGAATCTTTGCCACGCACATGTTTGTATTCTTCGCCATGACGCAGGCAGGGTTCATGATGCGATAAGCCCATCACCACCCCCATTTCGTCCGCCAATTCCGCACTGGCCAGTCCCGGTCCGTCTTCCGCAAAACATGAAGACCACATAGCCGGCCATAAGTAATTTCCTTTCAGACGAAGCAACAATTCAAATACACCTTCATACATTTTAGCAGTAAAACCGCCGAAATGTTTATTACACCAGGTACCAAACGCCGGCCATTCATCATTGATGAAGAAACCACGATATTCCACAGAAGGTTCCTTAGAAATTGTAAATACATCTTCTCCAAGAACCACGCTCTCTTTGCGTTCCGGTTTCAGATTAGACCAGTTCACAAAAGGAGAAACGCCGATCTCTTCTGAAATACGGAACAGACCATAGATGGTTCCTCTCTTATCACTACCTGCGATCACCAGCATATCTTCTGCCGGTGCAAATATACCATATACTTCACGTTTTCCGACTATGTCGGATACGTTGATCTTCCCATCTTTCACAAGTCCATCAACGAGCGGACTCTTTCCAACAATACCAAATACGATCTTCAATCCCGAAAAAGCCGGCATGTTTCCATTTTCTGCCGTGATCTCCTCCGGTTTCTTTCCAAATACCAGTTCAAAATCCTTTTCTACAAAACGGGCAATCTTTACGATGCCGGACATACATTCCTTTTCACAGACAAACGCTACCTTCTTATCTTTGGTCAGTTCAAATCCAGCCATTACACCCTCCATTCAGAAATCCCAAGCCGGGAAAACGCTTTCCTCTTCTTTCAAAATGACGCCCCGCTTTCGCGGAGCGTCATCCTAAATTACTCTACTGCTTCAAATCATTCGATTACGATCAGTCAAGGTTTACCTTGTCGCCGTACTGAGCTTCCCATTTCTCGGTACGCTCGTCGATGATATCCTGACCGCCGGAGCTGAGATAATCAGCCATCAGCTCTTCCCAGTTCGCTTCAAACTCTTCCGGCTTGCAGCTCATGCAGGTATCATAGATGATATCTCTCTTACCGTTCAGAGCTTCGCCCATACCGGTCTCAGCTTCGATGGAAGTGATCTTTGCGTTCTTGGTAGGCTTCTTACCGTTGCAAGCTACTTCGTTAGCCTTTGCAACATCTTCCGGATCGCACGGAGGATAGTTGTTTGCCAAGGATGCCAGTGTCAGCTCATCAGTAGACAGATGCAGACCGTTGCAGGTGATGGTCATATCGATGTTCTGACCGGAGTTCATGATTGCATCACCGGTTGCCGGCATAAAGGTGTAAGCTCCGTCAGCGGTCTTCTCATGAGTCACGCCTTCATCACCAACCTGCAGGTACTCAATATGTTCCGGATCAGAGATCCAATCCAGATACAGCAGAGATGCCAGCGGCTCATCATTGGTGGTCGGGAAGAAGATCTTACGGTCACCAGCGGTGGAATCGCAATACTTCACATACTCACCCTTGGAGTTTTCCCAGCAATCGATTGCTACAAACTTCGCATCCGGACCAACGTTTCTCTGAAGGTTTGCGTTGATGGAGTCCTCACCATTACGGAAAGGATAATCCCAGTTGTGCATGAATGCACCAACATAACCAGCCTTCATCATATCATCTTCTGTGTTAGACTCAGCGATTGCAAAATCTTTCCACATCAGATCTTCATTGTACCACTGATTCAGCAACTGGATTGCTTCCTTGGTACCGTTCTGGGTCAGCTTTCTGTCATCGAAGCCCAGGGTGTACAGTTCCTTATCAGTTACATCCGGATCCATAAAGGATTCGATCAGCAGAGCTGCTCTCCAGCCTACATCCGAAGATACGGAGAACGGAACCATCTGCTTTGCATCTTTACCAAGCAGAGTATCTGCGTTGTCACGGAATGCTACCATGCAGTTGTAGAACTCTTCTCTGGTAGTCGGCTCTTCCAAACCAAGGGTATCCAACCAGTCCTTACGGATGAAGGTTACGATTCGGTTGTTGTTTGCTCTCTTACCTTCGAGTGCCCACAGAGTACCATCCTGTACGCTCTTGTCCCAGTACATGTTGGTCTGGCCCAGCCAATCCCACAGATGCGGGAGATCATTCTTGTTATCTACTACCAGATCCTGCAGATCGATAACACCACCCATGTCAGCATAGGTCTGAATGGTCGGGTAAGAATAGGTCAGGCAGATATCCGGAGCTGTGCCGGCTGCCAGCAGGTTGTTGATCTCATCGGTCTCAGTCCAACGCGGGACCTTAACAAACTCAACCTCAACATTGTGATCTTCCAACATACCCTTTTTGATGTAATCGGTGTACATGTTGTTGGTCGGATCAGAACCGCCATCGTTACCACGGTCATAGATCTCAACGGTGATGTGTCTGGTCTCAGCAAACTTACCATCGGTCAGTTCGGAACTGCTACCACCCTCGATCTCATCAGCAGTTCCGGTGAAAGTCTCCTGGGTAACTTCCTGAGTAGGTTCAGCATTACCACCGCCCTCGTTTCCACCGCCTGCCTGGCCACCGCCGTTTCCGTTGCCGCCATCACAAGCAGCCAAAGAAACAACCATGGTTCCTGTCAAAAGCAATGACAAAACTCTGTTCTTCATCTTTGTTCCTCCTTCTTACTTTTCATTTCGTAAGTAAATTGGTTTATATTTTGCGGCACCATTGCCGACAAAATCATTATAGTTCATTCACAAAAAATTTGCAACCCATTAACAATATGTTCATATTTTATTAACAAATTATTCTTTTACTGCACCGATCGTTACACACTGAATGAAGTACTTCTGCAGGAACGGATAAATGCAGAGGATCGGTACGGTAGAGAACATAACGACTGCTGCACGGATCGATTCCTGAAGACCCGGAGTAGAGAAACCTTCCTGGGTGGTCACTTCGATCTGGTTTACATTCTGCAGAATGTTGTAGATCAACAGCTGCAGCGGATAAAACTGCTCTTTCTTCATAAACATAAGTGCGTCAGAGTAACCATTCCAACGACCTACTGCGTAGAACAGAGCCAGAGTAGCCAGCACCGGCTTGGACAACGGAATGTACACATTCCAAAGGATGGTCCAGTAGCTTGCGCCATCGATCTCTGCTGCTTCTCTCAAAGAATCCGGAATACCGTAGAAGAAGCTTCGCAGAATGATCATATTGTATACGCTCAGGCAGCCCGGAACGATGAGTACCAGCGGGTTGTCCAAAAGCTTCAGGTTCTGCATCAGCAAGTAGTTCGGGATCGTACCTGCGTTAAAGAACATGGTGATCGTAATGATCACATTGAAGATCTTTCTGCCCTTCAACTGGCTGAAGATCAGCGGATATGCACACAATGTACTCATCAGAAGACTCAAGAAGGTGCATACAAAGGTCAGGAACGCTGTCCATCCGAAAGATCTCAAATACTTCGGATCTTTAAATACTGTGGTATATGCGGATGTATTAAATCCCTTCGGCCACAGATATACTTCATGGCGAATCAGATACTCGTTGGAGGACAAGGATCTTGCCAATAGGTTTACCATCGGCAACAGGCAGATGATCATAATAAGTACACAGATGACTACGATCACCCAGTCCCCTATTTTCGTTTTTCATCGGCTGACATTAACTGTCGGATTTTGCATTTCAACTTTCATTCTCAGACTACCTCCTACATAATTCCGCGCTCGCCCATCTTACGGGAGAACCAGTTTGCAAGCAACAGGAAGAATACATTTGCGATGGACTGGAACAGACCAACCGCTGTGGTAAGTGAGAACTGCAGTCCCTTAATACCGTATTTGTAAACGAATGTCGAGATAACTTCCGCATTCTTCATAACCAGGTTATTCTGCAATACATACGGTCTGTCGAAGCCGGATCCCAGGACATTACCAAGAGCCAGGATCAACAGTACGACGATGGTAGGACGGATGCCCGGAAGTGTGATGTGCCACATCTTCTGGAAGCGGTTCGCGCCATCCACGGAAGCCGCTTCATACAGTTCCGGAGAAATACCGGAGATCGCCGCCAGATAAATGATGGAGTTCCAACCGAAGGACTGCCAGATACCCAGACCGATATAGGTCTTCACCCAGTTGTTCGGATCATCCAGGAAGTGGATCGTCTCCCCTCCCAGCTTCTCGATCACCATATTGATCAGACCGGTGTTCGGTGAAAATACCTGCAATGCCAAACCGTAGATGATAACCCAGGAAAGGAAGTGCGGCATATATGCTACCGTCTGTACGGTCTTCTTAAAGAACTTCAGTCGCAGTTCGTTCAGCAGAAGTGCAAAGATGATCGGAACCGGGAAACCTACAATAATATCCAGCAGGTTCAGGAAGATCGTATTACGCAGTGCGTTGATAAAGTCTTTGTTCTTGAATGCTTTCAGGAAATACTCAAAGCCGTGGTTCTTAGCCCAGGGCATTTCTGCCACAGACTGTACGATACTGTATTTCTTAAATGCGATCAGTACATAGTACATCGGGCTGTATTTGAAAATAAGGAAATACAGCATAGGTGCCAGCAACAGAAGATACAGCTGCCAATACCGTTTTACATAAATCCATAACTCCTCTTTTGTGAGTGGTTTCTTTTCTTTTTGTACCTCTTGTTTTCTCGCTCTTGCCACTTTAACCTCCTTACGCCTTAAAATACTCAGGCCATTTACTTCTGATATCCTTCTCATCGATCGGATATCGATTCAGATGTTTTTCCACCAGCTCTGCCGCAGTCTTCATATCCCTTGCGCGGATAGCCTCCAGCATCGCCCGGTGATCCCCAACCACCTTAAAATCCTTTGCTGCCTCTACCGATAAGTTACGAACCCGGTCAAAATGGATCATCAGTGTCGAATGGATCTCATATATGATATCTTTTTTTGCGATCTCATATATGCTCTTATGAAACTGATTGTCCAGATCGAAGAGTTTTTCCGTCATATCTTTTGAAAGATAAAATTCCTGCAGTGCAACATTATCTTCCAAAAGCGCGA
>JAFXQR010000103.1 GCA_017526985.1 Lachnospiraceae bacterium
GGCTTTCATTACCAAAGGGTATGCGTATGCTTATCAGGCTCTCGGGAAATATATGTGGGATAGCAAAGAGAAAGATCTGTCGGAGGAAACACTGGCTGTCTTTGATGAAGTATTGGCAGATAAGGTCTATAAAAAGATCTGGAGCGAGTTGGCGCCGAAGGATCAGTGGTATCTGAAATTCATTATGAAAAAAGAAACTATGGATGCGACGGAATTGCTGGAGTTGACGAAGACTTCTCATAGCGAGTGGTCGGTTCCCCGTGCACGGTTAAAAGAAAAAGGAGTGATCGATGTCTCCAAGCGGGGAGTGATCTCCTTAAAACTGCCCCGGTTTCGTGAGTTTATAGTGCGGCAGATGGAAGAGGCGGGGGAGCTGTGATGGCTCCCTTTAGCCGGCACTCATATAAGCGGCATCTTCAAAAAAATCTTCTTGGTTAGAAACAAATTCAATAATATCCGAAGATTTTGCTGCCGGATTATTCTTCATAAAGGACAGCAGTTTATTCAAACGTTCCGGTTTTTTTTCGGCATATCGCGCCATTGCAGATACAAAGTCATAATAGGTGTCATCAACTCTATTCAATCGATATAATAATTCTTCCATGTTTTCACCTCACACTCTAACGCGCATATAAATGTTATAATCATCATAACCGCGGTTCTCAAAATAGTACCAGTATGGTTTGTCATCGATACCATAAGACATATGAACGGCCAATCTTTTCCCTTCATATTTACTATAGTCTGTGTTGATTTCGCTATATATTTTAGCGTATTCTGCAGGACTTAACCAAAATGTGCTGTAAACAAATTCCAAAACTTTCTCCTTTCATTATAATTTGTCTTACATATGCTCGCAACTACAATTTCTTGGAAAAAATGTGGCGATCTGCCTCAGAAATTTCCAGAAACAATGCAAATAAAATAGCACAAAGATTTCGGCTTGTAAAGATGCATTTTCGTATCTTTCATGAATTGCAATTTGCCACCTGTAGAGCTAAAATGTTAGAGATGTCTAACGAATAGATTTCGGAAAGGAGATTCTTATGATCCCGAAAGATCCGGTTATGCTTTTAAGCTATGTGAATACCCAGCTGCGCGATAATTATTCTTCTTTGGCGGACTTTGCTGCGTCCAATGGCCTGAATGAGGCGGAGCTTACGGAGAAGCTTGCTTCCATCGGCTATACCTATGATGCGGAGCAAAATCGTTTTGTTGCGAAATAAAGCGGCTTGTTATATAATCGAAATGTTGTGAAACTTGCCGGCGTGTCCGGTTTGAACGAATAACCTATTTTATAAAGGAGAAACAATCATGAAGCAAAAACCTGTTGTTTTAATGGTGCTGGATGGTTACGGTCTGTCTGACAATGCAGAGGCAAATGCCATCGCGATCGCAAATACCCCGGTTATGGACAAGCTGGAAGCGGAATGCCCATTCGTGAAGGGCTACGCATCCGGTCTGGCAGTAGGTCTGCCGGACGGCCAGATGGGCAACTCTGAGGTAGGACATATGAACATCGGCTCCGGCCGCATCATCTATCAGGACCTGACCCTTATCACCAAGTATATCGAAGATGGCGTGTTCTTTAAGAATGAGGAGCTGCTGCGTGCCATCGAAAACTGCAAGAAGAATGATTCTGACCTGCACATTTGGGGCCTGCTCTCCGATGGCGGTGTACACAGCCACAACACGCATCTGTATGCGATCTTGGAGCTGTGCAAGCGCGAAGGTCTGGAGAAAGTCTTCATCCATCCGTTCTTTGACGGCCGTGATACCCCGCCGGCATCCGGTAAGGATTATCTGCAGGAACTGGTAGACAAGGCAAACGAGATCGGCGTAGGTAAGGTAGCTTCCCTGTCCGGCCGTTATTATGCTATGGACCGTGATAACAACTGGGATCGTATCCAGAAGGCATACGACAGCCTGGTACTGGGCAAGGGCGTGGTTGCAACCGATCCGATCGCTGCAATGCAGGCATCCTATGATGACGGCGTAACGGACGAATTCGTTCTGCCGACCGTGATCACCGATGAAGCAGGCAAGCCGCTCTCCGTTGTGAAGCCCAACGATTCCGTGATCTTCTTCAACTTCCGTCCGGACCGCGCAAGAGAGATCACCAAGGCATTCTGCTTTACCGATGAGGACATTGCAGCACAGGCAGGTGATGCAGCAGATACCAAGTGCATCAAGTATCTGAAGCGTGCAAACGGCTATATGCCGCTTACCTATGTATGCTTCAAGGATTATGACGAGACCATCCCGAACAAGTTCGTAGCTTTCAAGAAGGAAGAGATCAAGAATACTCTGGGTGAGTATCTGGCAAACAACGGCTTAAAGCAGCTGAGAATCGCTGAGACCGAGAAATATGCACATGTAACCTTCTTCTTCAACGGCGGTATTGAAGAGCCGAACAAAGACGAAGACCGCATCCTGGTAAACTCTCCGGCAGTTGCTACCTATGACCTGAAGCCGGAAATGAGCGCACCGGAAGTCAGCGAGAAACTGGATGCTATGATCACCTCCGGCAAGTATGATGTGGTCATCATCAACTTTGCAAACCCGGATATGGTAGGCCACACCGGTGTACTGGAAGCGGCAGTAAAGGCAGTAGAGCGTATCGACCAGTGTGTTGGCGCAGCCGTAGAAGCGGTGAAGCAGATGGACGGCGTACTGTTCATCTGTGCAGACCACGGTAACTGCGAGCAGATGGTGAACTATGAGACCGGTGCTCCGCACACTGCGCACACCACCAACCCGGTTCCGTTCATTCTGTACAACTACGATCCGTCCTACACCCTGCGTGAAGGCGGCCGTCTGTGCGACATCGCTCCGACCCTGCTCCAGATCATGGATCTGCCGCAGCCCAAGGAGATGACCGGTGAGTCTCTGCTGGTAAAGAAAGCATAAAAAACAGAGCATAGATTTCCTTAAGCCTTCTCCGTTTGGGGAAGGCTTTTTCTTGCAAAAACATAGCAGATTTGCTATATTAAACTTTAGTGGCGAAAGCCCAAAAATCTAAAGACAACGGGGGTATGGGAGTATGGCAGAGAACGGTTTTCATGATTATAAATGTCCGAATTGCGGCGGGCCTTTGGCGTTTCGCGGGGATCTGAACAAGATGGCCTGCGAATACTGCGATAGCCAGTTTGACATGTCGGAATTTTCTCAGGATACCCAGGTAAAAGAAGAGGTAACGGACTGGCAGCAGAACGCGGCGCAGAAGATGGACGGCGCAGGCATGAAGGAATATGTCTGCAATACTTGTGCGGCGGTACTGGTGGCGGAAGAAACGACAGGTGCTACCGAGTGTCCGTATTGCGGCAATCCGCTGGTCATCAAGGACACCTTCGAGGGTATTAACCTGCCGGACGGTATCATCCCCTTTGCAGTAGATAAAGCAAAAGCCCAGGAAGCTTTGCAGAATTTCTATAAGGGTAAGAAACTCATCCCGGACAGTTTCATTGACAAGAACCGTATCGACAATATCAACGGTCTGTATGTACCGTTCTGGCTCTTTGACTGTGATACCGAAGGCGACTGCTTCTACCGTGCGACGAAAGAGCGCCAGTATGACAAGGGTGACGAAGTCTGGAAAGAGATCCAGGATTTCGCCGTGAGCAGAAGTGCCAAGATGCGTTTCGAAAAGGTACCGGCGGACGGTTCCAAAGAGATGAAGGACGCCTATATGGATTCCTTAGAGCCGTATGACTATTCCAAGATCACGGATTACAACCCGGCGTATATGTCCGGTTATGTGGCAAACAAATACGATGAAGATGCCAATGCGGTAAAGGAGCGTGTGGATTACCGTATCCGTACCACCGCAAAACAGAAGATCCGCGATACCGTAAAGGGATACTCCTCGGTAAATGCCACTGCGGAAAACATCAATATCCATGACGGACGCGTGCGCTATTGTATGCTGCCGGTATGGATGCTCTCGACACAGTGGAACGGCCAGGTCTACAGTTTCGCGATGAACGGACAGAGCGGCAAGGTGGTAGGTGATCTGCCCATCGACCAGGGTAAGTGTACGAAAGTGTTCCTGACTTCGGCATTGATCGTTGCTGCCATTGCACTGGCAATTTTGTATTTCGCAATGGACGGTTTTGGAGTAGGTACCATCGTCGGAGCACTTGTGGCTGGTCTCATCGGAGGTTTCGTGTCCCTGAGTTCCGCAAAAGCAGCTATGGTGGCATCCGAGAAAGGCCAGGCCGATCAGTTCCTGGATGAGAACAGCTTTGCACTCACCAGACAGGAAGACCGCCACACCGGTACCCGTCACGAGATGGTGCGCAAGAAAGAAAACAAACAAGGATAAAAAACATGAACGATCCCTGCGAATTATGTATGCATTATGAATATGATGAAGAGTACGACAATTACGAATGTGATGCCGGACTGGACGAAGATGATATGTACCGTTTCCTGACCGGAAAGACGAGCGGATGTCCGTTTTTCCAGCAGGGAGATGAGTACCAGATCGTCAAACATCAGATGTAATAAGTGGTTAATTAAGAACTATAGCGGCTCCTTCGCCGGAAGCCCTGCTTTGCGGGGATACTTCTTCGGCGTAGGGGCTGTTTTTTTGATGACAGCCAGGCATCTGGGATCGCCGGAGGCCGGCAGAGTATATTCCACAACCTGCTCCACGGTGCCCCCCAGTACCTTGATGGCCTTAGTAGCGTGATCCATCTCAGAACCGTCTTTTTCCGCATTGGTAAAGCCGGATGCTTTGTAGGCAATGAAATGACCGCCCACTTTTACATAGGGCAGGCAGTATTCGGAAAGTGTGGACATGTTGGCCACGGCACGGGAAACGGCATAGTCAAAGGTCTCACGCAATTGTCCCGCTTTTGCAAAATCTTCCGCTCGTCCGTGGATCGCGGTAATACCCTTTAGTCCCAGACGGTCGATCACTTCGTTCAGGAATTTCACCCGTTTGTTCAGGGAATCCAGCAGTGTGACCTGCAGTTCCGGGAAGGCGATCTTTAAGGGAATGCCCGGGAAACCGGCACCGGTCCCAATGTCGATCAGGGTGAGGGACTTGCCGCTGCGGATGCCTTCCGTAGCCTTGCAATCCGTCATGATCACCGGCAGTAGACTGTCTGCAAAGTGTTTTTCCAGCACTTCCTCCGGTTCGGTGATGGCCGTCAGGTTCATAAAGCTATTCCACTCCAGCAACAGATCGTTGTAGAGCAGGAACTGACCGGCCTGCGGATCGCTCATTGCAAGGCCGCATTGTTGTATCGATTGTAGGATCTGTTCTTTTTCCATAGATTAGAAAATAGCATAAATCTTTGCAAAGCGCAACCGTGGTTTTGATTGAAAAACTTTTGTGGAAATGATAATATTATCGTATTATTGGCAAACCGGACATGGGGCCGGAGAAGGGGGCGAAAATGCAGGAGCAGAACAACGACAGCAAGGTATTATCGGACATATATGACATCTGTGACAGGATCTATTCGGGGATGTCCACGGCACGTACCAGAGATCATTCCGAAATCTTCAATTATCTGACGGAGCTGGGCAAAGTGCTGGCAGGCGCGGATCGCGCAAGTTTCTGGAAATGGGAAAAGAGAAAACATCAGTTATGGACGACCTCTGCAACAGGTACGGACCGTATCATCATTCCGGACGATACCGGTCTGGTGGGCAAAGCGCTGCGTGAAAAGCGTGTGATCGTCACCAATGATCCTTATAACGATCCGGATTTTAATCGAAATGTAGATAAGAAGACCGGTTATGTGACCAAGTCGATCCTGGTGATGCCGGTAACGAATGTGAATGGTGAATATATCGGCGCATTTCAGATCATCAACAAACTGGAAGGTGGGTTTGATGCGGAACGGGATGTGCGCTCTTTGTCTATGGCAGCCATCATCTGTGGCATCGCCCTGGAAGCAGAGACTTTCCATGAGGCATCGCTGCATGATCGTCTGACCGGACTGAAGAACCGTATGGGCTTTTACGGCGATTTTGCAAGGCAGTACGATGCGGTGCTGCACAGTGACCGTCCGCTTTCTATGTTTATTTGTGATATCGATAAATTCAAAAGAGTTAATGACACCTATGGCCACAATGCCGGGGATGCGGTGCTGGCGTTTACCTCAGCATTGATCGAGAATTTTGCCGGACCGAACGAAGGCGTATATCGCTGGGGTGGTGAGGAATTTATCATGCTGATGCCGGACACCACACTGGAGCAGGCTGCGAAGAAGGCAGATGAAGTGCGTGTGAAACTGATGAATTCGCCCTGCGATGCGGAGGGGAATATCATCAATCTGACTATGAGTTTCGGCTGCGCGACCTTTGATCCGGAAAAATCCATTGAGGACAATGTGGCAGTGGCAGACGGACGACTGTATACGGCCAAGGAAACCGGACGCAACAAGGTGGTATCTGAAGGCTAGCAACAACATCCTGCCTTCTCCTTGAGGATACCAGTTCCTGCTTAACGAACGGAGTGAGTTTAGCAGGACTGTAAACCGAAGGAGAAGGTGGCCGAAGGCCGGATGAGGTTTTAATGGCGGGGAGAGAAGGACTTGATGATATGAAGGTTACGATCTTGGGGGTACGCGGTTCCATTCCGATGGATGGGCCGGAGTTTTGTGAATTTGGCGGTGCGACATCCTGCGTACTGGTGGAGGCGGATGGACAGGCAATCTATCTGGATGCAGGCAGCGGGCTTTTGCGCGCACCAAATACAGGGATGGCGGAGGTCTCGATTCTGATCTCGCATTCGCATATGGATCATATTTTGGGACTGCCGTTGTCACCGATCCTGCTTTCGGACAAGAGCATCGATCTGTATCTGCAGAAGCGAGACGGGATCTCGGCGAAAGAACAGCTGGAGCATTTGATGGCGCCGCCGCTGTGGCCGGTGGGGGTGGAACAGTATCCCTGCGAGGTGGTCTTCCATGACTTGGAACTGCCGATGCAGCTTGGGAATGTGCAGGTGACGGGGATGGAATCCAATCATCCCGGTGGCTCGACGATCTACCGGCTGGATCACAACGGAAAATCGCTGGTGTACGCAACGGATTACGAGCATACGGATGAGAAACAGCAGGAGCTGGCGGCATTTGCCAAAGATGCGGATCTGCTGCTGTATGATGCGCAGTATACGGATGAGGAATACGGCCGGATGAAGGGCTTCGGACATTCCACCATCGCGGAGGGGATGAAGGTGTTTGAGCAGAGCGGCGCGAAACGGGTGCTGTTTGTGCATCATGATCCCAGACATCCGGATGTGAAACTGCGGGAGATGGAAGCGGTGTTGAAAGGGAAAAATGCGGCTCTGGCCAGGGCCGGTGAAGTGATCGGGTTATAAGATTTGCATTTTCAGGTTTGTTTGGAGGCAGTATGAACAAGAAGAAAGGTTTGATCATCGGCGGTTGTGTGGCGGCGGTGGCAGTCATTGCGGTCGTCATAATACTTTTGTTCACGGGCAACAAAAACAGCGTGTCTGCCACCACTATGCGTCTCTTGCGCATCGAGGGTATCGTCCATCTGGAATCGGGTGGTGTGAGCAAAGAGATCATCAATAATCTGAAACTCAACAGTGGTGACAAACTTTCGACGGAAACTGCCAGTCTGGCATCCATCAGTCTGGATGATAACAAAGCCGTGACGCTGCAGGAACTGAGCGCAGCAGAGTTTCTGCAGGACGGCAAGAAATTGGATCTGAATCTGCAGGAAGGTTCCCTTTTCTTTGAAGTGAATAAAAAACTGGAAGATGACGAAGCTTTTCAGGTGCGTACATCGACCATGATCGTAGGTATCCGCGGTACCTCCGGTTATGTTTTTGTGGACAATGGAGATGGAAGGCCCGGCATCCTGCTCACCACCGGTGAGGTAGAGATCGTCGGCAAGAATCCGTATACCAATGGAGAAAAGACAACAACAGTCCATGCCGGGCAGATGGTCTATGTATTTCTGTACAATGACGAAGCGCCGGAAAACAGCGTGGATTTTGAAATGCATGAGATCACGGAGGAAAAGATCCCGGCACCGGTGATCCGTTTCCTGCTGGAGCCGGGGCACGAAGATCTGTTGAAAAAAACATGTGCTGAGACCGGCTGGGATGAGAACAAGATCCGGGAACGGGGCGAGCATCTGGAGGAAGAAGAGGAAGATGCGACAGAAGAGCCTACGGAAACTCCGACACCAAGCCCGAAAGAGACACCGACGCCGATCCCGACCGAAGCAGGTGAAGGAGGCGGAGACGGTGACGGCGATGGCAACACTAAGACAACACCTACGCCTACATCTACGGCTACACCGACCCCGACCGGTACCGGCAGAGGGAATGGCAACGGCGGTAGTGGAACACCTTCCCAGACACCGACACCTACTCCGAGCCTGACACCAACTCCGACACCGAGTGCAACTCCGACACCGACCCCGACGCCGACAAGTACGCCGACACCTACGGCTACTCCGGCACCCACCGGCAGCAGGGCATCAGCCTCCGGCACCCCGACGCCGACCACAAGAGCTACTGTAACGCCGACGGCAACCGTGACACCGACAGCAACGGCTACACCGACGCCTACTGCAACAGCAACACCGACACCGACTCCGATGATCAAGAGTATTTCGATGGAGTCTTCGGTGGAACTTACGGTGGGAGAGGTCTATACGATCGGCATCAGTGTGGACCCGACAGAGTCCAGTGAAAATGTAGAATGGACCACCAGCGACAGTTCCGTGGCAACGGTCAATCAGGACGGCCGTGTGACCGCTGTGAGCGCAGGTGCAGCAAAGATCACAGCGACGGCAACGGATGGCAGCGGTAAGAGCGCTGCATGCAAGGTGATCGTAGAGGATGAATCGACACCTACGATCACGAGTCTGCAGATCGATGCATCCATGACGGTAAAGGTGGGTGTTGACGAACGGATCTCCATCAGTGTAGAACCGGAAGACGCCAGCGGATATGTGGAATGGACCAGCAGTGACAGTACGATAGCAACAGTAAGTGATGACGGCCTGGTATCTGGATTGCAGGCGGGTATTGTGACGATCACGGCGTCTGCTACGGATGGCAGTGGTCTGTCGGATACCTGTGAAGTGACGGTCACCGATACGATCGAGGTGGAGATGATCTCCTTTACAAAGGCGCCGGATAAGATCCCGTCTACCAGTTTCTGGACCATTGGCGAAGACGATATCCTTTTTGTTCCGGAGGATGCTACGGATAAGACACTGACGTATTCGATCGCGGATGAGAGCATCGCTACGGTAGACAGCAGCGGTAAAGTGACTGCGCATAGCCCCGGTGAAACTACACTGACGGCTACTACGACGAATGGGAAGACGGCGACGGTTTCAATTATGGTAGGACAGGCTATCGAATCCATCACATTTACGGAGGATGTGGGTCCTGTACCGGCTGGGCAGACCGTTCCGTTAATGGAATACATATCTGTAGAGCCGTCGAATGTAGACAGTGATTTTGCTTCACTTATCTGGATCAGTACTAATACATCGGTTGCAACGGTAGACTCCGCCGGAATGGTGACGGCGGTGGTGCCGGGGACCACAACGATCACGGTTTCTGCGCGCGGTGGTACAACGGAGAGTTGTACGTTAACCGTAACAGAGGCGGAAACGGAAACAGGACCGACATTGACGATGGGTACACCGGAGTATATGAGCGATGGCAGAGCGATGATCTATTTTACGCTTTCCGATATGGAGAGTGGTGTTGATTATGAGGTGAACCTTGCAGACCATACATACTATTCAGAAGATAATGATTCAAACATTACCTCGGATGGCATAGGGCATATCAGAGTTATCGGTGAATCCGGTACCTCGCATCCGGTGAGCCTGACCGTTACCGGGAAGGTAAGTGGTGAGATAGTATGGACAAAAGACTATGAAGACGTGATCACACTTACCATGCCGTGACCGGTATAGAAAGAAGGCGAAAGTAACTTCCGGTCAGTGTAATTTGATATTTAAAGGTAATGGAGAGAGAATGTTGAAGTCGCAGAAGCGCAATATCCGCACAATCTTATATGCATTTGCGATCGCTCTTGCCTTCACCATCCTGGTGTGGCTTGGGATATTGCGTTGGCCGGACCAGTGGGTGCAGGATCATCTGTACCAGAAGCCGCAGTATATGAGCGGCGAAGTGCTGCTCTTCGGTATTGATGAAAAATCACTGGCAGAGCTGGGGCCGTACAATACCTGGGACCGTCATGTGATGGCGCGTGCGTTGGAAGCATTGGCATCTGACCCGGAGCAGCGTCCGGCGGTGGTGGCCATCGATACCCTCTATTCCATGAAGACCGATGAGGAAGCGGATGCGCATCTGGCGCATGCGGCTGAGGAGCTTGGCTGTGTGGTCACAGCAACGGCAGCGGCGTACGATTCCGGCTGGTATGAGGCGCTGGACGGATCGCTGGAATGGGATGACTATCGTATCGTACAGTATGAAGAACCCTATGAGGAGCTGAAAGCGGTCACGACCCAGGGGCATATCAACGCGATGTACGACAATGACGGTATCATGCGTCACGGCTTATTGTATATTGAGCCGGAGCAGAGAGTATATTCCATGGCCTATCAGGTAGTGCGGATGTATATGGAGAAGCGCGGAGAGAAATTCATACCGCCCCATACCAACCGCCGCGGCCAGTTCTATGTGGCATTCACCGGCAAACCCCGTGATTATTATGACCAGTCTTTTGTGGATCTGGTAGAGGGACGCATTCCGCCCAGCTATTATGCCGGAAAGATCGTCTATATCGGACCTTACGCAGCCGGTCTGCAGGATGCATATTTCACCCCCATCGACCGTGCAGAAGCGATGTACGGCGTGGAATTTCAGGCGAACGAAGCGCAGCAGTTTCTGGCGCAGAATTATCCCCAGGAATTTCATGAGCAGGTGCAGTATGCGGTACTGTTTTTGATTTGTTTTGCTGCGGGTATCCTATTTTTCCGCTGGAAAGTGGTTCCGTCGGCAGTTCTGTGCATGGTGCTGGCCGGTACGCCCTTTCTGGTATCGATCAAGGCGTATGATGCTGGCTATATCCTGCATCCTTTGTGGCTGCCGGTGGGCGTTTTGATCCAGTTTGGTGTATCTGTAGTGATCCATTATGTGCATGCGGCGAAGGAGCGGCAGCAGATCACCCACACCTTTGAGCGTTATGTGGCACCCGAGATCGTACAGGAGATCCTGAAGGAAGGCACCGAGACCTTATCCCTGGGCGGCAAGCTTTGCGATATTGCCGTGCTCTTTGTGGATGTGCGTGGCTTTACGACTATGTCTGAGCGGCTGGATCCCGAAAAGGTGGTCTATATCTTAAATCATTATTTAACTATGGCCAGCAGCTGCGTGGAAGAATACAATGGCACGCTGGATAAATTCGTCGGTGATGCGATGATGGCATTCTGGGGCGCCCCGCTCCCGCAGGAAGATGCGGTGTACAATGCTGTCCGCACTGCACAAGCGATCGTGGAAGGGGCGGCAAGAGTCTCGGACGAATTAAAGGAAGAGATCGGTGAGGAACTGCGCGTCGGTGTGGGTGTGCATTTTGGGCCGGCCATCGTGGGCAATATGGGCGCGGAACGGCATATGGATTATACCGCTATCGGTGATACGGTCAATACGGCAGCCCGTCTGGAAGCTAATGCCCCGGGTGGTACCGTCTATATCAGCCGTGCGGTAGCGGATGCTCTGGGAGACCGCATTGAAACCACTTCTCTGGGCGGTACGATAAAACTGAAGGGGAAGGCTGACGGGTTTGAGGTATTGAAATTGGAGAAGATCTTGTAAACATGGGAGTTCAGGTAGAAATCAACGGAAAAATAGCTAGTTTCTCTTGCAAATTGCCTAAAGAAATTGTATACTTAAAGAACAATTTTATGAAAATGTCATAAAAACATGTCGCGAAGGAGGATTTCTTATGTTTGGCAAGCCCAAGATCAATCCCCACGAAGAAGACCTGAAGAAACTGATGGAATATATGAAGGAAGCTACCGCCGGAAAAGCGCCGACGGCAGAGGCAGAGGATTTTCATGATCCGGCACTGGCGGCAGGCTTTAATGCACTGATCCGGAGCAATTATACCGCAAACAATGTGTTTGTTATGCGTATGAACGATGCCATGAAGGAGATCGGTGATTCTTCCGTGGTCAAAAATATGATCGAGGAAGTGAATTCCCAGGCCGAAGTGGTCAATCAGATCCATTCCTCCGGCGAGGAACTGGAACATTCCATTACCAATGTGCAGAATGCAGTGTCCAATATCCGGAAGAGTTCGGATAACCTGATCAAAACGACACATGAGTGTGCGGGAGAGATCACCGACAGCATTACCACCATCGAAGCGTCTTCGACGGAAGTAAATGAGATCAATACCAAACTGCTCACCTTCCGTGACAATGCGGCAAATATCACCAAGATCATCGATCAGATCAAGGACCTGGCAGACAATTCCTCCCTGCTGGCTTTGAATGCGTCCATTGAGGCGGCCCGTGCGGGGGAAGCCGGACGAGGCTTTGCCATCGTGGCACAGCAGATGGGCGAGTTGTCCAACAATACCACGGCTTGTGCGGATTCGGTAGTGAAATATATCGATGAATTGCTGGGCAGCCTGGACACGCTGGCGGCTTCCGTAAAAGATACAACGAAACACTTGCAGGAAGGGACTGAGCATGTTGCTCAATCCGTGAAAAATATGGATCGTATGACATCGAAACTGGATGAAATGAATACGGATATCGATGCGATCTTCCGGGAGATCAATACACAGTCCACCCTGACAGAAGATTTTATCGCCCTGGGCAATACGGTAGCCAAAGGATTTGAGCGGCTGGATGCAGAATGCTTCAATACCGGCGAGCATCTGTTCAAGATCTCCCGCCGTGTGGATGGTGTGCGTTCCGATATGGCGAGAGGCCGCGCGGAGCTGACACAACTGGACTGGATCACGGTGTTTGAAGTGGACCATCTGATCTTTACCTGGAGACAGTATAACAATCTGGTCGGTTTTGAACATTTGAAGATCGAGCAGGTGAATAACCCGAAGGGGTGCAAGCTCGGCAAATGGATGGCGGCGCAGACCGATAAAAAGATCACGTCTTCTCCGGCATTTAAGCAGACTTATGATTATCATAATGATTTGCACCGTCACGCAGTGGATTGCTTTAACGCATCGGCCAAAGGGAACCGCGAGGAAGCGTTGCAGCATTTTGAAAAAGCCTATGATTCCTATAAACAACTGCTGGGAGCCTTGGGGGACCTGCGCAGAGTGATGAAATCAGCGGGATACAGTGAAGAAACACCTATCAAAAAAGCATAAAAAAAACAGCCGCTCCGATCAAAAATGGAGCGGCTATTCTTTTTTGGTTTCTTAATCTTTTACGATGTACTTGTTGATCACATCATCAACTACCGGCAGCTTGATGGTCTGGATCTTGCAAGCCTTTACAGCAAGCAGCAGCATCAGAGCGGATTTTGCAAAGCCGATGATCCACAGGATGAAGTCAAAGATCTGATTGATCTTGGAGATCACTTCGTTGCTATTGAAGCTCTGGCTTGCATTTACGATCCTGGTGATCCAGTCGATAAAGGTGCAGCAGTTCGGCAGAATGTCCACGATCCAGTTCAGAGCGGATACGAACAATACGATCACCAGTGCCTTCAGTGCGGAAAAGCGCAGGAATTCATTTTCTTCCTTCAGCAGGATGTAGCCCGCCATGATCGTCAGTGCAACGGCACCGGCAAACTGCCCTACCAAAAAGCACAGACACGCAAGAAAACCACAGTGAATACCCAGTTTTGATTTCATAAATAGTTACCTCCTCATTGGTTTGGTTTATGTCAATACCGCTATGGTACTGATCTTGTTTGGATTACCCTCAGAAATGCAGTCCGCCATCCCCGGCATGTCGCAGGATCATAGCAGAGTGTTTCGGTAAGGTAATGGTGATGCGGCCGTTTTCCAGCCAGTATTCTTCCCCGCTGTCATCGTAGCCTTCTTCCGTCGTGAGCATGATCTGCTTCAATGTGGCATTTTTGCGGATGCCCAACTCCCAGAGCTGGAATTCCTGTGTCACAGAGCCGTCATTATTATTGATGAAGATCGCCGACTGGCCTTCCCGGTCGAAGCGTCCGAAAGCGATCACGCCGCGTGCGCTGCCCAGTGCTTTGATAGAGCCGTGTTTAAACTCGTGGCAGTTGCGGTGAATGCGGATCATCCGGCGGTGGAAGTCGATCATCTCCTGATCTTCGTGTCCCCAGGGATAGGTGCGTCGGTTATCCGGATCGGTCCAGCCGCATACACCTGCCTCGTCGCCGTAATAAATGGTGGGCGAGCCTACCCAGGTAAACTGGAAGAGTACGGCCTCACGCATCACGGCAGGGCTGACCCCTTCATTTGCGGCAGCGGCACCGGCCGTGGCGGTTCGTCCTACCTTGCGGTTGGTACGCGTCAGGAAACGGGAATGATCGTGGTTGGACAGTTCGTTCATTGCCGTAAACATTGACGGTACCGTCATATCGGCATTATGATACATCATAGCTGCCCAGAAATTGTCGGTATTGTTGAGCTGGTCTCCCTTGAAATCATCGGAATGCTTTTGCATACCGGTCAGGAACCAGGTGATGGGCTCCATAAAGGCGTCATAGTTCATGACGGTATCCCATTCGTTGCCCTGCAGCCAGGCCGCGGGGGAGCCGTAATGCTCGGCCAGGATCACCGCTTCGGGATTGGCAGCCTTCACGGCTTTGCGGAATTCCTGCCAGAAGATATGGTTAAATTCCGTGGAATGTCCCAAATCGGCAGCCACATCCAAACGCCAGCCGTCAGCATTGTAAGGCGGTGATACCCATTTCTGCCCTACGCGCAGGATGTATTCCTGTAATGCCTTGGATTCTTCATAATTGAGCTTCGGCAGGGTATCGTGTCCCCACCAGCCGTCGTAAGAACCGTTGTACGGCCACTTGTGACGGTCGTGGAAATAGAAGAAATCGTGATATGGACTGCCTTCTTCTATATAAGCGCCTTTGGCATAGCCTTCTGCATTTTCGTAGATACGCTCCCGGTCCAGCCATTTGTTAAAGGAGCCGCAGTGGTTGAATACGCCGTCCAGGATCACACGGATGCCGCGGCGGTGTGCTTCGGCCACCACTTTGGCGAAGAGCTCATTGCTGGCTTCCAGGTTTTCCGGGTTCGTCACGCGGTTGATATAACGGGTGGCATGCATATTATCCTGATCACCGGGGGCTAACAGTTCACCGCTGTCATTTACGATGCGCCCGAAATGCGGATCGATATAGTCATAATCCTGAATATCGTATTTATGATTGGAAGGAGAGACAAAGAGCGGATTGAAGTAGATCACCTCAATACCCAGTTTCTCCAGATAGCTCATCTTATCCAAAACACCCTGCAGGTCGCCGCCGTAAAACTCGCGTACCCCCATGGTGGCGGGATATTTGTCCCAGTCGTTGACCTTTATGGTGTGTTCATTGATATAACTGTACTCGTCACTTTCTACATCGTTGGTGGAATCACCATTGTAGAAACGATCCACAAAGATTTGATACATC
Organism: Lachnospiraceae bacterium; assembly: GCA_017526985.1. GTDB lineage: Bacteria > Bacillota > Clostridia > Lachnospirales > Lachnospiraceae > NK4A136. The sequence continues at coordinate 15,578 of JAFXQR010000103.1, forward strand.
ACGGCACCTTCCGCCCAGGCAGGCGTCTGGAAACCGGGGAGGATGCGGAATTTGAAATGCTCCTCCGGGGTGCGCACCACGCCTCTGGTGTCGAAAAAAACAGAGATATTGCCGGTGTGTACTTCAAAATAGTAGGAGAAAGGTTCGTTCTCCAGTTGTACCTTGGTGGAATAGTAGTCAAAGAGCTCATCCCGGTCGATCTTGTCCATGGTGAGCTTTTCGGCACCGGATACCAGGATGACACGGTCAACATTATTTATATAAGTACGAAAACGGATCTGTACCTGATCGAAACCCATCGGCTGGGCCGGGGTGATATAGTTTGCAGTGGTATCGGTATACAGAGCGTTTTTACGTAAGATGGGACGCATTCCGGCGATATAGTTGTGATTTAAGCGGGTAAAACTGGCTTCCTGCATAAAAACTTCTCCCAAGGGGATTTTTTTCGGTACGAAAACACATCGGATCGTGTATTCCGTGCCATTCTCCAAGTCACAATTTTACAATAAGCAGGTCAAAATTACAAGGAAAAGTGTCTTTTGGCGTGCTAAGCGTGCTAAATGGATCAGAACAAAATATGGATTATCTGTAAATGACTTTGTTCACAAATGTTCATAGATGTCCATACAAATACCGACAAATTATGGGTAGAAGTGGGAGAAAATATCGATTTTATGCGGTTTCACGAGATGCTTGTGAACTAGTATGTAAGAATATGAACGCAAAATGAACATACTGTGAAAATATTGAAAACGGAAGCGCTTACATTGTTAGACTTTCACAAATTTGTCATTTTGACATAAATAATTAAAGAATTGCCTTGAATAAAGAAAAGCACTATGTTAGAATCACCATTGTGGGTGAAAAAAGCCCTTCGGAAATGTAAAATGTGCACAAAAAAGAGATCTTCTTTTGCAAAGTGCTGATTCGTGGTTTCCGAAAGATCGTTTCTTGGATCTGAAAAAAATACGCAGTAAAGAAAGGGAGAGTTATGAAGGACTTTTTAGAAAACACGAGAAAACACAAAGCCCATGTGATATTGGCTTTGCCGGCATTTCTGGTACTATTCTTTATCATGTATGTTCCGATGACGGGTCTCGTGCTTGCATTTAAGAATTTCGATTCAAGACTGGGTATCTACAAGAGCCCGTTCTGCGGCCTGGAGAACTTCAAGTTCCTGATCGCATCCAAGGCAACATTCCTGACGATCACCGGAAACACTTTGTTCTATTATGTAGTATTTACTGCGATCGGAACACTTCTGAATGTAGCGTTGGCAGTAGCGATCGACCAGTGTGTGTTTAAAAAGTCTACCAAGGTAATGCAGACGCTGATGATCATCCCGGTCTTCATTTCCTACGCAGCAGTACAGTTTATCGTGTTCGCGTTCATCAGCAAGGACACCGGTCTGATCAACAATATGCTGGGAACCAACACAAGCTTCTATACAAATAAGAAATTATGGCCGGCGATCCTGACGGTCGTAAAGATCTGGAAAGACACCGGTTACGGTTCGGTTCTGTATATGTCAGTGCTGGCTGGTATCGATACTGAGTTGTACGAAGCAGCGGAGATCGACGGCGCAAACCGTTGGCAGAAGATCTGGCACATTACACTGCCGGCCCTGATCCCGATGATCACCGTAATGCTCCTGCTCTCTGTAGGTAACATTATGAGATCCGATACCGGTCTGTTCTATCAGGTAACCAGAGACAGCGGTGTGCTGTACGATACCACCCAGGTTATCGACTCATATGTACTGCACTCCATCTTTAAGAATTCGAATTTCGGATTTACGGCTGCAACATCCTTCTTCCAGTCAGTCATCGGCTTGCTACTGATGCTCTTTGCAAACTGGACGGTTAAGAAGATCGAGCCCGAGAACGCGTTATTCTAAGCTTAAGAAGGAGAGAAAAAGACAATGGCAAACGAAACTACTATGGCAGTAGCAGCAGATAAAAAAGATGAGAAGAAGATTAAAAAAGATGCGGATCTGATGCCTTCCAAAAAAGAGAAGATGACATTTGGGCAGATCATTCTGCTGGTGCTCCTGGCACTGTTCACCATCTTCTGCTTTGCACCGGTGATCCTGGTCTTCATCGCAGCATTTACGGATGAGATTTACATTACTCAGCACGGTTTCTCCTTCTTCCCGGAGAAATGGTCTTTGGCAGGTATGAATGCAGTGTTTAAATATGGTAAGCAGCTCTTCACCTCTTATGCAGTGACCATATTTGTAACGGTAACGGGTACTCTGTTTGGTCTGCTGATCATGAGTATGTACGCATATGCGATCAGCCGTAAGGGCTTCCGCCTTTCCAAGTTTTTATCGATCTACCTGCTGATCCCGATGCTGTTCAACGGCGGACAGCTTTCCGGATACATCATCTTCACTTCGGTGTATCATTTGAAGGACAGCTTGTTACTTTTGATCCTGCCGCTGTGTGTAACAACAATGAATGTTATTATATTAAGAACATACATCGCCAACAGTATTCCGCAGGAATTGATGGAAGCAGCCAAGATCGATGGCGCCGGCGAGTACAGAACATTCTTCAGCATTACACTTCCGTTGCTGAAACCGGCACTGGCAGCAGTCGGATTTATGATGGCTACCGCTTACTGGAATGACTGGCAGAACGCATTGCTCTACATTGATACCAACTCCAAGAAGCCTCTGCAGCTTCTGCTGGTAAACATTCAGAAGAGCATCCAGTTCCTGCTCAACAACAACAATGTACCGGCATCTGCAAGAGCAGCAATGGGTGGTGCGATCCCGCAGAACTCCGCAACGATGGCAACCGTTATTGTCGTTATCGGACCGATCATGGTAGCATATCCGTTCTTCCAGAAGTACTTTATCAAGGGCTTGACGGTAGGTTCCGTAAAGGGTTGATGCAAAGGCTATTGTTACGGCCGGCATAGAAGATGTGCAAATAAGTAACAGCATAACAAACGGTATTCAGGAGCGGGCACAGCGTCCGTTTCCGGGAATATATAAACTAAGGAGGAAACAAATCATGAAAAAATTCAACAGAATTGCAGCAGCAATTCTCGCCGGTGCGATGACCGTTTCTATGGCGGCTTGTACCGACGGCAACGGTGGAGCAGCAGGCAACGGCGGCGACGCTGGTAACGCTGGTAACGGCGGAGCAGCAGTTGACGGCGGAGCAGTAGTTGACGGCGGAGCAGCAGTTGACGGTGGCAACGGTGGCGCAGCTACTACAGCAGATGGCGCTGTAGTGATCGATGTGTACAGACGTACATTCAACCTTGGCGCAGTAGATGACGCTCAGGTTCAGAAGGTGCAGGATGCGATTAACGCATACATCGCTGACAAGATCAATGTACAGATCGTTCTGCACGACATCGCTTCCGAGTACGAAGACAAGGCAAACCTGGCAATCAACAACAAGGAAGTAGATCTCCTTTGGACCGCTTCCTGGGAGTCCACCATCGGTACCAACGATCTGTTTGCGGCAAACTCCGTATACGATCTGACCGATCTGGTAGCAGGCAGCAAGCTGTATTCTTCTATGGATGAAGGACAGTGGGAAGCTACCAAGTACGATGGCAAGATCTTCTTCGTTCCGGTATACAAGGACAATGTAGAAGGTTATGACTTTATGTTCCGTCAGGATTTGGTAGATCAGTTCGGATGGGATATCAGCAGCGTTAAGAAGCTGGCTGATTTGGAGCCGATGCTGGCAGACGCTAAGGGCTTAGGCCTCAAGTATCCGTATCTGACCCAGAAGACCCCGATGTTCTACAGATGGTACATCAATGACTTCGACTTCTTTACTGCAGATTCCGCTACGAACTTCTTCGCAGTAGACAAGAAGACCAACGAAGTAGTAGATACCATTCTGACCCCGCAGTATGCAGAGTTTGCAAAGCTGATGGGTAAGTGGGCACAGGAAGGCTACCTTTCCGAGGATGACCTGACCAAGACCACAACCGATACCACAACCCAGACTCAGGATTGGGCTATCACCTGGTGGACCGATATCCCGGTAAATGACGAAGCAGATGCTCGTTACAACCAGGATGTAACTATGACAACTGCAACTGACAGATGGGCACACTCCACTTCCGCACTTGGTTCCTGCTACGCAGTAGCAGCTACTTGTACTCCGGAAGAGGCTCAGGCTTGCGTAGACTTCCTTGGCCTGCTCTACACTGACAGCACTCTGGCAGATATGTACACCTTCGGTATCGAGGGCGAGGATTACGAGTATGATGCAAATCATCAGGTAACTCAGCACTCCGATAAGTACAACCACTCTATGTGGGAGTCTGCATCCGCAACTGTTGTAACTCCGCTTGACAACGAGCCGGCTAACAAGGCTGATCTGTACAAGGACTTCAACGGTGGTGCTAAGACTTCTCCGGCAGCTGGTTTCCGTTTTGACAAATCTCCGGTAGAAGATAAGTATACCGCTTGTGCAAACCTGTTCGAGCAGTACGGATTTGTACTGGAGAACGGTGGTATTGCTCCGGAAGATGTAGATGCATACATCGAAGAGTATCAGAACGCTCTGGATGAAGCTGGTTATCAGGATGTACTTGCTGAGTTCCAGTCCCAGTACGATGCTTGGAAGAAATAATTTCTGACAGCAAAACAGAATGATGAGAGCGTCTGCCGTAAGGCAGGCGCTCTTTTTTCTGTTATAAAAGAGTACGGCGGCTCTTGAAAACACGCTCTTTCTATGATAAAATCTGCTATATGGGGTTTTATTACTGAAGGAAGAGAGGGGAAGGTGCAAGCCAATGATAGATGTCAATCAGATCATGTTTGATATGATCAGGAAAAGCAATACGGTACAGACCTCCAATGTGATGGAGATCGAGGAGATCGTCGATACCGGTCTGGAGAAAAATGAGGATAATATCCAGAAGATCGCGATCGAGTACCTGCAGGAGAAGGGGTATAGCCAGTCGGTCCAGAATATGGATATGGCGAAACAGAGTATTATGGAGAGCTCCGAGTGCTCCGATACCGTACGCGTGCGCAGACGCCGTGAAATGGTAGAAGACCTATTGCAGGAAGCAGAACCGGAAGAGCTGGAAAAGCTGATGGATGTCTGCCTGCTGGATAATCTGATGAAGGTGTCCGAGAAACTGGACGGACTTTCGACCAGCCGTGTGGAGTATGCGGTAGAGATCGTAGATGAGATCCTTCTGGATAAGGAAAAAGGCGGGAATTCCCTGGTGGAGTTTGTATCCCTGCAGACGCTGTTAAACCGCTATGCTGCACAGGGCTTCCATGTAAAGAGCTTCCTGACCAGAGAAACCGGTAACAGCGGCAAGCTGATGATGGCAGGGTTTGCATCCACCAAGAAACAGACGGTGATCGTATTTGAGCGTGCTCTGCCGGCATAAGCAGAAAACTGCAACCCAAAGAGAGTATAGCAAAAGCCATTATTCTTCGAGATAATGGCTTTTTATACGAATATAAGAAATAATAAGGATGAAGAAGTAAAAGAGGAAACGGATTATGAGGATCATTCAGGCGGCCGAGATCACGGCGGCACTCAAAGAGATGTGTTATGAGGCAAATCATTCATTGACCAAAGATATGGAAGAAGCACTTTACCGGGCGGAAGCGTCGGAAGAATCGCCGTTGGGAAAGCAGATCCTGAAACAGTTGGAGCAGAACCTGCAGATTGCAGGCGAGGATCGTATCCCCATCTGTCAGGATACCGGTATGGCGGTAGTATTTGCTGAAGTGGGGCAGGAAGTGCATGTGGAAGGTGGCTGGATCGAGGATGCCATCAATGAGGGCGTGCGTCAGGGTTATACGGAAGGCTATCTGCGCAAATCCGTGGTGAGCTGCCCCATCGAGAGAGTAAATACAAAGGATAATACACCGGCGGTGATCCATTATACCATCGTACCCGGTGAGAATATCCGCTTGACACTGGCGCCGAAAGGCTTTGGCAGTGAGAATATGAGCCGTGTGTTTATGCTCAAACCGGCAGATGGTGTGGAAGGCATCAAAGAAGCGGTGCTGACGGCAGTGCGCGATGCCGGACCGAATGCCTGCCCTCCTATGGTTGTGGGCGTAGGGATTGGAGGTACTTTTGAGAAGTGTGCGTTCCTGGCCAAGAAAGCATTGACCAGAAATGTGGAGCAGCGCTCGGAGATTCCCTATATCCGTGAAATGGAAGAAGAACTGCTCGAAAAGATCAACAAGAGTGGTATCGGCCCCGGCGGCCTGGGCGGCAGCACGACCGCATTTGCCGTAAATATTGAAACCTATGCTACTCACATTGCGGGACTGCCGGTGGGCGTGAATATCTGCTGTCATGTCAATCGTCACGCAGTACGGGTATTATAAAGTATTCAGAGGTAAAAACTATGGAATATCATTTGACTGCCCCTTTTGACGGGGAAAAATTAAAACAGTTACGTTCCGGTGATATGGTCTATATCACCGGGACCATCTATGTCGCACGCGATGCGGCGCATAAGCGTATGCAGGAAGCTCTGGATCGCGGCGAGAGTCTGCCGTTGGACATTACCGGCCAGACGATCTACTATATGGGACCGTCTCCGGCAAGGGAGGGCAGACCCATCGGATCCGCAGGCCCCACAACGGCCAGTCGTATGGATAAGTATGCGCCGAAGCTGTTAGATCTGGGGTTGCGTGGTATGATCGGCAAGGGCAAACGCTCCCAGGCAGTAAAAGATGCCATTGTGCGAAACGGTGCGGTGTATTTTGCAGCCATTGGCGGGGCCGGAGCGCTGCTGTCCAAAGCGATCACGGCATCCGAGGTGGTAGCTTATGAAGATCTCGGCACAGAAGCACTGCGCAGGCTGGAAGTGCAGGAGTTCCCGGCAATCGTTGTCATCGACAGCACCGGGGATGATCTGTATATTAAGTCGGTAGAACAGTATTGCAAACTATAATTATCGTTACTATTCACAGTTGATTTATTGGCACGACAAATAGAGCGGCTCTACAAAGCCGTTTGAATCGGATATTATATTATGATGTATATTCAGGAGTGAGCTGTTGAAAAAATTTCGGCAACCGTGTAAGGATTTCCTTCACATAATCGTTGGAGCGCATCGATTTCATTTATACCGTTACGACGACATGTTTCGATGTATGTCCGATTGAGTGCATGGTTATCTGCAGCTACTTCTGATTCAAATTGGCCAGAGATTTTCATGTGAGATTTAACGCCTCTCAATCCACGCTCACTTAAATTATTTGTGGTCGGCAGGCTAAAATCTTCTATCCACAGGAAATAGTTTTTACGATACTTAGCAATACGATTAAGCAAAGTTCGTTCAAAGGATGCTCCATAGTTATTCGGATCCGTTTCATTTTCCTTCCAGCCTTTTTCAAGGTATTCATCTAACTTGCGGTGGAAATCTTTTATATAGGCTTCAGGGAACGCTTCTTCTCCACGAGCTATAGCATTATTGCGATCCTTAATAGTTGTGCTGATATGCTCTTTGAGACCATCTGACCACTGATGACATGTATCATCTGTATTCTTCTGGCAATCACGCTGAAGATGTTGATTGCATTCGATATTTTCGAAACTGTACTTGTCATTGTAGTTTACAGCGTTATGATCATGCATGGTTTTTGTATCAGCGGTCAGGAGATTCAGAACATTATCATCATCAAGACTCTCCATATCCTTGTGTGCATGTGCGGTATAGTAGGCTATAGTCTCATCACCATAGAATCGGAAACAAGCTCTTTCGCCAAGAATAAAGATAACCGTGTCATCCCAGTAAACAATCTTTCTCGCGATGAGAAGAAGCTTAAGATCAGCTCGAAACTGACAAAGTCCTTTTGCGGCACGTGCCTGAAGCTTTGCGATATATCCCTCACAAGGCGTCAGATTGCCACCGGTTATTCCGGTAAGAAACATGGAAACCTTATTCATAGAAGCATTAACGGTATTTGTAAGCGATAACGCGAATGCCTGCAATTCACTACCATACTGAACTTTTTCTTTCAGGTTTGGAGGTATCTGAGAACGGAATACCGTGCCGCAATTATTGCACACATAATAAAAGAATTCGTGTTTGATCTTCACTACTTTAATACGCACATCGTATTCGAATTTTACTTCAGATTCACCGGTTGGAGTATAGTCAGAAATACCGCACTGTGGGCAATAATCATCATCCTGTAGCGGATGAGCAATGGTATCGGTAATCTCAGATTCTGTCGGCGGTTCAAGAGATGCCTTTGGATGCCCGAGCTGTCCGCCCTTGTTTTTGCCGGTATTGCGGCGGGAGTTTGGAATGATCTTGTTTTTATTTATTGGCGTCTGCGATGTGGGAGTACCGGTATTGCTGCCATCATGGTTAAGAAGCGCCTCTGCATGCGCAAGGCGGTTTTGCAGTTCCTTGATAATGGAATCCTTTTCCGCAAGAGTTTCTGAGTATTGTTTCTTATCAGAATCTCTATACTTTTTAAGGCGTTTCACTGACTCGCGCAGAGATGCGATCTGCTCCTGATAATCAAGGATGCGATCTTTAAGTTTTATAATTTCTGCATTTGCCTTTTCGAAATCATGATGCAGATCGCCGGTGTATTTAATCATAGATTATTAGGAGCCTTTCCTAAAGTGGCGGAAATAGATGAGCATACCTTCTCATATGATCTAATGATGGTTTTTAACCCCTTTATTTCAGACTGCAGTGAGGCAATTTCAGCATCTTTTTCGGAAATAGTTTTTTGCAGTTCTTTAATTTCTTTTGATGCGGGAGCTTCCTTCGTGGTGGTAACATTTTTGGAAGATGCAGTTCGGCCGCGGCGGCCTGAGGAACGGATAAGTTCACCTGTTTCTGGATCGAGTGTACCTAGATATTTTCTCTTAGGTCTCGATTGTTTGGTCACAGGATCATAATGCGGAGTAGACTCATACACCCGGATTTTTCCTGTTTTTTTATCGAGATGTTGAACAATTGTAGACATAGTGTAGCTCCTTTCAACTCGTAATGGTTATATATTTATTATATTACAACCACTATTGTTTGTCAAGTGGTAGTGGCTATATTTTTTGATAATATAACCACCATTGTTATGTCTAAAAAAAGAAGCCCTAAAAGGACTTCTTTAATGATTGATTATTTAATCGACTGTGAATAGTAAC
>JAFXQR010000104.1 GCA_017526985.1 Lachnospiraceae bacterium
ACATAAGCCGCATCTGCTTCTGCGCGCTTGATATCTGCCTGTACCTTCAATTCGGACTTGCGGATATCCAGTTCGTTGTTCTTCTGTGCGATCTGTGTTTCTGCAGCGATGTGTGCATCGTTTGCATCTTTACGAGCACTTGCCTGTGCTACCGCGATCTCCTTCTCTGCATTTGCACGGGAGATCTCTGCGTTCTGACGGATAGCTACGGTATTTGCGATACCGAGGTTTTCGATCACGCCCAGGCCTGCATCGTCGATGTTCTGGATGTTGAAGGATACGATCTCAAGACCCATCTTTGCCATATCCAGCGCTGCATTGTCCTGTACCATTGCTGCAAAAGTTTTACGGTCGTTCATGATGTCCACCAGCTTCATTGCGCCGATGATCTCACGAAGGTTACCTTCCAGCACATTCACAACCATCTGGTTGATGTACTGGGAATCCTTGTTCAGGAAGTTCTCTGCTGCAGCTTTGATCAGCTTCTCATTGGTACCGATCTTTACGATGGCTACGGAGTCAACCATAATGTTGATGTAGTCCAGGGTCGGGATGGTTTTGGATGTTCTTACATCGATGGACAACATCTTCAAAGAAAGACGGTCCAGTCTCTGCAGGAACGGGATCCTCACGGAGCTTCGTCCGATGATGTACTTCGGTTCCTTTTTCATACCCGAAATAATCACTGCCTGATCGGTAGGAGCTTTTACATACCCCATTCCGATGATGATCAGCAGAAATAAGATAACTGCTACTACTATGATCACCATGATCAATTCTTCACTCATAATTACTACCTCCTCATTTGTAGTTAGGTTTTTGGGTTACTTTTTTATTTATCAATACCGGCAGACATTTCGGGCCTGCCGGTATTTGATATCTTTATCCCCTCATAACAAGATTGCTCTATATTTACCGGCTTTATCCTGTGTAACAACATCGTTTCATATCTTCTTCCCTCCATATTGGTGTTTATTGTGAACATTTTTTGCTCGTTGTTGATGATTTCAGTATAGACTTGTTTACAACTATTCTCCACCAACACGGTTTTGCACTTTCGCACCTTTTAGTTGCGATAGGAAGAAGTATATGATTTTTAACTAAAACGAAATCTTAAATAGCCTCTGTAGCCTTTTTCAGCCAATTCTGCTCATCGATGGTCTCCATAAAAGGCATAAGCTTATCCCGCACTTTTGCGTGATACTCGTTAAGCATCTTCTTTTCCTTGGGCTCCAGATACACCGGATCGATACCATCCAGATCCACCGGCACCCAGGTCAGCGGCTCAAACTTGAGAAACTCACCGTCCCCATTTACAGCCTGCTTTACCACCAGCAGAATGTTTTCCAGACGTATGCCATGACTGCCCGCCACATACACACCGGGTTCATCCGATACCAGCATGCCCGGACGCAGTTCCGCTTCCTTGCCTTTGTCCGCCTGTTTCCAGCGGATACTGTGCGGACCTTCATGCACATTCAGCATATAGCCAATACCATGTCCGGTTCCGCATTTATAATCCATCTCCATTTCCCAGATGGGACCACGCGCAAGGATATCAACGTTCCGCCCTGTGCATCCCTGCAAAAATACGGCATTCTGCAAAGTCAGCATGCCCGCAGCCACGCGTGCAAAATGTTTCTTAAATTCAGCAGAAACGTGACCGATCGCAAGTGTACGGGTCACATCCGTTGTACCGCCATCGTACTGACCGCCGCTGTCCACAAGATAGAAATTATCCGTTCCGATCTGCGAGTGATGGTCTTCCGTCGCTTCATAATGCATCATTGCCGCATTGGATCCGAATGCACTGATGGTCGTAAAGGACAGATCAAAGCAGTCTTTCTGTTCGAGACGCATGGCGTCCAGTTTTTTCTGCACATCCACTTCGGTCAACGCATCTTTGCCGGCATGTTCTTTCATATAGAACAAAAAGCGAGTCAGCACTGCGCTGTCTTCCAGATATACCCGACGCAGATTATCGATCTCCACATCATTTTTGATCGCTTTCATCTCCTCCGTAGGATTACGATGGTCCAGCAGTTCATTGCCGTTACGCTCCAGAAGTCGCATGGTCAGATAGTTCGTGCTATCCAGATCGATCAGTACCGGACCGCCAAAGTGTAATTTTGGCAGATCTTCGTAAAAATCCTCATAGCGCTTCAGCATAATGTCAAAGTCTTCTGCAAGATGCCATACCTCATCCGAAATAGCCTCTTCTTTGAGATACAGCGTCACGCCGAATTTCGTAACGATGGTATAGGCATACGCCACAGGGTTATAGGCAATATCCCGGCCACGGATATTAAAGAGCCACATCTGGTCATCCAGCTTGGAAAGTATGTGCGCCGCAGCTTCGTGCCGATCCATTTCATCCCGCAGTTCCACCATTTTATCATGATAGTCTTTTCCGGACAATTCGATGGGCAGTACACGGATGCTTTCTCCGCTGTCCGCCGGACGGTCTTTCCAGATCTCTTTGGTCAGGTTTTTCCCCACCTGAAATGTTGCCCCAATGGAATGCAGCGTTTCATAGATCTCCCGTCCGGATCTGGCACTGATCAGCTTGCCGTCCGCCAAAAGTTTGTCGCCGCTTGCCACCTGGTCTTTGATATACTCCACCAACTTGGGCACACCCGCATCCCCCATACGCATCAGGGTAATGCCGGTACCCTCCAGTTCTTTTTCTGCCTGCACAAAATATCTTCCGTCTGTCCAAAGACAAGCTTCATGCATACCCACCAGCAGTGTGCCGTTAGAACCGGTAAATCCCGAGAAAAATTCCCGTTCCTTATAACAGTCATTGATATACTCGGACGCATGCGGATCCATAGTCACCATCAGATACCATTGTGCGCCATGCACCGCCATCACCAGGCGAAGATCTTCCAATCTTTTCCTGATCACTTCTGCACCGCTCATCTCGCCTTTCCTCCTGTTTTTGAACTTTCGTAAAATTCTGTGCCAGATCATATTTTATTCCAAAAACTGCTTCGTTGCGGATGCACCCACACGGTCACATCCCAGTTCGATAAACTCCTGCAAAGACTCTTTGGTACGGATACCGCCGGCCGCTTTGATCTTTACCTCCGGTCCGATATGTTCCTTCATGATCTTTACATTTTCTACCGTAGCACCTGCCGTTCCAAAACCGGTAGAAGTCTTGATATAGTCCGCACCTGCCGCAGTTACCAGTTCGCTTGCCTTTATGATCTCTTCTTCGGTCAGATAGCAGGTTTCAATGATCACCTTCAGGATCTTTCCATGACAGCTCTTCCGCAGGGCCTGGATTTCTTCCAGTACCGCATCGTAATTTCCGGCTTTCATAAAGCCCACATTGATGACCATATCGATCTCATCCGCACCGTTTAAGATCGCATTCTCTGTCTCAAAGATCTTGGTCACCGTTGTATTATATCCCAGCGGAAAACCGATCACAGTACAGATCTTCAACTGGTCTCCGTAAGTCTCCTTCACCGGCTGCACATAGCACGGCGGAATGCACACACTGGCGGTATGCAGTTCGATAGCTTCGTCACAGATAGTTTTGATCTCTTCCCAAGTCGCAAAGGGTTTGAGTAATGTATGGTCTACATGAGTGATCATTTCCTGAATGTTCATAGTTATATCTCCTTTTATCGTCCCCTGTAAAAATGTACACGATTCTTTCCGGACTGTTTTACATAGTACATTGCCATTTCCAGCTTATGATATAAGGTTTCAAAATCTTTCCCATGATCGGGCGAGAAAACCGCAGTGACTGACGCGGTCAATGCTTTGCCTCCGCCTCTGGCGGCATTTGCCTGCGCCATGGCATTGTCGCAGATCTCTTCACAGAAGCTCATCAGTTCCGCTTCACTTAAGGCCATCGGAATAAAGATCACAAACTCATCCTTTCCCATACGCCCGATCAGGCTATCATTTAACGCGATCTCTTTAAGCGCTTCCGTAAAGCGGATGATCACGCCATCCGCATTACTGTTTCCCTGCTCCTGCATAAATTCGTCAAAACCGTCGATATCCACCATGACCATTTCTGCTCCGGTATGCAGGAATCGCAGCCGGCCGTTGACTTCCGCCGCCATATATTCATCCTTGAGCAGATCGGTCAACAGATCACGCCGTCCGGTAGCCAGCAGATTCTTACGCATATCTTCCATCTGCAGTACTTTTTCAATACGCCCCAGCATCACCTCCGCCTCAAAAGGCTTGGTGATAAAATCCAGCGCACCCATCTTCAGCCCGCGGATCTCACTTTCATGCTCGGTATCTGCTGTCAGAAAAATAATAGGGATATTAGCTGTATGCGGATTGAGCTTGATCTGCTCCATGGTCTCATAGCCATCCATTTCAGGCATCATGATATCCAAAAGGATCAGATCCGGCCGATTCTTTTTCAGGAAATTCAGCGCCTGCTTGCCGGATTTTGCCATGGAAAGATGGTAAAAAGGCTGCAGTACTTCTGCAGCACTTTTTAAATTTGTTGTGACATCATCCACCATTAAGATATGCTTCATAACCCCATCCCATAAGAATATGATACCGTCATTATAATCCTAAGAATTTCTTTACTTCTGCAGGCATTTCTTCCGTTTCGCATACGATATCATGCAATACCGCTGCGCTGCGGATATCTTCGATGGCCTGCGGGATCGCTACACCGGACTTCTCGCACAGTGTATCGATCAGCGTGAAATCATCCTTTGACGCATTCTCAGCGTCGATCGCTATCATGACCGTTCTTGCAAACTTGTACGGGCTGGCCGTGGATGCTACCACGGTCACGGTCTTATCGCCGCTTTCTTTTGCATAATCTTCATAAACCGCACCGGCCACAGCCGTATGGGTATCAATGATATAGCTTGTATTCTCATACAGATCACGGATCTTCTTTGCCGTGCGCGCCTCATCTGCATAGCCTCCCACAAAATCCGTAAGTTTTGCCTTCATCTCATCGGTAATAGTATAGGCACCTTTTTCGTTCAGATCTGCCATCAGCGCTTTATCCTTCGCATCATCCGAACCGCCGATCAGATAGATCAGACGCTCCAGATTACTGGAGATCAGAATATCCATAGACGGTGATCCGGTCAGCATAAACTTACGCTCATCCGAAAATGCTCCGCTCTGCTCGTTTAAGCTGTGCAGTTTATCATAAGTGCCTGTAGCAAAGAAGTCAAAGAGAACCTTGTTGGTATTGGAAGCACAGATCAGCTTCGCAATGGGGATGCCAAGCTGCTTTGCAAAATATGCTGCCAGGATATTACCAAAGTTTCCGGTCGGTACGCAGACATTGATCGCTTCACCTTCCGCGATCTTTCCATTCTTCAGCAGATTCAGATATGCATACACATAGTACACCACCTGCGGTACCAGACGTCCGATATTGATCGAATTGGCCGAAGAGAACACAAAGCCTTTCTCTTTTAATTCTGCCTTCAATACGGCATCGTTAAACATCTTCTTCACGCCGGTCTGTGCATCATCAAAATTGCCGGTGATACCGATGACACGCACATTTTTGCCGCGCTGTGTCACCATCTGCTTCTCCTGCACCGGAGACACACCGTTCTTCGGATAAAAAACTACAATACGCGTGCCCGGTACATCCGCAAAACCTGCCAAGGCTGCCTTTCCGGTATCCCCGGAGGTCGCCGTAAGGATCACGATCTCTTCCTTACAGCCATTCTTCTTTGCCGCAGTAGTCATCAGATACGGCAGGATGGAAAGCGCCATATCCTTAAACGCGATGGTCGCGCCATGGAACAGTTCCAGATAATACGCCCCATCCGCATAAGTCAGCGGCGCGATCTCTTCGGTATCAAACTTCTGATCGTACGCATGCTCGATGCAGTATTTCAGTTCTTCCTCGGTGTAGTCAGTGAGAAACAGCTTCATCACTTCATAAGCAACACCGCGATAATCCATATCCTTAAGTGCCTTCAGGTCCACATCCAGCTTCGGCAGTTCGTCCGGCACAAACAGGCCGCCATCTTCCGCCAGCCCCTGCAATACAGCCTGGGATGCGGTCAGTTTCTTCGCATTATCTCTCGTACTATGATACAAAATGTTCATTTGTTTTTCTCCTCTGTAAATACCGATGCGCTATGATCTATCTCATACGGTCTTCCGTAAAGTAACCGGCGCGCCTAAATTCGTTCATTAGTATACCATTAAATAGATCCAAATGCAAACTATCTTACATTTGTCAAATTATCGCATCCCCCTGTTTCGAAATTTCCTTGCAATCCCTATTGGTTTTCATATAATAGAAGTATGTCGAAGGGAAATTCGGGGGTCTACACAACAGAAAAAAAAGATGGCAGCACCTACTACCGCGCTTCCATCACCTATCGCGGGCGTCACATCAGTCTGGGCAGTTATGACACGCATGAAGCAGCGCACCGTGCTTATATTCAGGCGCGCCTTTTACTCCACGATACGACTGAAGGCGTTCTGGATTATCACGCGCCATCTGCTCTTTCTTTTGAAAAATGGGTGTGTCTCATCAATTTCCGGGACAACCGGCTGTATATCTCCAATCCAATCTATATCATGCGGAAAATGTTTTACTACTATCTCAATCCCGATGAAATCTTAAAATTTGATGCGGATGAGTTGTTTTACTATTCCTCCCATAAGATCCAACGCCGCGGGAATCACTATTTTGCAGCAGATTACGGCCTGCAGGTCAACATCTTAAACCGCTACGGGATCCGCAGTTATGCGGTGGAAGGCCGGGATTACTTCTTCGTCAACGGTGATGTACTGGACTTCCGCGCATCCAACTTAAATATCGTAAATCGCTATGTGGGTGTCACCAAAGAAGTACACCGCGGTAAAACACTTTACCGTACCCGTATCCATATCCGCGGAAACTATATTGTCGGTGATTATGCTACAGAGGAAGCAGCCGCTGCCGCTTATAACTTAGCTGCCGATCTGCTGGAACAAAAAGGCGTCGGTAAGAAGTATGCAAGAAACTTTATTGACGGACTCTCCGATGCCGAATATAACGCTCTCTGTGACAGTCTCACGCTCTCTCCCAAACTCTATGAATTAAATTTCTAAATCTATAAAAGCGTTCTGCCTGCAGAACCCTTGCGCTGGTGCATCAAAAAATACCCCCTGCAAGCAGGGGGCATCCGTCAAATCCGCCGTGCTTTCAGGGGGATACACGGCGTTTCAACTGTTTATATTATAAACCGTTTGTTTTCAAAACGCAACATGATTCCCTGAAAAATAACAAAGTTCTTATTCTGCATTTTTATCGTATCTTGTAATCCGTAAAACAGATATTCATTCTTGCGCCTCCGGCAATACCTTTTACTTCTCCATCCAGATCGTACTGCCACATGACAAACTGATAGGGATAATCCGGCAGATCCCCTTCCCCGGCATACCAAACATCGTAACCGATCATAGATCCCAGACTGTATTTTTTTATCAGAGTCGCCTTATCCCCATAAAGCAGCGGAAAATAACCGGCATCCTCTATGTTTTTCATAAAGGTCAGAGCCACATTGGTGCGGGGCATCTTCTCCAGATTATCGGTTCTGGCCTTACCGTTTCCCAATGGCATCACAGAAAGTGCTAATGGATAGTCCAATGTGATCTCATTTTCACTGATGGATGCAAGACAATAATCCGCCTCTTCCTTTGCCTCCTCCGTGGTCACCGCAGATGTCACAAAATATACGCCGATATCCAGTTCCGCCTCTCTGGCTCTGGTATAGTTGTCAATAAAGTTTTCATCCAGAGACAGCTCTCCGGAAGAATATCCGCGCTGCCCCAGTCGCAGCATGACAAAATCCACGCCTGCCTTTTTGAGTTCCGAAAAATCAACATAATCTTCCTCTTTGGAGATGTCCACACCGACAAAACTCTTTTTCGTATTATTTTCATAATACTGCATAAAAGGCTTCTGATATACCAGTCCGGTCAGATCATAACGGCTCCGCGCCAGATACGGATTGATCTCCGCCCATTCCTCGGTACCATCCGCATAGGTGATCCGTGTATGCATTCCATCCGTAGCCGGATCCGGCTTTTCCGTTGGTGTCGGCAGTGCGGCATTTGCCTGCATAGTGATATCCGCCTCACCGAGAGTTGGCGACGGTTCATCGTAGGCATGCCAAAACCCCAGATCCTCTGCTGTTCTGGTCTCTCCGGATACATATCCTTCCAGATCCGTATTTATTTGTCCGTTCTGTGCTGTCGCCGGTTTGTTCTGCGCCGTTGTACCGGACGGTTTTTGATCCATATTGGCATAAAGCACCAGTGCGATCACCAATAGCACAAAAAGGCTGACCATCACAAGCGTTGTTTTCAGCATGTTGTTCCGGTCCCGCCTTCTTGCATAACTGTCAAAATCTTCAAACTCTTCCTCAAAATGATCATCCAGTTTCATGTACAAAATTCTTTCCTGTTTTTTTCATCATGATGTCCTCTTTTTCGGATATTTGCAAGTAAAATTTACTTTTTCTTTAATACCGGATTTTTGATCACCGGCTCTCTGTTCTCCGATGCTTTTATTTTCTCTTTTTCGATCTCTTTTGCTTTTTGCTGTTCTTTTCGTTTCTCTTCTTCTTTTGCGATGCGCTCCATATACGGATCCAGTATGGCATACATATGACTTCTTAAAGAAGCGGTTTTATTCTCGATCATTTTGGAAGCTTCTTTCAACTCCTCCGACATATTTCTGCCCATGCGTGAAAGCTTCTGTACGGTTGCTACCATCTTTCTCTCGTCATCGTTTTTACATTTTGCCAATGCATCCATAGCATTCCAACCCAATTCTTTTCCGAATTCGGTCGCTGCCTGACGCAGTTCCATATAGGCACCATTCATATCATGTATGCTGTTCTCGGTAGTCAGCGCGGCACACTCCTTCAGCGCCCGCACCATACGAACATACGCCTTGCTGTTATGTTCTTTGAGATGTCCGATACGCTCCGTTTCCGGTATCAGCTGCCTTAAACTCACCGCATTCATCTCCACCATAGCCTGCACCCTCTGGCAATCCTCCATTTCATAGAGATATCCGGAGCCTGCCGGCTTATTTGCCGATTCAAAGGTACTGTTTTTTTTGCGGAAATTTCGTTCTCTCTGCAGACCACACAACAGATCACAGGCAGATTCCAGATTTTTCCCGGTGGTCCGTCCGATACGCTCGGGCACATTTTCCATATACTGTCTTAGGCTTTGGATCAGTGTTTCTTCCCGTTTTGCGATCTCTGCCGGATCATCGCCCTTCTGCTTAGCCATCTGATAGGCCTGAATGCTCTTTTGCAACTCCGGCATTCCGTATTTATCACTGTCAGATGCTAACAGTCTTTCCTGTGCGTACAGTGTCTGGGAGATCACCAGATCACGCTCTTTTTCATTCTTATAGCAAAGTTCCAGTGGCTGATCGATAAAATACTGTTTTGCATTTCTGCGTATCCGCTCCGCCATCTGCGCCTGACCTTTATTGTTACCTGCCAATGCATACGCAAGCAGGTCATCCAATTGTGACAGACCGGTCACACGGAACAAAATATCATCCTGTGCAAAATAGATCCCCTTCGGAAGCTTTGATAAGTCATTTGCATCATAGTATTTCCCGGTCGCCTCATCCATGTAACCGTCCTTTTTTATCCGACCGGCATTCAAATCCAGGATCAGATGAGCACTGCCTCTTCGCGGAAGTTCCACAGCATTGCGGCTGGCCTCCTGTCTCGCCTCCTCGTTCAGTTCCTCCGAAAACTGCGGATCATTCGGATACTCCGCCTCGGAGATGATACGGGCCGCCGCATTCAGGAGTTTGGCACTGGCCTCAATAAATGCCGGATCCACATTTCCGTCCGGGTAAAGCGTATTGGCCGCCACCTCACAGTACGAACACATTTTATCGATCAGTGTCTGACGGTCTTCCCAATTGTTGACTTTGGTTGTGAGTAATTTAGCCAATACAATCTCGCCCTGCTCCCTGGCTTTTTTACCTTCCGGCACACTGTTTAAGATGGATAAAAAAGTATCCACCATTTCCATATCATCCGGGTTCCACCCCATACGCATGATCTCCGCACGCGCATGCAGTCGTGCGGTCAACAATTCATCCGGTTTTTCTTTCTGAAATTCCACTTCGATGCGGGACTCCGCACGCTCCATAAAACGCTTACGGCTTTCTACGACCTCATCATGAGTAAGAGAGTTTTCCTGCTTTTTCTGCAGATAAGCTGTCAGCTCTTCGCGGTCCAGTGCCGTCTGCAGCTGATCAAATACAAAGGCCAGAAAACCTTTATTCTCCTCGCCTTCCATCTCTTTTTCGTCATCCGTATTTTGGGATGGATCCAGCTGCTGTGCAAGCCATGGAAACCGTTCCCCGAAACGCTCCTGCGCAGCCTGTACACTTTGCGCGATCTCTCGATTTCGTTGCTGTTCATGCTGCTCTGCAAGCCGTTCTGTTTCCCCTGCCATCTCCGGAGCCAGGGAACGCAGAGCGTCCAGCACATCCTGATACAATCCATGATTTTTACCAAGTCGAATGACCAGCATACGAAGACTCGCAAGCAGGATCTGAAACGCTGCCGGATCCTGTACCGCATAGCTTTCCTTCGGCTCATCCGGATCTTCCAACGCATCCAGCGCACGATAAAAGCGGCCCTTTTCTTCGCGTCCGAACACCTGCGGTGTCAGTTCCATGCGTCTGCGCAATTTGACCAGCATCTCTTTTTGAGATTCGCTCATTGTCGTAATTGCCATAGAGTACTCCTTTCCCTGTCACTCAAAATCTCTTACAGATCTTTCAGTTTCTCGGTGGTCTTTTCTGCCGCATCGATTTAAGCTCTGTCTGCAGGTCATCAAAGCGTACCAGCCGCTGCAACCGCCCGGATTGCGACGGCTGCGTGCCCGTCTCCGGTATCTGCTGCATCTGTTTGATCAATGGTACACTCACATCGATCCGACTTCTCGGATCCTCGTCTGTTACCGTTGTCAGGTCCAGATCCACCTGAGCCTGCCCGGCCAATGCCCAGCTTTCTTTTGCCAGTTCCTGTATCCTCTGCGCCGCTCCGCTGCGTATCCCCAGGAACCCTTTTTTGCTCACCATGCAACTATATGCCGCTTCTTCCAGTGCTGCCAGCGCCGCTTCCACAGATTGCGGGCTGCACTTCATATCCAGGTGGGACACACGGCTCAGTTTTTCATATAATCCCTGTTCCTCCGCATTCCCGGGTCGTCCTTTCACAAAAGCCTTCTCCAATTCCCCGAAAGTTCTTTTTGCCACAACCGTCACTTCCTGCAACGCCCGGTAATACTCCGCGGCTCCTTTCGCCTGTTCTTCAATATCCTTTACTTCATCGTTTTTTGTATTATCTTCTGCTTCGTCTTTTTTCTCCTCCGCAAACCAATCACTCAATAGGGCCGGTGAATAATCTTCCTCGATATCGACATCTTCATCATTCCAGTCCGCCGGTGATAGTTCCTGTGAGATTGCTGTCGCATTTTTCTCCCATTCCGTTTCTTTCCGGTCACAAAGCCTGGTATACTCCAGATACAGTGCCTCCAGTTTTTCCTTCACCGCTGTATCTCGGGTCTCCCACCCTACCCGTTCTGCCGCCAGCAGAAACAATTGTTTGGAATCCGTATCCCACATAAGCACGCCCCCAACTACCTTTCTGAAAAACAAAAGCAGAATTGCTAACGTTTATCTTTATCTATATATTCCAAAAAGCCCACGGCAATGCACGCAAACATCACAATAAACAAGATCAGTTTTATCCAACAGTTTACGACATTTTCCATAGTGGATACATACTGTGCATTCTGGTTATACTTAGCGCATTCCAGCAACAGCTCGTCCCTGCCGCCGTTTTCTTCGATCATAGTCAGCAATGCCTGTACCGGATACATTCCTTCATACTCAACATCTTTCATTTTGTACATAGCATTCCACATAGTCACCATGGGCAGGTCATTATAGTATCCCTGAGCGCAAAATGCCGTAAGTCCCCATTTGGCTACCGTCAGATTGGTCAGCTTTTCCGCGTTACCGGTCAGCGAGAAAAAGCCTCCGGAAAAGACGAGCTGGAAGATCATCAGAAAAGGCATGACCGTCATAGCTGTTGTCGTTGAATGCACGATAGCTGAGGTCATCAATGACATCATATCGGCTGCATAGGTCGTCAGGAAGATCGAAATGCCCATATCCAACAACGCATTGCCGGTCACAAGAGACTTCATCGGAAACGCCACATGCATCATTTTACATATCAGGATCGTCACCGCTGTCTGGCCCAGGCAAAGAAACGCCTGATAGATCATATGTGCCGCAATATACGAAGAAATGTGCATACCGGAGCGATGTTCACGCTTGATGATCGGGCGCTCACGGCAGATCACCTGAATGGAATTGAAGAAACCGTTCCAGATGCAAATACAGGACATGGCAAAAGTTCCCAGAAGCGTACCTTCCATGGTCTTAAAGAGATTGGCACCAACGACATAGCATACCAGACCGGCGATCACCGCCGCCATAGGCAGTACTTTCCAGTCACTTTGGAATACAAACATGCGGAAGAGCTTACCCAGATAGATCAGGATCTGCTGGAAGCGCCCCTTATAACGCAGTTCCTCTTTCGGAATATTCCGGATATCTTCAAAAGATTTTACTTTACCGCTCATTCTGCCACACCTGCCTTTCCATCGTCTGTTCTGTCACTCTCCTGCAGCCATTCTGCATATTTTGCAACAAACTCGTTGGCACGCCCTTCGCCGCCCTCTTCCTTCTGATTAATGGAAAGCAGGATCTGCTCCATAGTCTGTTTGCCAAAGAACGGACCGGCTTCTTTGATATCCCCGTAATACGCAAGCCGTCCGGTGCGGTCCACATCCTTTGCCAGAACGATGACATCATCAAACAGATCGATAACACGATCCGGTGTGTGAGTGATGACCACAACGATCTTGCCGTCATCCGCGATCATACGCAGCTTTTCAAACAAACTTCTGGCCACAACGCCATCCAGACCACTATCCGGCTCGTCTAAGATAAACAAACTCGGGTCAGAGATAAACTCCATGGCGATGGACAGTCGTTTTCTCTGTCCGCCGGAAAGCTTATCTACCAGTGTACCCTGCAGCATAGACAGACCGAAAGCTTCCAGCACATACTGCACACGCTTTTTTCTGCCATCCGCCGTCATATTGTTCGGTAAACGCATGGAAGCCGCATCGCTCAAGGTCCTGAGTACGGTATCATTACCGCGCATAAGATCCTGCTGTGGCACAAAACCCACATCATATTTCATAGTCTCATATTCTTTATAAACATCTTTGCCGCTAAGCAAAATCTGCGCATCCGCCGGCTCGTAACCGGTCACCGCATTTAAGAATGTGGTCTTGCCGGCACCGGAACCGCCCAAAAGCAACACCATATGGCCTCTGGGAATGCTCAGATGAATATCCCGCAACAGACGCTTTTCGTGAAGACCGTCCTTCGCCAGTCGTTCTTTGATATTCACCGTCAGACCGTCTTTTATCAGTTTGGCCTCCACACCGGAAAGCTGTGCGCCGCCCTCTTCCTCTTTTTCGATCACCGGCATATACTTCTTCTTCAGGCCCCAGATCAACATTACCAAAGGCCACACAAAGATCATAAGAAGGATCCATCGTCTACGCTGTTTAAAGGTTTCACACAACCCAAGATAAATACGGATCTTGTATATAAATTCGGCCAGCATCACCGCCAAAGCAGCTGCCGTGCTAAGAAGCAGCAGACGTGTTTCCGGATTGAGCACTTCTACATTGCTGTTGGGCTCATTAGCTTCCGCAATCGTCTGCATAATAAAATCATAATCAATGTTTGCGAGAACTTTCGTAATGACATAAAAAAGAATGGTCAGCCAGATATAGACACGACAGTCCTTATCTCTTTTGATCAGTTTGCCCAGCGCCAGAAAACGCAGGATCGGTACAAACGCAACCCACGCCTTTTTCACCTCCGCTTTTTTAAGCATGCAAAACAGACCAATGCTTAGCATAAGATAACTTGTCAGATCGATCACATAACTTGATACCGAACTGATACTACCGCTTGTTTGTGCTGAAACATCCATACTCCCATTCCCTCCTCATGTTATAGTATTCAATTCAAACCGGTTCCGAAACCATGTCCTTCTTTCGGTTGTCACAACGTAAAACCGTGTTGCTATCTCCTGCGCATCCCCATACCGCCACTCTTTTGTGGTGTTTTATGTTCTTCCCTCTCCGGTCTCCTTCTGTTCTCCTGCTTAGAAGGCTCCATATCCGTTAATGATACCTTCTTTCTTCCGGCATTCTTTTCCCCGGCCTTCTTGTCTGTTTTGCCTTCTTCCTTTACTCTCTCTTCTTTATCCGCTTTATCCGCCTTATCTGCTTTTGTCTCCAAAATATCTTCCAAAACATCTTCCAGAATGCCGTCTTTCCTTTGGGGTCTGTTTTTCCGACCATCCGCCTCTTTTTCCGGCTCCAGGATCTTTTCGGCATTTGCCGTATGCTTCTCCTGCGCATGCTGGATCAGTTGCTCCTGATACATCTTTTCTTCTTCCATCCGCCGTTCCAGCTGTGCTCTCTGCGCCGGCGTCAATTTACTGAGCATGGCCCGGTCCAACCCACCGTCATGCTCCATCACTTCCATCTTTATG
>JAFXQR010000105.1 GCA_017526985.1 Lachnospiraceae bacterium
AACAATGTCGTTGCTCTTAAGAAACGTTACAAGGATCTGATGAAGATCTACCATCCGGATAACAGCTGCGGAGATCAGGAGATCCTGATCAAGATCAATGAGGAATACGAAGAATTAAAGAGCCGTTTTGATTATGTTGGAAAACACGCCTGAAAAAAGATTTTCCCA
Organism: Lachnospiraceae bacterium; assembly: GCA_017526985.1. Taxonomy (GTDB): domain Bacteria; phylum Bacillota; class Clostridia; order Lachnospirales; family Lachnospiraceae; genus NK4A136. The sequence goes on from JAFXQR010000105.1 coordinate 169, forward strand.
AAAGCAACAAAATTACAAAAATAATGCTTGCATTATTGTAAACAATCTGATAATATAAGAGCGTTGTGGATACGAGAGATGTAGAAACGTATCTGATGGTTTGAGATAGAGCCAGATAAGATCCGAATAAAAAGGAGGTGTTGAAGATGGCTAGGTGTGATGTTTGCGGAAAGGGTGCTCACTTTGGTAACAATGTCAGCCACTCTCACAGAAGATCGAATCATGTTTGGAATGCAAATATAAAGAACGTGAAATGCACGGTTAACGGTACTCCGAAGAGACTGCATGTTTGCACGACCTGCTTGAAGTCCGGTGCTGTAGAGCGCGCATAAGTTTTGGATTCGTTTTGATTCACAAAAAACCACTGCATAAGTGGTTTTTTTATTGCAATCCGAGCGCTTATCATATATAATATGTGTGTTGTTTTTTGCATTTTGAATAGTTAAAGGAGGGCATCGTATGAAAAGCTCTGTTGATACACATATGGGCAGCATTCAGATCGATAAATCCGTGATCGCGCAGTATGCCGGCACGGTTGCCAACGAATGCTTTGGCATTGTCGGTATGGCGAGTGTAAATGCAAAGGAAGGTTTGGTCCGCATTTTGAAAAAAGAAAATGTGTACCATGGCATCAATATCAAAAATCAGAACGGTAAGCTGGTCCTGGACTTCCATGTGATCGTAGCATATGGCGTCAGCATTCTTGCTGTTACAGAGAATCTCATCAGCAATGTGAAATATAAAGTAGAGAATTATACGGGCCTGGAAGTAGAAAAGATCAACATTTTTGTTGAAGGCGTCCGTGTGATCGATTAAGGAGGAAGACGGAAGTGGCAGTAAATACAGTAGACGCAAAGCTGATCGCAAAAATGTTTCTTGCCGGAGCGAAGAATCTGGAGGCACAGAAGGAACATATCAATGAACTGAATGTCTTCCCGGTTCCGGATGGCGATACCGGTACCAATATGACACTGACGATCATGTCCGCGGCAAAGGATGTTTATTCTCTGCAGGATCCGGATATGGCGACTTTGTGCAAGAGCATTTCTTCCGGGTCTTTGCGTGGCGCACGCGGAAACTCCGGTGTTATCCTGAGCCAGTTGTTCCGCGGTTTTACCAAGGTGATCAAGACCTATGATGAGATCGATGTAGCTGTGATCTCTGCCGGCTGTGATAAAGCAGTGGAATCTGCTTACAAAGCAGTTATGCAGCCGAAGGAAGGTACAATCCTCACAGTTGCAAAGGGAATCGCTGAAAAGGCAAATCAGGTATTCGAAAGCGGCGAAACAGACATCGATGCTATGTTCAAGCAGGTGATCGAGCATGCAAAGAGGGTTCTGGACGAGACTCCGGAATTGTTACCGGTTTTGAAAGAAGCCGGTGTGGTTGACTCCGGTGGCGCCGGTCTGTTAGCGGTATTGGAAGGTATGTATGACGGTTTCTGCGGTAAAGGCATTGAATTTACCATGGACGAGGAAACCTCTCAGGCAGCCGGTGAGATCCGTCATTTTGAAACGGAAGAACCGAAAAAGAAAGAGTATCGTTTCCTGTATCATACCACTCTGTCTCTGGAGCTGGACAAAGCTTTCCGCATGCAGAGCGAGCAGGAAGTGCGCAAATATATGGAGGCAGTCGGTGATGAGGTGGCGATCTCTGTTGATGAGAGTATCGTAAATGTCAGCGTCAACACCAACGATCCCGGTATGGTACTGCAGAAAGCATTAAAATATGGCGAACTGATCGATGTACAGGTGATCAATCGTAAGCATGCTGACGAAAAGAACGACAGCACAAGTAAAAAGGCAGAAGCTCCGGCGCCGGAAATGCCGAAAAAGGACATTGGCTTTATTGCAGTATCCGCAGGCGACGGGATCGGTGAGATCTTTACCAATCTGGGCGTTGATTATCTGATCCAGGGCGGTCAGACCATGAATCCCAGTACGGAAGATATGCTGAATGCCATTGCGAAGGTAAATGCGGATCATATCTTTATCTTCCCGAATAACAAAAATATTATCTTAGCTGCCAATCAGGCACGGGATATGACCAAGGACAAGGACATCATTGTTATGCCGTCCAAGACGGTACCACAGTGTATTTCCGCAATGGTCGCTTATATGCCGGAGAGTTCCGTAGCAGAGAATGAAGCAGCTATGACGGAAGCTATGAGCAATGTACAGACCGGTTCCGTTACCTATGCGGTACGGGATACTTCTATCGATGGTGTCGAGATCCATCAGGATGATTATATGGGCATCGGCGATAAGGGCATCTTATCCAACGGAAAAGATATCGAAGAAGTGATCCTGAAGATGCTGGAAAAGATGGCAAATGCGGAGTCCTCCCTGATCAGCATCTATTACGGCTCCGATGTATCAGAATCCGATGCGGATGTGATCCGCTCAAAGATCGCAGACAAGTATCCTTCGCTGGATGTTGAATTCCAGAGAGGCGGTCAACCGGTTTATTACTACATCCTTTCGGTGGAATAATGCAGTTAAACGATCCGATAACTAAAATCAAGGGCATCGGCGAAAAAAGCGCGGAAGCCTTCTATGCAGCAGGTATTTACACAGTAAATGGCCTGCTGCATTATTTTCCGCGCAATTATACCACTATGCCGGAAGCGGTAACGATCCGGGAGATCACGAAGGAAGGGCGCAAAACCATCTTTGGAAAGATCATGAGCACGCCGGCGATGTTTTCGAGCCGCGGAAAAACCATTCTATCTTTCTATGTCAGTGACGGTACGGGTCGAATCAAGATCAATCTTTTTAACATGCCCTATATGCGCAAGCAGATCCAGCCCGGACGGGAATGGTATTTTTCCGGTGCCTGCTCCCTGAAGGGGACGGAGATCTTGATGAGTCAGCCCAAATTCCTTTCCAAAGAGCAGTACGAGGCGGAATGCGGCTTTTTGGCGCCTGTGTATCCTCTGCGCAAGGATCTGACCAATACCAGGCTACAAAAAGCCTTAAAAGAAGTTTTATATCTTTGTGAAGACATTCATGAATACCTTCCAGAAGACATTCGGGCCGGAGAGAATTTGTTATCCATCCCGGAGGCAATCCGTCAGATGCATTTTCCGGGGAGTATGGAAGATGTATATGCTGCCAGAAAGCGTCTGGCTTTTGATGAGTTTTTTCTGTTTCTGGCCCGCATGGAACTCTTAAAACAGGGGCCGGAAAAGCAGACAAGCCATTTTGTTTATCCGGAAAAACGATCACAGGCTGCTGCAGAAAGCCTTCTCAAACAATTGCCTTATACCTTGACCAATGCGCAAAAACGAACCATTTCGGAAATCCAAAAAGATCTTGCCTCCGGTTTTTGCATGAACCGTCTGGTGCAGGGGGATGTAGGCTCCGGAAAGACTATCGTAGCCTTTGCAGCAGCTTTAGCCGTGGTGCAAGCCGGCAGTCAGGCTGCTCTTATGGCACCGACGGAAGTCCTGGCAGCGCAGCATTACAACGATATTTGTGAAATGAGCGAAAAATATGACCTTCCGTTTCGTCCGGCATTATTGACCGGATCGGTAAAAGCGTCCGAAAAGAAACGGATCAAGGCAGCGATTGCCGATGGCTCAGTCAATTTTATGATCGGCACTCAGGCACTGATCCAGGAAGATGTGGAAACCCGGGACCTGGCATTTATCATAACCGATGAACAGCATCGTTTTGGTGTGCGTCAACGCATGGAACTGGCAAAGAAAGGATGCGAACCTCATGTTCTGGTCATGTCTGCCACGCCGATCCCGCGCACATTAGGATTGATCCTCTACGGTGATCTGGATGTGTCATTGATCGACGAACTCCCGGCCAAGCGCCTGCCGATCAAGAACTCTGTCGTAGATGCGTCCTATCGTACCAAATTATACCAGTTTATCATCAAACGGATCCGCGAAGGACGCCAGGCCTATATCATCTGCCCCATGGTAGAGCCGGGTGAAGAGGGCACAGAGATCACGGAAGGTTTGGCAAATGTCGTGGACTATTCGGAAGATCTGAAACAAAAATTTCCGCCGGATGTAACTATCGATATGCTACATGGCCGTATGAAACCCGCCGAAAAAAATGCGATCATGCAGCGCTTTGCAAGCGGGGAAACAAAGCTGCTGGTTTCTACCACAGTAGTCGAAGTAGGTGTGAATGTACCAAACGCCACTGTGATGATGGTAGAAAATGCTGAGCGATTTGGTCTGGCCCAGCTTCACCAGCTGCGTGGGCGTGTCGGCCGCGGGGAATGGCAGTCGTATTGTATATTTGTTGCCGGTTCCGATGACGGCGAGATCAGCAAACGCACCCAGGAACGCCTGCATATCCTATCCGAAACGAATGATGGTTTCCGGATCGCAGAGGAAGACTTAAAACAACGCGGCCCCGGCGATTTCTTCGGCTTGCGTCAGTCCGGCCTGCCATATTTTAAGATCGCGGATATCTATACGGATGCGGAGCTGTTAAAACGCGTGAAACGGATCGTGTGTGAAATGATCACCACCGGTTCTGAATCGCTGGCAAATTTACGACAGGCATTATACGAGAAAGAAGAGATGGATTATATCGATTTTCATGGCATTTGCCTGTGATGTATGATATAATCAACTGTAGAGCAGGTGGTATTTCACATATTCGGGGGTTAGAGTGGGGTATTATCTACAGGGGTTATTTAATTCATCTTTTTATATTACAGGCTTTCTGATCTGCCTGTGTTGTTTGATTTACACCCACATTCAGGGACATATCAGCCGTACCCATAATCGTTTTTTTATCTTTTTGATGTTTGATGTGATGCTGAACGCTCTGGCTTGCATCGTAAACGACTATACAACCCCCATCGCTGCACGGGATACCGTTGCCGCCTTTTTTCAGAATGTTGCCTGTTTTGTATATTTTTCCACGCACTCTGCACTGGGACCTATGTTTTATGTCTATCTGATCTATGCTACCGGATCCATCTACCGGCATCGCCGGAAGAAAGTGCGCTTTTCCCTGCTCATGGTCCCCTTTATGCTTATGGAAATTGCCGTGATCATGAATTTTCAAAATCACTGGCTGTTTTATCTGGATGCAGACCGGGTTTATCACCGTCAAAACGGCATGTATCTGATCTATGCGATCTCTGCATATTACTTTTTCATGGCCATCGCAGAAAGTCTTTTGTACTGGCGTGTTTCTACGAAACGCCGCCGAAGCGGTATGATGTATATGCTCATCATTACACTGGTTGGTATCCTGATCCAGATGATCTTTCCGAAACTGGAAGTGGAAGTCTTTTCCGAAAGCCTGGCATTGCTGGGAGTAATGCTCTTCATCGAAGACGAAGATGACCGGATCGATGCAACCTGCCGGTTGTACAATCGCGTGGCGTTAATGCAGGATCTGAACAGTCTCTTTATGATGAAACAGTTTTTTGATCTGATCGTCGTACATATCTATAATCCCGGAATGCTCAATAAGGTCACCGGAAATATCTCTAAGGAAGAACTGCCAAAGAGCGTAGGTTCCTACTTAAAAAATCTGAACCGAAACTATGAGGTCTACCGGATTTCCCTGAATACTTTTGCCCTGACAAATGTGCGGACCGATACGGAAAACAATACCGATCTGCTTACTACGATCCGTAAGCGATTTACGGAGCCCTGGGATTATGAGGGGGTAGAGATCAACCTGAATGTCCTGATCATGCAAGCCTCCTATCCGGATGAGATCGAATCCATGGAAGACGTACTTCGCATGACAGATGCCGCCACCGGAGTGATCACAGATACCCGGGTATTGCGTGGCGGTGAACTGGATTATCTCTCCAGAGAAGCGGAGATTTCCCTTGCTCTGCGCCGTGGTTTTCAGGAACACTCGTATGAAGTTTACTATCAGCCGGTATATTTTCTGGAAAATATGAGTATTCATGCCGCCGAGGCTCTGATCCGTCTGCATGATGAAAAACTGGGAGACATACCTCCGGCAGAGTTTATACCTGTTGCGGAACGAGACGGTATCATCGATGAGATCGGGAATTTTGTTCTGGAAGAAGCATGCATGTTTTTGAGCAGCGGTCTGCCGGGGCAGATGGGGATCGAGTATATCAGTGTCAATCTATCCGTCGTTCAGTGCATGCGTAGCGGATTTGCTGCCTTTGCCAAAGATCTGACTGCCAGGTACGATATCGCACCTTCCCTCATCAGCTTTGAGATCAAGGAGTCTACCGCTGTCGGAGACCTGCCGCTATTATTAAATGCCATCCGATCCCTGCGAAACTATGGTTTTCGGTTTTCCATGGATAGCTACGGAACCGGATTTTCGGATATGCACGCATTATATGCGCTGGATTTTGATGTGATCAAGATCGACCGCAGCATATTAAATCGTGCAGAAGACAAGGTGGGACGCATCGTATTGGAAAGCTGCGTGCGTATGATACGTGAAATGAAACGCCGCATTCTGGTAGAAGGCGTGGAGACGAAGGAACAGATCGATCTACTCAAACGCCTGGAGGTTGATTATGTGCAAGGGTACTATTCCTCCAAACCGATCACAAAGAACGAACTGCTGGGCATTCTGCGAGTAACAGAACTGGCGCGCATGGAAGAGCAGCGTGCCAATGCCGCATCCGAAGCCAAATCCAGTTTTCTGGCCAATATGTCTCACGAGATCCGTACGCCCATCAATGCAGTACTCGGTATGAACGAGATGATCCAGCGGGAATGCGACGAACCGGCGATCATGGAATATGCCAAAGAAATTGAGATCGCAGGGCGCAACCTGCTGTCACTGGTAAATAATATCCTGGATTATTCCAAGATCGAGGCTGGTGAAATGGAGATCGTAGAAGCGGAATATGACCTGAAAAAAGCCTTAAGTGATGTGATCCGCTCTACTTACCGCAAAACCCAGGACAAGCAGCTTTCGTTTCGTGTAAACATCTCCGACGAACTGCCGGCAAGGCTGTTCGGTGATGAATACCGTCTGAAACAGATCTTGACCAACTTACTGAATAATGCGGTCAAATACACGCAGGAAGGCGGCGTACGACTGGTGATGAGCTGCGAGCCGTATTCGGACGAAGAAATTGTTTTATCCATCGATGTAGAAGATACCGGCTGCGGCATCCGCGAAGAAGATCAGGACAAACTGTATGAGATGTTTCAGCGACTGGATATGGAGCGTAACCGAACAATCGAGGGTAGTGGACTGGGCCTGGCCATCAGTTATCAGTTACTGCAGATGATGCAAGGTGAGATCTCCGTGGACAGTGTATATGGTGAGAGTTCCACCTTCCATGTGAGTCTGATCCAGAAAGCTACTACACAGACGCATATCGAGCCGTTTCAGGCGGATGAACTCAAAGCAATCTTCCGGGGAGCTGTCACAAGACGCTTTGAGGCACCGGATGCAAAGATCCTGATCGTAGATGATACACCGCTGAATCATACCGTTATGAAGGAATTACTGAAAACGACAAAGATCCAGATCGATTCTGCCTATTCCGGCGATGAAGGTCTGGCCCAGGCGGAAGCAAAGTATTACGATCTGATCTTTTTGGACAAAAAGATGCCGGGGAAGAGCGGAGAAGAAACATTGAAAGAGTTGCGCGCTGCCAAAACAAGTGCCAGCCGGCGCTCGACTGTGATCTCGTTAAGTGCGGACAATATGCCCGGTATGGGAGATGCTGAGCGTAAGAGCGGATATGATGACTATTTGGGAAAGCCGGTTGAGAGTGAAAAACTGATGGAAACTCTGGTAAAGTATCTGCCGGAGAGTAAGGTGTTTTACAGTTAAGGAGCGGATAATAAGCGAATGACGATTGAGATTTTTAATCAAACTGCAATGCTGCTGGGCGCTGCACTGGTATCGATCACGATACTGGTATACAGTCTTGTGCAAAATCGTACCAGTCGTCAGCAAAACCGTTTGTTCCTGGGCCTGATGCTGAATGTGATGATCGCATCCATTGCTACGATCATCCGGTATTATGCTGCGCCTTATGCTCCGGATTCGGAAATTGCCACGATCACGATCAAAATCTCGCATCTGGTGTACTATGCACTCCATAATATCCTGGCTATGATGTTCGGCATCTATGTGACCAAAGTCAATTCCTCCTGGGTACGCATGAAGATTTGGATGTATTATCTGTATGTTGCGCCATGCACGATTCTGGAGATCCTGATTCTTACCAACCCGATGCATCAGATGTTCTTTTATTACGATGCGCAGATGAATGTATACCGTAACTTTATGGTACTGCCCATGTATGCCGTTTCCATCGGATATATCCTGTTTGCACTGACCAATCTGATGTTTCACTGGAGTGCCATTACCAAAAAGAGACAGATCTCGCTGATGTTTTACTTTGGCCTGGTGTTTGCCGGCATGATCATACAGATGATCAACAGCAATATCAAAACCGAATTACTTACCGAAGCGCTGGCTCTCATCGGTGTGATGCTCTTTATCGAAAAAGAAGATGACCGTATCGATCTGACCTGCGGTATCTATAATCGTGCAGCCATGGTTCAGGATATCCGTAACTATATGCGTATGGGCCAGAAGATCCAGGTGATCTGCATACGCCTCACCAATCATGATCTGATCCTGCGGCTGGCCGGAGAAAGCAGTCTGGATACCTTAAACCGTACGGTAAGCAAATATTTTAAGGAATGCTGTCCGTGGTACGAGATCTATCATGCAACACCGGTGTGCTTTATGATCGTCAATACCGGCACGCCGGAAGATGCGGTTGCTCTTTCCGAAAAGATCTATGTCCGTTTTATCAATGGATTGTATATGCCGGGAGCGGAAACACCCATCAATGCCACCATACTCCGGGCATCCGTTCCGGAGGAACTGGTATCCGTTTCCGATGTGCTGCTGATGTGCGATGCTTCCCTGCCCGAAAAACAACAGAAGGGGATCGTCTGCGGTAAACGACTGGCTTATCTGCGTCGCAACAGTGATGTGGAAGAGGCGATCACCCGTGGCTTACGGGAACGGAATTTTGAGATCTTTTACCAGACAGTGCATCGTACAGAGGACCTGCAACCCTTTGCAGTCAAAGCATTGGTACGATTAAAAGACCCGATCCTGGGCGATGTGATGCCGGGAGAGTTTATCCCCCAGGCGGAACGAACCGGCCAGATCCATGAACTGGGCAACCGGATCCTGGAGGAAGTGTGTGATTTTATCTGCAGCGGACTTCCGGCCAGGCTGGGACTGGAATGCATCAATGTCAATCTTTCCTTTGTACAATGTATGCAGCCCGGATTTACAGAACGGGTAAAAAGTATTGTAGAAAGCCATCATATCCGATCTTCCATGCTGAATTTTGAGATCACGAAACCCGTCAATAAAGAAGATTATGAGATTCTGGATCATGTGATCCGGGATCTGAAAAAAGAAGGCTTTTTATTCTCCATGGAGGATTTCGGGGCCGGCTATTCCAATGTGGAGTCTGTCCTGTCTCTGGATTTTGATGTGGTCAAGATTGACAAATCTATACTCTGGGCAGCGGCGGAATCCGAGGTAGGGCGTATCGTATTGTCCAGTTCCATTCGAATGATACGGGATCTGAACCGCAGGATATTGGTAGAAGGCGTCGAAAACGAGTCTCAGATCAAACTGCTCACAGAGCTTGGTGCGGATTATCTGCAGGGATTTTATTTTTCAAAACCGGTCTCCAGAGAAACTCTCGAAGCCAACGGGATCGGTTGATGCAAGGGATGATAAGGGGTTCTTATGACAGAGTACATCCAACAATTGCATGAAGCAGGCATATTGATTGCAGCGTTCTTGATGGCTTTTTGCAGCTTGTGCTATACACTGCTGCAGAAACGTACGGCCAAAGTACAGAACCGTCTGTTTATCTGGCTGCTGCTGATCATCATGATCAACTGTGCATGTGAAGTATGTACGGTTTTCCAAACGCCTTATTGTGAAAATTATCTGTACGCCCGCATTATGGTAGAGCTGTCCATGTATTTCTATTTTGCGACACATACCATGCTCTGTCCGTTGTTGTTCTTTTATGTCTTGTTTGCCAGCGGCGTGATGATTCAGCGCAGGTCTCTGGGAAAAAGCTATCATCCCATTACCTTTGTGCCTTATATTTTCGCAGAGATCATAGTCCTGATCAATCCTTTTACGCACTGGGTATGGCGTTTTGATGATGATTTTGTGTATCACCGGATCGGCGGGATCTGGTATGTGTATCTCTGTGCAGGTCTTTATTTCCTGATGGCCGCCTTCACCATGATCGCGCGACGCAAGGCGATCGAACGCAGCAAACGCATGGCGTTATTCATATTCTTTTTTGTCAATGTCATCGGATTGCTGTTGCAGATGTTGAATGGTCAATTGCATACGGAACTGTTTGTGCAGGCCCTGGCCTTAACCGGCGTAATGCTGACCATCGAAAACGAAGATGAGCGGATGGATCTTACCACCAAAGTATATAACCGCGGTGCACTCCTGCCGGATCTAAACACTTATCTGCGCCTGCGAAATCCGTTTTCCGTGATCTGCATCCGTATCACCAATGCCGATATGCTGCAGAGACTGTTGGGTGTCATTGATTCTGACCGTCTTCTGCAAAAAGTTGCGGAATACTTAAAAACCGTTCATCCTTCCTATTACATTTATCGTCCGACCATGGAGAGCTTTATGCTGGTCATCCTGGAGAAGGAAGATAAGGTAAACGAACTGAAAGAAAAGATCCGGAAGCGTTTTGAAAAAAGTTTTGAATTTCAGGGCAGTGAACTGATCCTGCAGGCCACAATGATGAACGCGCGTATTCCGGGGGCCTTTTTGACGGCATCGGACATCCTTCTTTTGTGCGATGGTCCGTTACCTGCACGAAATACCAAATCCTTATTGGAAGGGAAGGATCTCGACTATCTGCTTCGCCGTGCCGAGGTGGAAAATGCGCTGCACCGCGGCCTTTCCGAAGGTGGTTTTGATGTGTATTACCAGCCCATCTACCGTATGCAGGGGATGTCTATTTATTCCGCCGAAGCACTGCTGCGCCTGAAGGACAGCAAGATCGGCAATATCATGCCGGACGAATTTATCCCCATTGCAGAACAGAACGGATTGATCGATCAACTGGGCGATTTTGTTTTGGAAGAAGTCTGCATCTTCTTATCCAGCGGCATCCCCACCGAAATGGGACTGGAATGCATCAGCGTGAACCTGTCTGTATTACAGTGTCTTCAGCCGGATTTCGTCGGACGAGTGCTGGCCATCACAAAAAAATATGAAGTGGATTCCCGTTATATCAATTTTGAGATCACGGAGTCTGCTGCCGCCAGTGATTATGATGTACTTTCCGATGTGCTTCGCGAACTGCGGCGGAACGGCTTTTTGTTCTCGCTGGATGACTATGGTATCGGCTACTCCAATGTCCGTTCCATCTTTTCCCTGGATTTTGATGTGATCAAGATCGACAAATCCATTCTTTGGGAAGTGCAGAAGGAATCAGAAAACGGCCCGAGTAACGGTCAGATCATTCTGGAAAACTCTGTTCGCATGCTGCGGGAAATGCAGTTAAAGATCCTGGTGGAAGGTGTGGAAACTGCTGACCAGTTGGAACTGTTGGAAGCTTTAAAAGTAGATTATCTGCAGGGATTCTATTTTTCCAGACCGGTAAGCAAAAACGAACTTTTGGGTATTCTGCGTGTTACGGAACTGACACGGATGGAAGAACAGCGTGCCCGCGCCGCATCCGAAGCCAAATCGAGTTTCCTGGCCAATATGTCCCACGAGATCCGTACCCCCATCAATGCCATACTGGGTATGAATGAGATGATCCTGCGGGAGAGTAAGAATAAACGCATCCTGGATTATGCCCACAATATCGAAGGCGCCGGGCGTACACTGGTATCTCTGATCAACGATATCCTCGATTTTTCCAAGATCGAATCCGGCAGTATGGAGATCGTAGAGACAGAATATGACCTGAGCAGCGTGATCAACGATGTGGTGAATATGATCCAGATCAAAGTCAAGGAAAAAGGGCTGGATTTTACCATTAAAGTGGATCCGGATCTGCCGGATGCTCTGTATGGCGACGGTATGCGTTTCCGCCAGATCATGGTCAATATCCTGAACAATGCAGTCAAATATACCCCGCATGGATCGGTCACTTTCGAACTGACCGGGCGGTTGCAGGAAAAAGACCGTCTGCTCTTAAAGGCGGTGGTCACGGATACCGGTATCGGCATCAAGGAAGAGGATCTTGGCAAATTGTTCCGCAAGTTCCAGCGTTTTGATATGTCGCAGAACCAGAGCATCGAAGGCAGCGGGCTGGGGCTGGCCATCACTTACAATCTGTTGCAGATCATGCACGGCGAGATTGAGGCGAGATCAACCTACGGAAAAGGCTCCACATTTACCGTAATGCTGCCGCAAAAGATCATGCGGCGGGATGCCATCGGCGATTTCCGCAGGCGCTATCAGATGAATGTCAAGGAGCAGGCGGCTTATCATGAAAGCTTCCGGGCACCGGATGCCAGGATCCTGGTGGTGGATGATACGCCGGTCAACCATACCGTGCTGAAGGAACTGCTCAAGAAAACGAAGCTGCTCATTGACTGCGCTTATTCCGGCAAAGAATGTATCGAAATGGTACAGCATAATGTGTATGATCTGATCTTTCTGGATTATCGTATGCCGGAGATGGACGGTATCGAGACCCTGCATGTGATGAAAGCGCTGGAGGATAACTTAAACCGTAAAACACCGGTAGTCGCACTGACCGCCAATGCCGTTGCCGGTGCCCGGGAGAATTTCCTGCGGGAAGGCTTTGATGACTATATGATCAAGCCTGTGGAAAGCCAGCGCCTGGAAGAGATGTTGATCCATTACCTGCCGGCCGAGAAAGTACATCTGGTATCCGCAGCGGATGAGGAACTCCCGGAGGAAGATGTTGCAGAAGAACGCTGGCTGGATAAATGCAAAGGATTGGATACCGAAACCGGCCTGAAGAACTGCGGTTCGGAAGACAGCTATTTAAGCGTGCTGAAGATCTATTATGAAGGGTTGCAGAAAAAAGCCGAGGATATCCAAAAGTTTTTTGACGCCAAAGACTGGGAAAACTATACGATCCAGGTGCATTCCTTGAAGAGTTCCTCACGAGTGATCGGTGCTATGGAACTGGGGGAGGAAGCTGCGGAACTGGAAGCAGCCGGCAGCCAAAAGACCTGGCAAAGATCATCGAAAATACCGCACCAATGCTGGAGCGCCTGCAGGCTTTAGGAGTCGTGCTAAGTGATATTTTTGAAGCAGATGCGGAAGATGTGATCGAAAATACTTCGGAATCCGGTCAAAATGTATCGCAAAAACCTGAAATTTCGGCTTCCCAGCTAAAAGAAGCCTATGAAATGATGAAAGATTTTGCAAAATTGTACGATTATGATAATATGTTATACATACTGGACTCCTTAAAAGAGTACCAATTAGATCCGCGTGACCGGGAAACGGTCCATGAGATCAGAAAGAATACAGAGGAATTTCAATGGGAACAGATATTGAATTTACTGCAGAAGACCGGGAACTGATGGCTCTGCTGAATCAAATCGATAAGAAAGAGGAAAAGGTCGAAGTATATAATAAAGTGCTTCTGATCCGAAAGGAAGAAACCTTTCTGGTAAATACCATCAAAACGAATCTGGAAAAAAACGGCTTTTTATTTGCAGAGTCGGCTCTTAGTGTGCGTGAACTGAATGAAAAGAAGGATCTTGCGGAGCTGCTGGTCCTCTATGTGGACGATACCATTGATGAGGCCAGGGATGTGCTGGTCTATATCAAGGACCTTCTGCTGGAGGAAGAAAAGGAACTGCTGCTATTGGGTGACCACATCGAAGTAACTTCGGTTGAAAAAGTGATTCCCAAGGAACTGATCGCCGGTGTTTACGAAAGGCCTTTTGATATGCGTGCCATTATGGAACGGGTCGGCGATTTCCTGATCCAGCAGCGTGTTCACCAGCGTAAAAAAATGATCCTGATCGTGGATGACGATCCTATGTATCTGAAGCTGATCAAAGACTGGCTCCAGGATGATTACCGTGTGAGTATGGCAAATTCCGGCATGCAGGCGATCACCTGGCTGGCCAATAATAAGGCGGATCTGGTGCTTCTGGACTATGAGATGCCGACGATCAAAGGTTCCAAAGTACTGGAAATGCTGCGATCAGATGCCTCCATTGCAGATACGCCGGTGATGTTTCTGACCGGAAAAAGCGATAAACAGAGCATTCTGGAGGTACTGGCAATGAAACCTGCCGGATATCTTTTAAAAAGCATTGACCGGAAATCGTTGCTGGAAACTTTAAATAAATTTTTTGTGGAACAGAGGTATAAAAAGTAAGACTTATGCATAAATTACTGAATAAAATAGAACTGAAGTTTGGCAAATACGCCATCGAGCGTCTGCCGATGTATGTACTTATCTGTTATGCGATCGGCTATATCATGCAGCTGATCAACCCCGATATCATTAATGCAATATCCCTAAACCCTTACGCGATCCTGCATGGACAGGTATGGCGCCTTTTTACATGGCTGCTCATTCCGCCCGATACCAGCAATCTTTTCTTTGTGCTGATCATGCTCTATTTTTATTATTCCATCGGTATGTCGCTGGAACGCACATGGGGGGCATTTAATTTCAATCTGTATTTCTTCTCCGGTATGTTGTTTACCGTGCTGGGGGCTTTCGGGCTTTATTGCTATGTAGAATTGTCCACCCAGGGCACGACGGCTATTTACGATGCGATGATGATTCAGGAGAACGGTGAGATGAATGCTATGTTCGGCGGCAGTTATGCCTATCGATCTTTGGCACTTATGTTTTCCACCTATTATGTGAATATGTCCATCTTTTTGGCTTATGCAGCCACCTACCCGGATATGCAGGTGCTGTTGATGTTCTTTATTCCGGTCAAAGTCAAAGTACTGGGGATCATCTATGCCATCTATCTGGTTGCCATGATCGCGCAGCAATGGCCCTATGGCATGTTTGTGATCGGCGCATCGCTGCTGAATTTTGTGATCTTCTTCATTGCCAACCGGAAACGGACTCTGGGCACACCGCAGATGCGGGCACGCCAGAAACAGTTCCGCCAGCGGATGCGCGAGGCTACCGTGAAACAGAATGTAATTGCCAAACACAAATGTGCGATCTGCGGACGCACCAGCGAGGAGTATCCGGACCTGGAATTCCGGTTCTGTTCCAAATGTGCCGGAAATTATGAGTATTGCAAAGATCATCTTTATACTCACAGGCATATAGAAAGAAACAGCTGAGTCTGCTATGATGGCTATGTCAGATAAGCTTTGAAATAATTTATAGGGAGATCGTATTTTTATGGCTATGCCTACCGAACAGGAATTTATCAAAAATATCACTGAATTAAAAGAAACTGGGATCATGCAGGGGGGATATCTCTCGGAAGAGCAGATCGAAGAAGTCTTTCCGGCACTGACCCAGGAACAACGGTCCTTATTGCTGGACTTTTTCAAAGAAAATCATATCGGCATCGGAGAGGCGCTGACGGACGAAGAACTGCTGGACGGCGAGGAAGAATCCCGCTTTCTGCAGATGTATCTGGATGATCTGGAAGAAGTTGAGCTCATCGACAACGATATGAAACGCGTACTGATCATGAATTCTTTGAACGGCGATACTGCAGCAAAAGAGCGTCTGACGAACTGTTATCTGCGGAATGTGGTAGATATTGCGAAACTCTACACAAATCAGGGGGTAGGGCTGGCAGATCTGATCGGCGAAGGAAATGTAGCACTAAGCCTGGCTATGGCTGCGCTGGACAGTATCGAAAAGCCGGAGGACTGTGATGAAATGGTCAGCCGCAGCATAATGAATGCCATGGAAGAAGCCATCGGTCAGGAAAACGACCAGCTGGAAGCCTTGCAGGAAATGGTGGAGATCGTAGGCAAAGTACTGGAGAAGGCAAAGCCGCTATCCACAGAATTACGACGTAAGATCAGCATTCCCGAGCTGTTGGGAGAAGGAGAACTGACGGAAGATACGATCCGTGATGCTCTGCGTTTTTCCTCGGATCTGCGCGAGTATATTGAGGACGAATCATGAGCGCGTTTTACGATATCAGTGGGGAACAGGATTTTAAATACATTCTGCAGGATCTGTCCAAGACGATGATCGGTGCCCGCTTTACCTATGGTGAACTGATGGAACATGAGCGCGTGCCGTTTAAGTTTCAGACCATCATCGACCGTCTGATCCTGCCGATCCTGCCGGAGGATATGGAGATCGGCGCACATATCTTAAGCCTGACTAAGGCGGATAAGAACTATCGGATCTATGAGAATCTGAAGGTGAAGATCCGCTATTATGCCCCGAAGGAAAATGGCGGATTCGAATCGAAAACCGTGACACTGGCAGAGCTGGTCAAAGCCGCTGAACACTGGGATGAGCGTGCGGTTTTGCATGAAGTGATCCTGTCAAACCTGGCACTGATGTCTTTTAAAATGTAATTTTTTTCGCAGGCGTTTAACTGCATATACTATACAAATCTGTATACAGGAGGAATCTATGAATTTAGAAAACGTAAAAGCATATCAACTGATCGAACATCATTATTCCGAAGATCTCAAGTCGGAAGCTTATCTTTTGGAACACAAAAAGAGCGGCGCCAGGGTCACTGTTCTGGAAAACGAAGACGAGAACAAGGTGTTCTACATCGGGTTCCGCACGCCGCCAAAGGATTCCACCGGCGTAGCACATATCCTGGAACACAGCGTGCTGTGCGGTTCTGAAAAATACCCGTTAAAAGATCCGTTTGTAGAACTGGTCAAGGGTTCCCTGAACACTTTTTTGAATGCCATGACTTATCCGGACAAGACAGTATATCCGGTGGCTTCCTGCAATGATCAGGACTTCAAAAATCTGATGAGCGTGTACATGGATGCCGTGTTGCATCCCAATATTGCCAAAGAGAAAAAGATCTTTCTCCAGGAAGGCTGGCACTACGAGCTGGAGAACAAAGAAGCCGATCTGAAGATCAATGGCGTGGTATACAACGAAATGAAGGGAGCATTTTCTTCTCCGGATGATGTGCTGTCCAGAGAGACCTTTAATTCCCTATATCCGGATACCGCTTACGGCGTGGAATCCGGCGGTGATCCCGAAGTGATCCCGGAACTGACTTATGAGGATTTTCTGGCCTTCCATGGCAGGTATTATCATCCGTCCAACTCGTACATCTATCTGTACGGCAACGCAGATATGGAAGAGCGTTTAACATGGCTGGATCGTGAATACCTTTCCGCATACGATAAGATCGAAGTGGATTCTTTCCCCGGCGTTCAGGAGGCTTTTGCCGCACGCAAGAGAATTTATAAGCAGTATCCGATCACGGAAGATGAGAAGGAAGAGAACAATACCTACCTGACCTACAATGCCGTGATCAGTAATGTGCTGGACCGCAAACTGTATCTTGCGTTCCAGATGGTGGATTACGCGCTGATCGCTGCCGACGGCACACCCCTCTGGAAGGCACTTATGGAAGCCGGCATCGGCACGGAGATCTATTCTTCCTTTGAGAATGGTATCTATCAGCCGTTCTACAGCATAGTGGCAAAGAACGCCAACAAAGAGGACGAAGAAGAATTTATCCGTATCGTGGAGGAGACATGCCGCAAGGTGGTGAAAGAGGGCTTCGACAAGAACGCTCTTCTGGCATGCCTGAACTCTCTGGAATTCCGTTTCCGCGAAGGCGATACCGGTACTTATCCAAAAGGTCTGCTATACGGTCTGAAAGCTCTGGATAGCTGGTTATACGATAAAGATGCTCCGTTTATCCATCTGGAAGAATTGTCCACCTTTGCCGAACTGCGCAAAGAGATCGAAACTGGCTATTTTGAACAACTGGTTCAGAAATATCTGTTGGATAACAGCCACAAGAGTATCCTGATCCTTTCGCCAAAGAAGGGATTGACCACAGAGCGCGATAAAGCGCTGGCCGAGAAATTGGCGGCACGCAAATCGACTCTGTCAGAAAGTGAACTGGAACAGTTGGTGCAGGATACCGCTGCCTTAAAGGAATATCAAGGCACGCCGGATCCAAAGGAAGCGTATGAATGCCTGCCGACACTGCAGCTTTCCGATATCCGTAAAGAAGCGGAGCCGCTGACCTTTGAGGAAACGGAAGTGGATGGAATATTTACCCTGTTCCATGAGATCGAGACCAACGGTATTTTATACTTTAATATGCTCTTTGACTTAAAGGACATTCCGGTAAGGCTGTATCCGTATCTCGGTTTACTGCAGGGCGTGCTGCGCTGCGTGGATACCGAGCATTATACTTATGAACAGCTGGGCTATGAGATTGACAAACAACTGGGAAATCTGTCCGCCAGCGTACTTGCCGCCGTGCCGCACCGCAACCTGAAGGAGTACAAGCAGTACTTCAACATTTCCATGAGCGCGCTGCAGCCGCAGACAGAAAAAGGACTTGCACTCATCCATGAGATCCTGCACACTTCAAAGATCGGCGATACCAAGCGTCTGAAAGAGATCGTTATGGAAGGCCGTTCCCGTATGCAGGGCTTTATGATGTCGGCCGGCCATACCGTTGCCGCATCCCACGCGCTTTCCTACGGTTCTGAATTTTCGCAGGCCAAAGAAGTGATCAGCGGTATGCAGTTCTATTACTTCCTGGCAGATCTGGAAGAACATTTTGAAGATAAGAAGGACGAAGTGGCCGAACGCCTTGCGGAATGTGTCAAACTGATCTTCCGCAAAGATGTGTTGATGCTGGATGTGATCGGTACCAGAAAAGAACTGGACGGTCTGCGAGGACATATCGCACCGATCCTGGAAGGTTTCTGGGATGGCAAGATCACGGAAGCACGCGGCCATCTGGAAGTCTCCAAAAAGAACGAAGCCTTTACCAATTCCGCGCAGGTGCAGTATGTCTGCCGTGCCGGCAATTATGTAAAGCACGGTCTGGAATATCACGGCGCATTGAATGTGTTAAAAACCATCCTGGGATATCAGTATCTGTGGACGGAAGTCCGTGTCAAAGGCGGCGCTTACGGTTGTATGAGCAGCTTCCAGCCTTACGGTGATGCTTATTTTGTTTCCTACCGTGACCCGAACCTGGAAAACACGCTGGA
Organism: Lachnospiraceae bacterium; assembly: GCA_017526985.1. Classification (GTDB taxonomy): domain Bacteria; phylum Bacillota; class Clostridia; order Lachnospirales; family Lachnospiraceae; genus NK4A136. The sequence continues at coordinate 19,314 of JAFXQR010000105.1, forward strand.
TATCTTTGCAAAAGCCGCCGAATATATCCGTGCATTTCAGGCGGACGAGAAAGAAATGACGAAATACATCATCGGTACCATGAGCAATCTGGACATCCCTCTGACACCGAGGATCCGCGGTATCCGTTCCCGTACGGCATATCTGGAGGGCACGACCTATGAAATGCTGCAGCATGCAAGAGACCAGGTGCTTGGGGCAACAGCGGAGGATATCCGTAGTCTGGCGGCTTATATCGATGCCTTTATGTCCGACGACATGGTCTGCGTGGTAGGTAACGAAGAAAAGCTGCGTGCAGCAAAAGACTGCTTTATGGAAGTAAAACCGTTATTTTCATAATGATTTGTAAGTGAATATTTTAAAGGATAAATGATATGTCAGAAACAGAGAACGAAAAGAAATCCGGCTTTGCCGCGCTGATCGGCCGGCCGAATGTTGGCAAATCCACACTGATGAACCGTCTGATCGGACAAAAAGTGGCTATTACATCGCCGCGTCCGCAGACCACCAGAAACCGTATCCAGACGGTGTATACTGACGAACGCGGACAGATCGTTTTTGTGGATACTCCCGGTATCCATAAGGCCAAAAACCGTCTCGGGGATTATATGCTTTCCGTGGCAAAAAAATCTCTAAAGGATGCCGATGTGGTACTATGGCTGGTAGAGCCGAAGTCTCAGATCCCCACCGGAGATATTGAGATCGCAAAGCAGTTAAAACAACTGAAAAATCCGGTCTTTTTGATCATCAACAAAACCGATACCGTGGCCAAACCGGAGATCTTGACCGTGATCGATACCTACAAAGCACTTTGTGATTTTGCGGAGATCATCCCGCTTTCCGCTCTGAAGGGCGAGAATACGGATGATCTGTTGAATACGGTTTATCAGTACCTGCCCAACGGTCCGTATTATTACGAAGAAGATGAGGTGACCGACCAGCCCATGCGTGCGATCTGCGCCGAACTGGTTCGCGAAAAAGCCCTGCGCCTGCTGGATAAAGAGATCCCCCATGGCATCGCCGTGCTGATCGACCGGATGGAATACCGAAAGAGTAATAAAGGCGGTATTTACGATATCGACGCTACCATTGTCTGCGAGCGTGCTTCCCACAAGGGGATCATTATCGGCAAAGGCGGACAGATGCTCAAACAGATCGGTTCCCAGGCCAGGCCGGAAATGGAGCGCATGCTGGAAGCCAAAGTCAACCTGCAGCTTTGGGTAAAGGTAAAAGATAACTGGCGTGACAGTGATTCACTCATCGCCAATTTCGGATACCGGAAAGAAGAGGATTAAGCTCCGATGCAGGAAGCGATCCGGACGGACGGCATGATACTTCGGGTAGCACCGGCGAATGATTTTGACAAGCGTGTTGTGATCCTGACCAAAGAGTACGGGAAGATCACTGCTTTTGCCAAAGGCGCCAGACGTCAGACCAACCGGCTGATGGCTGCCACGGATCTGTTTGTCTTTGGCGATTTCAAACTGTTTCCGGGACGGAACGCCTATTCATTGCTGGATATTAACGCAAAGAATTTCTTTACGGAACTGCGGAATGACTTTACCGCTGTTTTATACGGAATGTATTTTCTGGAGGTGATGGAATACAACACCCGCGAGAATAATGACGAACGCGAGATGCTGGCGCTTCTGTATCAATCCTGCCGTGCCGTGGTCCATCCTTCTTACGACAAGCAGCTGGTGCGGGCGGTATTTGATCTCAAAACGATCATGCTGCAGGGCATTTTTCACAGAGACCGTTATCAGGAGGATTTCCTGGATACCACGCGGTATGTTTTGGATTATCTGCTGGCTACCCCTCCCGAAAAAGTCTTTTCTTTTGCGGTGAGGGAAGAAGTGATCGGGGAGTTGGTCCGGATCTCCGAACGGGAACGCGCTCTTACGCAAAACGGACATATTTATAAAAGCGAAGAAATGCTGAAAGTATTGTAAGTTTTCTTTCTTCTTTTCGTTGTTTTTTTGCACAAGTTTTTATTGAAAAAATAGGCAGATATGCTAAAATATTGTAATAATATTGAGATCATAGAATTAAATTACTGATGGTAAGGTAAGCGGAAAGAAGATTACAGTTATGATACCTTTGGTGTTTTCGGGGAGAAAGATGATTTTGGCAGCCCTGATGGTTGGGATGATGTTGCTTTTTGCAGGCTGCGCCGAATACGAAGATGGCTCCGGAGCAAAGAGTGATATTGTCATTTATTCAGATCAAAGCATTGATGCGACCATGCAGCGGACTTTTGATCAGTCTTATTATAGCGAAGATGAGCTGGTCGCAATGGTGGATGACGAATTGGTGCAATACAATAACGAGCATGGCGCAGAGGCCATTACTTTGAAATCGCATAACCTGTCCGGAAGTGATGTATCACTGACACTGCATTTCCGAACCTGGGAGGATTATAATCATTTCATGCTGGATCGCATCTATGTCGGTAATGTGCAGGGTGCGTATGACGAACGATACGATTTCAATCAGGCACTTTCCTATGCTTCCGACAAAGAGCATACCATCGGCAAAAATGATCTGATGAATATGGCAGATCAAAATATCCTGGTATTCCATGGAGATCACAAGATTGAGGTTCCGGACAAGATCCGCTTTTATACACAGACCCTGAAACTGACAGGAGCCAAAACGGCCGAAGCTATGGATGACGGGCTGTATTTTATCATTTATTAGAAAAAAAGGCAATCAAATAAATAATTCATCATAAGGAGTCATTTTTATGGAAAAGACATTGGACAAAATCAAAAATCTCTGCAAAGGACGCGGCTTTATCTATCCGGGATCTGAGATCTACGGTGGCCTGGCAAATACCTGGGATTACGGTAATCTCGGTGTAGAATTGAAGAATAATGTAAAGAAAGCCTGGTGGCAGAAATTTATCCAGGAAAACCCGTATAATGTGGGGGTAGACTGCGCGATCCTGATGAATCCGCAAACATGGGTCGCATCCGGCCATCTGGGCAGCTTTTCCGATCCTCTGATGGATTGTAAGGAATGCCATGAACGTTTCCGTGCCGATAAAGTGATCGAAGACTGGGCTCATGATAACAATGTAACGCTGGAAAGCAGTGTAGACGGCTGGAGCGGTGAGAAGATGATGGACTTCATCAAAGAGAAGAGCATTCCCTGTCCTTCCTGCGGTAAGCACAACTTTACCGATATCCGTCAGTTCAACCTGATGTTCAAGACCTTCCAGGGTGTAACGGAAGATGCATCCACAACCGTATATCTGCGCCCGGAAACTGCCCAGGGTATTTTCGTAAACTTCAAGAATGTGGCGCGTACCTCCCGTAAGAAGATCCCGTTTGGTATCGGCCAGATCGGTAAGTCTTTCCGTAACGAGATCACACCGGCTAACTTCACTTTCCGTACCCGTGAGTTTGAGCAGATGGAACTGGAATTCTTCTGCGAGCCGGGTACCGATCTGGAGTGGTATGAATACTGGAAGAAATTCTGCAAAGACTGGCTGCTGTCTCTTGGTATGAAGGAAGATGAGCTTCGTTTCCGCGAGCATGATCCGGAGGAGCTGGCATTTTATTCTAAGGGTACCCAGGATATCGAGTATCTGTTCCCGACCATCGGCTGGGGTGAGCTATGGGGTATCGCAGACCGTACGGACTACGACCTGACACAGCATCAGAACGTATCCAAGCAGGATATGACCTACTTTGATGAGAATAAGAACGAAAAGTATATCCCGTATGTTATCGAGCCTTCGCTTGGTGCAGACCGTATGGTTCTTGCATTCCTTTGCGCAGCTTATGACGAAGAGAATCTTGGCACCGAAGAAGCTCCGGACATCCGTGTAGTAATGCATTTCCATCCGGCCATCGCTCCGGTAAAGATCGGCGTGCTGCCGCTTTCCAAGAAGCTGAATGAGGGTGCGGAAAAGATTTTTGCTCAGTTGTCCAAGAAATATAACTGTGAATTTGATGATCGTGGTGCTATCGGTAAACGCTATCGCCGCCAGGATGAGATCGGTACTCCGTTCTGCATCACTTACGACTTTGACTCCGAAGAAGATCATAAGGTAACTGTACGTTTCCGTGATTCCATGGAGCAGGAGCGTGTAGCAATTGACGAACTGGAAGCATTCTTTGCGGATAAATTTACATTTTGATCTTATTTAAGAACTGAAAATATAGCATATATTATCAAAAATGATGATGAAAAGGAGGGTTACAAAATGACCATTACAAAAGAACAAAACGGAAATGCACTGACCATCTTTCTTTCCGGCAGACTGGATACCACTACGGCACCGGAATTGGAGAGTGAGATCAAGCAGGATCTGGAAGGTATCAAAGAGCTGACATTCCATTTTGGCAATCTGGAATATATCTCCAGTGCTGGTCTTCGTGTGATCATGTCTGCGCAGAAGATCATGTCCAAGCAGGGCACCATGGTAGTGACCAATGCTTCCGAAGAAGTAAAAGAAATCTTTGAAGTAACCGGATTTTCTTCGATCATCGAGATTCGATAAGATCTTTGGACAGCGATTAAGGGAGATCATGAAATATGCAGACTGATAAAATCATGGTATACAGTAACGGGACCGGTATGGAAGCAGCGCTCAAAGAAGCAGAACATTTTGCGAGGTACCACGATCTGGATCACAAATCAACCCTGCGTCTGCGTTTGCTGGCCGAAGAAACCTTAGGCATGGTAAAAGCGATCACAGGTGCTTTCAATGCAAAATTCTGGCTGGAAAAAGAAGGCGAGGAGTGCCGGATCCATCTGGAAGCAGATACCTATATGGATGATGAAAAGAAACAGGAACTGATCGCTGTTTCTTCTTCCGGTAAAAATGAAGCGAACAAAGGCTTTATGGGTATGATCAAAAATCTGTTTTTATCTGCCTACAAAGGGTTGAGTGAAGCGAATGAGAGCCAGTTGGATTTCGGCGGCAGCACGGTAATGTTTGGTACTCTGGGAATGCGTGAAGTGGATGCTATGTCCAACCTGAATTTCGAATGGTCCTATATGCAATATCGTGAAGGGCTGGAGGAAAACCGTCAGGGAGATAGCGCAGCAGAAGAAGCATGGGACGAATTGGAAAAATCAATCGTTGCAAATATCGCGGATGATGTACGCGTGTCTGTTAAAGGTGATATCGTACAGCTGGTGATCACAAAAACATTTTGACCATGCAAGTCAAATATTTTCGCCGAGGGAAATATCTATGAAAGAATTGACCATACAGGCAGTTGTAGAGAATCTTGACAATGTGATTGCGTTTGTTACTTCCTTTCTGGAAGAGATGGATTGCCCGCTCAAAGAACAGATGTCGATCGAAGTGGCCGTAGAAGAGATCTTTGTTAACATTGCACATTATGCCTATAAGCCTGAGACAGGAATGGCGCATATCGTTTGCAAAGAAGCTGAAGATGATGTAGCGATCGAGATTTCCTTTGAGGATAATGGCATGCCTTTTGATCCTCTGGCCAAAGCGGATCCGGATGTGACTCTTTCGGTAGAAGACCGTCCGATCGGTGGTTTAGGCATTTTTATGGTCAAAAAAAGTATGGATGATGTTCATTATGAATATAAAGACGGAAAAAATATATTTACTATGCGAAAAAATCTAACACGCGTAAATAATTGATACACGAAAAGATTTTATCACGCAATAAATTCTGACAAGTTAAAAATGCCTGCCTAAATATTCCGGAATATACTTGACATAAATGCGTTTCAATGATAGTATATCAAGGTATGCCGCTTGGCGAGGTTTAAGAATGTGAAAACATCACCATAGCCAGCGAGATTTGTGATAAGGAGGTGCAGACCATGTACGCAATTATTGCAACAGGTGGAAAGCAGTATAAGGTTTCCGAAGGCGATATCATCAAGGTTGAGAAGATCGCAGGCGAAGCTGGTGATACTGTAACTTTTGACCAGGTAGTACTTGTTTCCGATGGATCCGTAAAGGTTGGCGCAGATGCTGCTAAAGCAAGCGTTTCCGCAACCGTTATGAAGCAGGGCCGTGATCGCAAGGTTATCGTTTACAAGTATAAGCCGAAGAGCGGTTACCACAAGAAGAACGGTCATCGTCAGGCTTTCACTCAGGTCAAGATCGATAAGATCAACGCTTAATCTGTTTGGATGAATTTTTTAATCGGGGTTTTTTAAACGATGATTAAAATTAAAACCCAAAAGAACGGGGATCATTATTTAGGTTTCCAATGCAGTGGCCATGCCGGTTACGCAGAATACGGAAGCGATATCGTTTGTTCCGCAGTATCTATGCTGGTAATCAATACGATCAATGCGATCGATTCATTTACCGAATGTTCTATGAATGTTTCGGATGATGAGAAGAGTGGCAGTATTAAAGTAGTATTTCCAAATGGAACGGATGAAAAAGCCGGACTTTTGATGGACACACTGGTACTCGGTATTAAAAGCATAGAGGAACAATACGGCAGATCCCATGTAAGACTTGAGTCTTGAATCATTTATGTTTTATCTAATTTGTAACGAAGAGTGAGGTGAGAAAGATGTTAAAATTAAACCTTCAATTCTTTGCACATAAGAAGGGTGTAGGTTCCACGAAGAACGGTCGTGATTCCGAATCCAAGAGATTAGGGGCAAAGCGTGCGGACGGTCAGTTCGTGAAGGCAGGCAACATTCTCTACAGACAGCGCGGCACCAAGATCCATCCGGGTCTGAATGTAGGCCGTGGCGGAGATGATACTTTGTTTGCAATGGCAGACGGTGTATTGCGTTTTGAGCGTCTTGGCCGTGACAAGAAGCAGGCAAGCGTATATCCGGTAGAGCAGTAAAAAAGAGCTTGTGATGAGCCCCATGGTCGTAAGACTGCGGGGCTCTATTTATTTTGAAAGATCATAAATCACATAGGATGATTTATTTCTAATCATAAAAGAGGTGTTTTGATGTTTGCAGACAGAGCAAAAGTGGTACTGATCAGCGGTAAGGGTGGCGATGGACACGTATCTTTCCGGCGCGAAAAATATGTTCCGGACGGCGGACCGGACGGTGGTGACGGCGGTCGTGGAGGCGATGTCATCCTTCGTGTGGACGAGGGGATGAATACGTTGATCGATTATCGGCATAAACGGAAATTTGCTGCCGGATCCGGTCAGGAAGGCGGTAAACGTAACTGCCGCGGAAAAGACGGTGAGGATCTGGTTCTCCGTGTTCCCAGAGGCACTCTCGTGAAAGATGCCGAAAGCGGTAAAGTGATCGTGGATATGTCCGGTGACTGCTCCGAATATACCATCTTAAGCGGCGGAAAAGGCGGTCTGGGCAATCAGCACTTCGCAACTTCAACCATGCAGGCACCCAAATATGCCCAGCCCGGGCAACCAGCCAAAGAAGCTGAGGTTCTGTTTGAATTAAAACTCATCGCGGATGTGGGGTTGATCGGATATCCGAGTGTCGGTAAATCAACCTTTTTAAAATCCGTTACGAATGCAAAGCCGGAGATCGCGGATTATCATTTTACAACCTTATCCCCGAATCTCGGCGTTGTAGATATGGGAGACGGCAACAGCTTTGTATTGGCGGATATACCCGGACTGATCGAGGGTGCTGCGGAAGGCAGCGGTTTAGGACATGAGTTCTTGCGGCATATTGAACGAAACAAACTATTGATCCACGTGCTGGATGCCGCTTCTGTTGAAGGCCGTGATCCCTTGAAAGATTTTGAAATGATCAATGCGGAACTGGCAAAATACGGTGAACAGGTGGCCGGGATCCCGCAGATTGTTGCAGCTAATAAAACCGATATTATTCCGGAAGAGCCGGAAGCGATCGATGTAGATGAAGACGGTGAGTTGATCTATGCGGAACAACCCATCGAACGCATCAAGAAAGCCATGGAAGAAAAGAATATCCCGGTATTTGCTGTCAGCGCTGCTACCGGCCAGGGTATGAACAAACTGATGCATTATGTTTATCAGCGGCTGCAGGAGATGCCTAAAGAAGCAACAATATTTGCTTCCGAGTACGATCCGAATACGGCGTTACAGTTTGTAAACGAGCCGTTTACCGTTAGCTATGATGAGGCTGAGAAGGAATATGTTCTCGAAGGGCCGCGGATCGAAAAGATGCTGGGGTACACCAATCTGGAATCGGAGCGTGGCTTTGTATTCTTCCAAAACTTCCTCAAGGATACCGGTATTCTGGAACAGCTGGAAGCGCTGGGCATTCAGGACGGTGACACGGTCCGGATGTATGGTTTTTCTTTTGAATACTATAAATAATGTTCTGCACTATGATGAATCATAACAATACAATGCATTATTATGTTTTGATAATAAACAGAAAGGAAACGGATCATGCAATTAACAAGTAAACAAAGAGCATATCTGAAGAGTCTGGCCGCAAATGAACCGGCATTGTTTCAGATTGGAAAATCTAATCTGACTCCGGTGCTTTGCGAGGCTGTTAGCGAAGCATTCAATAACCGGGAGCTCGTAAAACTTTCCATTTTGAAAAGCGCTTCTGAGGATCCTATGACTATGGCGGAAGCTATTGCCGATCGTACCAGATCGACTTTAGTACAGGTGATCGGACGCAAAGTGGTACTCTATAAGCCGTTTAAAGATAATCCGAAGATCATATTACCCAAGGCTTAAGGAGCTGTAATATGCAGGTTTTAAGTGAAAAATACACGGAAGAAGAATTACTGAAAAAACTGCGAAAGAAGCTGGATGAACGCAGATATATTCATAGTATCGGAGTAGCGCATACTGCAGTTTCTCTGATGATGGCACACGGTTCAGCTCAAAGGAGTGAAGATAAAGGTTTATTTGAACTTCAGGCGGCCTATACCGCAGGTCTTTTGCATGATTGCGCCAAATGCCTTGAAGAAGAGGAACGGGATCGGCTGTGTAAAAAATACCGGGTGGAATTGTCACCTATGGAGCAGGAACATCCCTTTTTGATCCATGCAAAACTGGGGGCCGTACTCGCCAAAGAAAAGTACGGAGTAACGGATCCGCAGATTCTAAGCGCGATCCGATATCATACCACCGGAAAAGCGTATATGACTCTTTTAGAAGCAATCATTTTTTCAGCAGATTTCATTGAACCGAATCGCAAAATGCTGGATTGTCTTCCGGAAATACGTACGGAAATATATAAGGATCTCCCTAAAGCTGTCTATATGATACTGAAACAGACCATGATACACCTGGAGCTTCGCGAACAACCGGTAGATGAGCATTCGCTTGAAGCATTAGAATATTACAAACAATTTGCGTAATTCATCGCAACTTGTCATAATTATTTTATGTAAACCATAATATAAAGATTAAAAATGGAGGAAGCAAAGATGGATGCCAGAGAAATGGCCAAAATAGCGATCGCCGCTATGGAAGAAAAGAAAGCAGAAGATATTCGTGTGATCGATATTGAAGAAGTATCTTCGATCGCGGATTTTTTTATTATCGCGAACGGAAATAATCCCAGCCAGGTACACGCTATATCGGATTTTGTTGATGAAAAACTTGGCCGTGCCGGAGTGAGCCCGAAGCAGGTAGAAGGCTATCGAAACGCGAACTGGGTGCTGATGGACTACGGTGATGTGATTATCCATATTTTTGACCGGGAAAACCGTCTGTTTTACGATCTGGAGCGCATCTGGAAAGACGGTAAGAGGATTGAGAAAGAAGAACTGTAAAGCTCCGTTTTACAGTCTAAACAGCAAAATTGACATCAAAAAAAGCGACGGTTAAGGAATTTCCTAAAACCGTCGCTTTTAAATACAATACAGATTAATGATACAGTCGGAATACTCCGAATACTTTGCCCAGGATCGTACATTCTTTTACAATGATCGGTTCCATGGTATCATTTTCCGGCTGCAGACGGATATGGTCTTTTTCTTTATAAAAAGTCTTTACAGTGGCGGAATCATCGATCAACGCCACAACGATATCTCCATTATGCGCTGCATTACAGGACTGCACAAAAATGCTGTCCCCGGAATGGATACCGGCATTGATCATACTGTCGCCCTTAACCTTTAATACAAAGGTTTCTGCATTGGGAACATACTCTACGGGAAGCGGAAAATAACCACTGATATTTTCATCTGCAAGAATCGGCTGTCCTGCGGCTACCTGCCCCACAATAGGGATGCTGGTCATCTCCTGACGTACCATTTGGAATCCCTCGTCAATGATCTCGATGGCACGGGGTTTCGTCGGGTCTCTGCGAATCAGACCGTTTCTTTCCAGGGTAGAAAGGTGCGCATGAACCGAAGAGGTTGATTTAAGATTTACTGCTTCACAAATATCACGCACGGTAGGCGGATATCCCTTTTTAATGGTTTCTTCTTTAATGTAATCCAAAATCTCCTGTTGTTTTGCGGACAGTTTTTTTTCGGATTTTTTTTCGCTCTTTGCAGCATTTTTTTCGGGACTTTTCTCGAATTTTTTTTCTGCCATTCTTGTTCTCCTCCTAAATAAAACTGGTGACTGTTCCCTGAATTACAGCGCATGTATTCGTTGAAATTCATTTTTTCTATCATATCATATCCCTCAAGAAAAAGCAAACGTATTTTCGAAACAAATTTTCGAAACATTTGTTCGAAAATCTATTGACAAACATTTGTTCATGTTGTAATATATGCCTACAAAACAGTTGTTCGGATGTTATGTTCGATTATACAACAGGTCAATTCGAACATATTACTGCATAATGAGAAATTAAAAAATATAAGAACATATATCAGAAAGGAATACGATCATGAATACAGCCAGGATGATCCGAAAGATGAAAAAAAGCGTTCGTAAAAACATTCGCAGATTTCGCAGGAATCTTAAATATCGCTGGTTTCGTACCTACATCACGCAATGGTGCGCAGCAGGTATCATTATGCTGATCGGTTCTATCCTGATCTGCAGCCTGTTATTCCCTAAGCAGGTCAATGCCGGTGAAAGCGGAGAAGTTTATTATAAATATTATCAGACGATCACGGTGGAACGGGGAGATACGCTTTGGAAATATGCCGGGATCTATAAAAGCTCCGAAATGAGCCTTGCGGATTATGTAAAAGAAGCAGAGTTCATCAATCAGATCGATAATGGACAGCTGGTTGCCGGAAAGACAGTAACGCTCCCTTATTACTCAACCGAATATATTTGTTCGGAAAACTAAAAGAAAAGATCCCTGCTCGGGGATCTTTTTTATCGGGGAGCTTGCTTATCCTTCACGTAACTTAACAAATTTGGCTGCCTTGCGTTTTTGTTCGTCATCAATGGAAGCGTAGTGCTTACGGGTGGTATTGACATCCTTGTGCCCCAAAACCGTAGCTACCAGGTAAATATCATTGCTTTCCTTATACAGTGTTGTACCGTAGGTACTGCGCAGTTTATGAGGTGTGATCTTTTTTAACGTAGTGACCTGTGAGGCGTATTTTTTTACCAGATTTTCCACGGCACGCACGGTGATCCTTCTGTTCTGAATAGAGAGAAAAAGAGCCTGTTCGTGGCCGGAAAGCGTTATTATCTCTTTTCGTTTGGGAATATACGCCCGAAGTGCATCCTCCACTTCCTCGCCGAAATAAACGCGTGCTTCATTACCGCCTTTTCGGATGATACGGATAGCATCATTATCGAAATCCACATCCTCCAGATTCAACCCGACACATTCCGATACACGGATACCGGTGCCCAGCAGAAGGGTGAGAAGACACAGGTCACGCACCACAGTGCGGTCATGAAATTTCTTCTGATGCTTGCTTTCCTGGTCGGAACCGTTTTCTACGATCTCCAATAGTTTGGCCACTTCATCCGGATCCAGACGGATGATATTTTTTTCATGAATCTTCGGTGTATGGATGATCGCTGCCGGATTGGTCTTGATCAGCTCTGATTCAAAGAAATAATTGAACATGGATTTGACGGCAGCGAGTTTTCGTGCTTTTCCGCGTTCGTCATTGGTATGCTCCACGCCATCCGCACCGGTATAAAAGGAAAGATAATCCATGAAATTTTCCAGATCCAGTTTTCCGATGGTATCCAGTGCATCCAGACGGATGTCGGATAGCGCATCATAATGGGGCGAGAATACATTTTCGTTCATATAATGGAAAAAGATCTGCAGGTCATAGGCATACGCCACCATAGTACGTGCTCCGACACGATCTGCCACACCACGAAAAAAGACCGTACAAAAAGAAGGCAGTACCTTTTGCATCTGACGCAGCTTCTCAATATTGTCACGTTTGATCTGTTCATGATATGTGATCTCTGCCATACGAAACACCTGACATTACTTTCTTTTCTTTTTTGCTGATCTTTTCAGATCAGCAGAAGAGGGTTGCGAATTTCTTTCGTTATCACTGTCTCTGTGCTCATCGAGATCTAACAGAACCTGTGCTTCCAAAAGTTCCGTTTCATTTTCATTCCGTTTTGCCAAATCCTTAAAAGCTTCGCGGCTCAAGATACGTTTTACTTTGGATTTTGGCAATTTGACAAACTGATCGTTTTCATCAATATAATCCACATGTACATACTTTTTGGTATCTAGCGTCAGATGTTTTTCCATCAGTCTGGCATTGATATAGGAGCTGATACCGGTATAGAGCACGGCAAAAACCGGAACACCGATCACCATTCCGGCGAACTTGAACAATCCGCCAAAGATCGTGATGGCGATGATCACCCACAAACTGGACAAACCGGTGGACTGACCCAGGATTTTGGGTCCCAAAATATTACCGTCAAACTGCTGCAGCAGGATAATCATAATAATGAAATACAAGCATTGTCTCGGATCCACCATCAGGATCAGCAATGCACAAGGGATCGCACCGATAAACGGTCCGAAATAAGGGATGATATTGGTGATACCTACAACAACACTGATTAGGGTTGCATACGGTGTGCCAATGATCTTTGTCAGGATAAAACAAAGAATTCCGATGATGATGGAATCCACAATCTTGCCACTGAAAAATCCCAAAAAAGTTTTATTCGTAAAACGAATATTATGAATGAACGAATTGGCACGATCCCGGTTCATAAGGGCGTAAATCACCTTTTTGCACTGGCCCAGCAGCAGTTCTTTGCTGTTCACCACATAGATGGATACCATGATCCCGACTAAGATGTTCAAAAGAAGCTTCAATACGGAAACACCGCCGGAGATCACGCCTTTTACCACACCACCTGTGGTCGACAGGATCGCAGTAGTCTCTTCGCCGTCTGTAGAAGCAAGGCGGTTCATGATCAATTCTTCAATCCCGCTCGTGGAAGCGTTCAGGATATCGTTCACACTTTCCTGTAATTTCGGGAAACGAACCAGTAGTCCATCAATCCAGACTTCAAAATTGGCTATGTAATCCGGAAAACGGCTGACAATGTTCTGGATACTGCTCACCAGTTCGGGGATCAGCAGATTAAAAAAGCCAAAGAGCGCTACAAATACCAGGATATAAGTAAGCAGTATCGTTAATGTCCGTATATTGCGTTTATACTTACCACGGGCTTCGCCGACTGCGCCATGATACAACCAGCGGTCCGGCAGGCGATAAAATTGTTTTTCCATAAAGTTGATAATGGGAGAGAGCAGATAGGCAAAGATCAGTCCCATAAAGACCGGTGTCAGGATCTCGCATACGGTGTCAAAAATCCCGGCAACAACAGCGAAGTGATTGAGTACATAGAAAAACAAAAGAAGAGCGCAACCCGTAAGAAAAGCGGTCAGCCCCCAGGCAAAATGCTTATGTTCATCATCAAATTTCATGATTGAAACTTCCTTCTTTACAAGTATTTACCGAAATGATCAGCTTATATACATACTATATAAATATATCACAGATTTACATAATTGAAAAGTAGTTTGACATAACACGCGTATGTAAGCTATAATTTGTAAGGTTTTAAGAATCAAAATACAGACCGGAAACGGCGGAATATATGAATGAATCTTTTAGAAACTGCTTTAAACGAACAATATAAAAAAATGGGGCTGGATGAACAGACTATTGCTTACGGTAACGAAGTGCGCGAAAGCTTAAAAGAGCGTTTTGCGCAGATCGATGCCATGGCAGAGCTGAACCAGATGAAGGTCTTGCAGGCAATGCAGAAACACCAGGTGAGCGAAGCGTGCCTGCTGGGGACTACCGGCTACGGCTATAACGATCTGGGACGAGATACCCTGGAGGCGGTTTATGCGGATATTTTCCACGCGGAAGACGCTCTGGTGCGCCCGCAGATCACCTGCGGTACCCATGCGCTGGCGCTTGCCCTGATGAGTAACCTGCGGCCGGGAGACGAGCTGTTAAGCCCCGTAGGAAAGCCTTACGATACACTGGAAGAAGTGATCGGTATCCGGGATCACGGAAATGGTCACAGCAGCGGTTCTCTGAAAGAATACGGCATATCTTATCGACAGGTAGATCTGTTACCGGATGGGGGCTTTGATCTTGAAGGCATCAAAGCTGCGATCAATGACAAAACCCATATGGTGACCATACAGCGTTCCAAAGGCTATCAGACACGGCCTACCTTATCGGTGGAACGCATCGGTGAACTGATCCGTTTTATCCGCGGTATCAAGCCGGAAGTGGTCATTCTTGTCGATAACTGCTATGGCGAGTTTGTAGAGGCGATCGAACCTACGGAAGTGGGGGCAGATCTTTGTGTGGGTTCCCTCATCAAGAATCCCGGTGGTGGCCTGTGTCCCATCGGTGGATATCTGGTGGGCAAAAAGGAATGCGTTGAGAACGCCGCGTATCGCCTGACCTCTCCCGGACTCGGAAAAGAAGTGGGCGCTTCACTGGGGATTTTACCCGCATTTTATCAGGGCATCTTTTTGTCTCCGACGGTGACCGCATCCGCATTGAAAACAGCAATCTTTGCTGCAAATTTGTATGAAAAACTGGGATTCTTTGTGTTGCCCAACGCAACGGAACCCCGATATGATATCATTCAGGCCATTACCTTGAATTCTCCTGAAGCTCTGTGTGCTTTCTGCGAGGCCGTACAGGCAGCGGCGCCGGTGGACAGCCATGTTACCCCGGAACCCTGGGATATGCCGGGCTATGACGATCAGGTGATCATGGCCGCCGGTGCTTTTGTATCCGGTTCCTCTATTGAATTGAGCGCGGACGGCCCGTTGAAACCGCCGTATAATGTGTATTTCCAGGGAGGACTGACCTGGCCGCACGGCGCCTTCGGTATGTTGAAGACCATTCAGTATTTAAAAGACCGCGGACTGATCCGCTTATAAGAATCGATAATAGTTAAGGAGAAAGATAGGATATGTCGAAACTGATCACTGTAAATTATAACCGTAAACCGATCTATGATATTATGATCGAGAATGATTTTTCGCAGCTCCCGGAAAAGATCAAAAGCCTTGGCTATGAAGGTGTCAAAGCGACGATCGTAACGGATAAGATCGTCGGCCCCATTTATGTGGATGCCATCAAAGATGCGATCAAAGGGATCTTCAGCGAAGTGTTTGTTTATTCTTTTGATGCCGGTGAGAGCCATAAGAATATGGATACCGTACAGGCAATCCTGGCGGATATGGTAGAGCACAAAATGAACCGCCATGATCTGATGATCGCAGTAGGCGGCGGAGTCGTAGGTGATGTTGCAGGTTTCTGTGCTTCGATCTATATGCGTGGCATCGATGTGATCCAGATCCCCACATCACTTTTGGCGCAAGTGGATTCCTCCATCGGTGGCAAGACCGGCGTGGACTTCCTGCAATACAAGAATATGGTCGGTGCCTTCAAGATGCCGAAACTGGTCTATATCAACACCAATACATTATCCACTCTGGATGACCGTCAGTTCTATGCCGGAATGGGCGAAGTGCTGAAGTACGGTCTGATCATGGACGCTTCTTTCTATGAATGGCTGCTTTCCAAATTGTATGAGATCCACGATAAAGACGCCGCTACTCTGGAAGAAATGATCGAGCACTGCTGCGTATTAAAACAGCGCATCGTGGAACGGGATCCGGAAGAGAAGACCGGTGACCGCGCTCTTTTGAACTTCGGACATACCATCGGACACGCGATCGAAAAGTATAAAGATTTCACTCTGCTGCACGGGGAATGTGTAGCACTGGGCTGCGTGGCAGCGGCCTTCATCTCCTGGAAGAAAGAGAAACTGTCTATGGATGAGTATTACGAGATCCGAGATATGTTTGTTCCGTTCAATCTGCCCATCACCATTGATGATATTGATGACGAAGCCATCCTGAATCTGACCAAGTCCGATAAAAAAGCAGAGAACGGCGGTGTAAAGTTTGTACTGCTGAAAAAAGTCGGAAAAGCTTATCTGGATAAGACCTTAACGGATGAAGAGATCCTTGGCGGTATCAAGGAGATCCATTTTGTGGAAGACGGTGAATAAGAAACCATGAACGAACAGAGCGTAAACAACCGAAAGATAAATAACAGTGCCAAAATGCTGTTGATCGATGCATTGATCTTCGCCATTGGTATCTTGTCCGATCAGCTTACAAAAATACAGATCCGCAAAACGCTTCCGATCGGTTCCTCCATAGACCTGATCCCGGGTGTTTTTCAGTTCCTTCATCATGAAAATTTTGGTGCTTCCTGGGGCATTATGCAGGGAAAAACCGTATTGTTTTTGATCATCGCCACGGTGGTAGTGATCGGTCTCAGCTATTTTCTGACCAGGATCCCGGCAGAAAAGAAATATCTTCCGTTAAATATCGCAGCTGCTCTGATCCTGGCGGGGGCATTGGGAAATACCACGGACCGTATCATGAAACAGTCCGTCACGGATTTTCTGTATTTTAAACTGATCAATTTCCCGATCTTCAATGTGGCGGACATTTATATTGTGGTCGCTACATTTGGCGTTGCCATTTTATTTCTGTTTATCTATAAAGAAGAAGATTTGAAATTTCTGGATTCGGGTAAAAATTCCTCTGACAAAAAAGCGGAGGAAGACTGATGGAATATCAGTTTGTGATTAGCGAAGAACAGGAGGGCGACCGCATTGACCGGTATGTTGCCGGTCTTTTACCGGACTGCTCCAGATCCTATCTGCAAAAACTGATCAAAGACGGCGCATTGCTGATCAATCAGAAAGCAGTGAAACCTTCCGCTGCCATAAAGAGCGGCGACCAGATCATCTTAAATGTTCCGGAAGCTATCCTGCCGGATATCAAACCGCAGGATATTCCCATAGACATCGTATATGAAGATCACGATATTATTATCGTCAATAAAGCCAAGGGTATGGTAGTACATCCGGCACCGGGGCATTATGAAGGCACCCTGGTCAATGCGATCCTTTATCATTGCAGGGATCTGTCCGGAATCAACGGAGTATTGCGTCCGGGGATCGTGCACCGGATCGACCGGGATACCACAGGTCTGCTGGTCATCTGCAAAAATGATGATGCCCATCAAAAGATCGCTGCTCAGTTTAAAACCCATGATATCGAGCGCAGTTATCAGGCGATAGCGCTGGGAAATATTCACAGATCTCAAAATGACTCCAAAGTGCCGGAAACGATACATACCTATATCGCAAGAGATCCCAAAGACCGTAAAAGAATGGCGGTCGTACCATGTGCACCGGGTACCGATCCGGGATACGGTAAAGATGCCATCACACATTTTAATGTATTAAAGCAATACACCGATATGGCGCATATTGAATGCCGTCTGGAAACCGGCCGTACGCATCAGATCCGCGTGCATATGTCGTATATCGGTCATCCCTTGCTGGGAGATGCTGTATACGGCGCAAAATCTTCGAAATTCACATCCAAAACGCAGGGGCAGACATTGCATGCCAAAACACTTGGCTTTGTACATCCATCCACAAACGAATGGATTTCTTTTGATTCCGAATTGCCCGAATATTTTCAAAATATACTGAATTCGCTGGCTGCAGAATAGAAATATCTATATAAGATATGGTATAATTTACTGGTATGCTATAGGCGGTTTTGTAAAATAAGAGAGAATAGATTTAAACAAAAAATCGGTAGGAGATTAAGGCTGGATAGCGGTAATGGTTGCGGAAAAGAGTATGAAATATACTGATGAAAAAATATTTGATTTGCTTGATTATATAAAAAAGCGCCCGGGAATGTATCTTGGCTCACTTAATATCAGTGCATTACGTACATACATTGCCGGCTATGATCATGCTCTAAGTGATTTCGGAATATATGAGAATATAACAAAAACGGTTCTTTTTCCTCTAAATTTCTGGTTTATGAATGAGTTTTCAAAGATTAAAACAAATAGTTCTAATAGTTCATTAGGATGGGACAGACTAATACTTGAGAAATGCGGCGGTGATCAGAAATTAGCTCTTGAACAGTTTTATAAATATCTTGATGAATTTCGTTCACTCAAAGCCGTGAGCCTAAAAAAAGCAATCCTAACAGAGGAGAACATCCTTGCTAACGATAATATGCTTTATTCTTATAGAATTGGCCCTAAGCTTGATATTTCCCGAAAGGATATTACTGATAACGAAGATCTTTATTTTCATTCAGGAAAATATATCGGCCGAAAGTATCCGATATACGATTCCCCTAAAGCGGTGTATATTATTGAACTATCAAACGACATCGGATTTCTCAGCGCTGTCGAAACAAAGAAAGATATTCGACTTGAGCGATATATATACCGCAAAAATGAGATTTTTGGAGATAATAAATGCCTCGAGTCACCGGAACATGTTTTTGGCAAATTACCCGCATTTACGGATGTAGATTATGTCAATAATCCGGATTTTGGCAAGCCTATTATCAGGCGCTAATCTATGCGATAAAAATTCCCTATTTCAGTCAAGACATACGATGTCTGGTACACAAAATACGGCTTTTCTCACTTTATGTCGTGTTAAATGTGGGCCGAGCGGAAGATAATAGTCAACGAAAGGAGGAAAGAAATAGTGGATCAGGCTAAGATAGGTTCTTTTTTAAGGGAGCTCAGAAAAGAAAAAAAACTGACGCAGGAACAACTTGCAGAACACTTTGGTGTTGCTGCACGGACGGTATCCAGATGGGAAAACGGCAATAATATGCCCGACCTGTCAATTTTGGTAGAACTAGCAGACTATTACAATGTAGATATCCGTGAGCTCATTTGCGGAGAAAGGAAAAGTGAGAAAATGAATGAGGATATGAAAGAAACGTTGACTATGGTAGCAGATTATGCTGAAAAGCAGAAAAAGCATGCAATAATCAGAGCAGCAATACTGTTTGGCCTGGAAATGATCTGCTGCGGGTATACATTAGGTGCGGCAACTTTGGTGCTGAAGAGCAACGGAGAAATAAGTTCGACATTCGCAATAGTACCTATGTTGATCACTTTTTGTTTTTCAATCATGCTGGTTATCAATGCCAAGGATTATATCAGCAAACTTCCGAAGAAAGAATAACTATGAGAAATTTGGCAATGAACAGTGCATTTGAAGTTGTAAACAGTGCTCCCGGCTCAAGCGAGATTGAAATAGAGGAGTTAGTCCGCTATGCTCAAATAAATATTCCTATGGAATATCTGTCTATTATCAGAAAGGAAACTGAGCTTGAAATAAGTGTAGCCAAAATAAAGCTCCTGCGCTTATGGGGCGCTAAAGGATGCATTGAGATGAATGAAGCATATCATATTCAGCAATATATACCGAATTCTCTGGCAATCGGTGATGATGAATGTTGTAATGTGCTTCTGTATGCAGAGGGAGAAAAGGGATTCGGATTATATATAGTTTCATTAAGTGATCTGGAAGAGAATGCGATGGTAAATATTGCTGATTCGCTTAAAACATTTTTAGTAGATGGGATTGGATTGAATGTCTTTAATAGTTATTTTTAGTAATGGAACTGTAGGGAATGAATGTTAAAAATACGCTCAGATACCGCTGTCAGAGGCTTTCTTGGTGTTGTACCGAGAGAGGACCGGTAATGAATAATATAAATGGTATTTTTTATGTTTGATAGTTCTAATCTTTAGATAGATTGGGACTTTTCTTTTTTCTAGACATAACGCGGACCTCCGGCCGCAACCAAAAAATATAGAGCCAAAACCCTGTTGATTGTGCTATATTGCACATAGGCTAAAATACCAACAAGGAGGTTTTGGCTCTATGTGCAAAATGATAGACCAATACAGTGATAAAATCAAGGGTACATTTTCTTTTTTCGATCGCATGATCATTAACGGTTATCTAAACCCTTTAATGAATGAGCATTCTCGTCCCGGTGCTCTTGCACAGCTCGGGGTGCTTCACAAAAACTATAAGGACTATTTTATGCAGGTCACCAACTCTATTATCAGGCAGATTGAAGATGGCGCCACCGAATTGGAACGTCCTGTCATTTATCTTTCATCGACAAAGCAGAAAAAAGAAGATGTTGCTAAAAGTATACTTGATTCTTCTCCCGTTGATGAAGGTCTTATCTGTGCTATAAAGATCCTGGAATCTTGCAAAACAGCCAAAGTGTATGGCAGCAATGAAGGAAAACTTGTCGTGAAATCAACTTTTACCAAGTGTCTTCATTACTACCTCTACTACCTCGATAAAGTATTCGGTTTCATGTTTGTTAAGATCCAAACGTGGTTTCCTTTTAACATCCAGGTGTATATAAACGGACGCGAAATGATGAAATCCGTTTTTACAAGGAATCACATCACTTATCAGTGCTACGACAATTCTTTCACAGATCTCTCTGACATTGCTAAAGCTCAAAAGCTCGCCGATAAGTTTAATTCAGAAAAACTTTGTCGCCAGCTTGATAAGTTTGCAAAATCCATCAACCCTTTTCTTGCTACTGTTCAAAAAACTTTCGGGCAGGGCTATAACTGGTGTGTGCATCAATGCGAGTTCGCAACCGATGTAATGTTTAAGGAACGGAAATTCCTCGAGGATATTTATCCATCGCTGGTTGGTCACGCATTCTATGATTTCACAGTCACCGATGTCTTTACCTTTATGGGACGTAAACCGGACCCGCGGTTTCTGGGAGAATCTGTCTCCGACTATAAATCACGCCCCATAGGCTGTAGGGTAAAGTTCAAGTTAAACGCCAACAGTATCAAAATGTATGACAAATGCAGTGTACTCCGCATTGAAACCACGATCAATAATCCACGTGAATTCAAAGTATATGCTGATGTCCATCATCGTGGCGGAAAGATTTCAAAAGAATGGAAACCTATGGGCAAGTCTATATCCAACCTTTACCGCTACGCTGAGGTATCTAAAACATGTAACGAACGTTTTCTTGATGCCATGACAGATATCGTTCCGGTTAAATCCACTTTGGATGAAATCAGTAAAATCTGCTCTGGTAAAACTATAGATGGATACCGAGTTACCGGCTTCAATGTATGGTCTCCTGATGTTGTAAGAATCATGGAAACGGTCTGCGATGGCAGATATTTCATCAATGGTTTTCGAAACAAGGATATCGGAAAGATTATATATCCGAATTTCGAATCAAATAGAAAACGCAGCGCCAAGACCAGCAGGTTATTGAAAAAACTCCGGCTACATGGACTCATCAAAAAAGTTCCGAAATCACGTCGATATCATGTTACATCAAAAGGGCATCGTACTATGGGAACGTTACTTGAACTACATTCTCGCGACTATCCTACACTTGCTGCAAAACCGACATAACAGCTCTGTCAATAAGAATACTCTTCCTGCAATCAAGCAACCCTTGATTTTATTCTGCTGTCAATGTACTGAAAATCTTTATATTTCTTGATGTTTTCTCAAGGAAATATCATAATATGCGTCGCAGATTCCGGACATAGATCAAGCGATCCCCCTGCACAAAACCAATGTTGAGAGGCTGCGCAGAGATGACCTTCCCTTTAATTGGAAAAGAAAGTATGGGCTTTGTTTATATATAAAATGTGTCTAAGTGTGAATATATTCATAAAAACATTGATTTTTGACAACATACTGGTTATAATCCAATCAAGACATGTCTAAATGAGAAAATAAAGTTAAGAAAGAGGGATAATCCTATGCCGATATCTGATAAAGACCTGGAATATATGAAGAAAATAGCTGTTTTTTACCGTGCTAACGGTTCTATTAAGAGGACAGCTGACGAATTCAAGATCAACCGCAATAAAGTCCGTAAGATCCTAGTCACAATGGGTGAGATAAAGTCTCCCATCGCTGATAATGTAAGAAAGCTCCGTGAGGAAGGACTATCCATTCAAGAGATTGCAAAATATCTTAATGTCTCTGTAGCTACGGTATCAACTGCCCTTCCTTATGAGGATAAGGTGGATAATACGCTGGAGCCTACAGAACACGCGGTCAAGGTAAGGGAATATCGGGCATATGAGAAGAAACTCAAGATGCAGATGATTAAGCCTGCAAAAACGAAGGAAGATGAGCCTATGAAGGGAGAGACTATGGAAGATAAGAGTATGAAAAATATGACGATAAAAGAAGCGCAATCTGATAAAGAAACAAGCGTAAAAGAGTGGGAGAAAGACATCAAGATGTCCTATACGGAGGATTATACCAGACCTCCCAGAGTCACCTGGGAAGAAAGAGAAGAACAGTTGAAAGCTCTTTCCAAGGCATACGATAGGCATCCATCAAAGGAACTGGCATCCTGCATCCGACAAATGAGCCCGTTTCGCCCCGGTATAGATGCGAAAGAGAAGGAATTAAAGAAACTCTTGAATAAAAAGAAAAGAACAGAGGAAGAATCTAAAAGGTTTATGGAGCTTGTCTACGAACTCGGGCTTTTCCCCGGTGCGTTAAATGACCGTGACAAAGATGCGTTAGAAAAAATTTCCGGTGATCGCTTACCTCCAGATCCACTGAATGTCGTAAGGCTTCATATGGAGCTTTATGATGAATACGAAGAGTGGTATGAGAAAGAGGATGGATATGTTGATAAGGACGCTGAAGTATTCAAGAAATATGGAAAACTGCAGTATGGCAACCATATAAGCAGGGATATAGTCGTACCGTATGATATCCCCTTATATGCCCTTCATTATGTGATCCAGAGAGCCTTTGGATGGGAAAACTCACATCTGCATCAGTTTGAGCTGCCACCGGATGCCTTTAAAAAGGTGACTAAGAATAAAGCCGGATTATGGAGCAAAATGGTTGGTATCCTATTCCGTTCCCCTTATATGAACGAAGAAGACGAGTTCTGGTGTGATGACTACAATGGTGGCAGCTTCAAGAACTGGCTCAGGAAGAAGTATACTGGACCTTATCTTTCTCAGTGCCAAGGCGAAGGTATCCTCTCCTGCATAAACAATATAAAGAGGATCGATATAAACGCTAAATATTATGTATTGTATAGCAATGCATATAACCATAAAACGAATAAATACGATGGGGAGGAATATGTATCCAGAATCTCACCGGTTTATGACAACGAAGGGAATAAGCGGCCGGAACCTACGCCTATATTCTCTGATGAAGCCCCTTATAGAGTCGAGATAATGGATTTTAAGGATGCTCCGGTAGAAGGACTTCGAAAACTGTTTGACCGGGATCCCATGTCTCTCCTTGAAAGGTTGCCCTTATATTCTGTACTTGCGGTAGGTAAATATACTCTTCCAAAGGACGCGCCAAAGGAAGAGAAGGCCTATATTAAGAAGCAAATAGCGAAATCGGGAGATGCGATCTATAAGGAGTTAAAGGAACACATAGATTATATTGTTAAGGAACAGATCAATGCTCCTGAATACCAAGTCTATCCCCAACCGGTAACGGATACCCTGATCTACAGCTATGACTTTGGTGATAACTGGACGATTAGAATCACAGCAAGTGAAAACTGCGAAGATTTAGTAGTATCTGAGCGGATTACCCAGACAGAGCTAGACAGGGCAAATGTGAAGTGCCGAGAGGTCTATCGTCCGGTTCTGATTGCCAAAGATGCTGAGATGCTGGTAGATGATGTTGGTGGTATCAGTGGCTTTGCTGAGTTCTTAGAGGAGATCAATCCCGAGTTAGATGGGTTATCTGCCCTGGAGAAGAAGGAAGCTAAGGAAAAGAAGAAGGAAAGCCTGACTTGGGCAAAGAGCCTTGGGTGGCATAGGGAGAATTTGTCGGATTTTAACCTAATCTGATGGATTATATATAGCAGATATGATATACTTACTATGTCTGCTATAGGCAAGATTATACGAAGAAAGAGAGCACAAAAATGTCCCATCATAGCTTAGATCCCTATCCGATTCCTAAAGATAGTGTCCCCTTATATATCAACGAGCCCTGGCTTATTGATAGGTCGCTTCTGGAGTATCCATTAAGCAAAGAACCAGAAGACACGGAAGACAATATCCGGATTTATGCCCCTATCGACCTAAATCACGATGCTATCCTTCGCAGGCTTGAGTATGTTATTGCCAGATACGGAGAAGCTAATGAGGACAACGAGATGTGCTTCAGTGTAGATGTGGACGCCCTTATCTCCCAGATCGAGGTATACGATCAGGTATGGTATGTGCGTCATATGCCTAAAGAAGGAGATCATAGCCAGAAAGCTATAGATTTGGTAAAGGACTTCATTAAGAGGCTGGAAGAAATACCTGATGGATGTGCTGAGTGCTTCCCTTTTGATACGATTGAGCAGTTGAAGGGAGAGTATTTAGCGTAAAAAGATAGGAATAGCAAATATAGGACATGATTCGATGTGATTACTATCTGCGGTTAGGAGTCAAATGAGTAATTACAATCGAAGACAGACAAGGGGACGGTTCCAATGGCATTTAGCTAAGCATCCCTAGGCTCATATACTCATATTTTTACTAAAACAGAGATGAAATATTCTCTGTATTTTATTATTTTTTCCTTGAAAACACTTGACAAATAGGCTGATAAATGTTGCCCCACCTTGAATGAATTCGGATTTCTGTTATAGACAGGGTTTAAATAGGAAATTTTAATGGATTTTGTGGGATGTATGTGCTGGAATTTGGTTTTTTCTTATCTCACCCCCATAAAAATCCCCCTTATCTCCCGTTACTATGATGTAACCAAAAACCAAGGACATCATGAGACGACATAAAACACAAATCAATTTATGAAAAGGAGAGGTAGTAAAATGACAAAAATGGCACAAATGAAGAAAGTATTGAAAAAAGGTGTTTTTTGCAAGCCTTTTTTGCATAAAGTTGCAAAATATAAATGTAGGTTGTTGCAAAACAGTTTTGTAGGTTGTTGCACCTACATTTTGTAGTTTATTGCAAAGGACTATGCCGGCCGGTTAAGACCGGCACATCCAAT
>JAFXQR010000106.1 GCA_017526985.1 Lachnospiraceae bacterium
CTCGTCTGGCACCCTCGATCATTAGTGCCTCGCTTCCTTCGCACTTCTTCCATTCCAGAAGCTTTTCATAGATCTTTCGCTTAAAAATCAAGGCAGCATCCTCCTTACGGCTGATTTTGCCTTGATTTTATCACTCTTGCCAAAAAAGCGCAACATGATTTGTTGTCAATCTTTGGTGTATGCGCAGTTTCGCGCGGGTATAATCGTTGGTCTATGCGCACTATACAGATCCCTTAAATTGCGACCTTACCAAGAACTGATTTCATCATATCCTCTTTTCGGATATCTTTATACCTGTATATCGAGAGAATCAGTCCAAAAAGCATATAATTAACAATATTTCTCGGTGTTCCGTATGATATCATAGGCAAGATAGAACCTGTCATTGGCAGCAACCCGAAAACTATCATCAAATTGCTTACGCACTGAAAAGCTATTGTAATACCACACGCACACCCGATAATATATCCTAGATTGTTTTTCTGCTTCAATGAAATCCGGAAAACATACATTGAAAGCACAAGCAAGCAGATGATAATTCCCACTACCGCCAGCATCCCGCAGTATGCTGCTATAGATCCAACAATAAGATCATCTCTGTATCCCGGCAATTCTGTCATAATTTGAACAGCCTCATCGCTTCTTCCTATAAGATTGCTATTGGCAAAGACCTCTTTCAGCCTGGTATTGATATAATTCATCCCATTATCATCTGACACGTAGTTCCCGATATTATAACGTGCCATCCAGTTCTCCAATCGAAGTCTCTGATAATCATTGAAATGCATCACCTTGTTAAAACACATTGCCGCCATAACTATCACAACGCATATGAATCCTATAAGCACTGCTTTTTTACTAAACAAGTACCAGTCTTTTCGAATTGCCAAAAATATCAATATCAGTTCAGCAATCAACATAAACAGCATAAATGGAACAGACCAGTCACCATTAATCAATCTGGATACTATCGGCGCGATCCCCCAAAGAAAGATCCAAAGAATGGCTATCTTTCCCTTTCCTCTATATTCATAAAGAATTCCTGCAAATATTGGTAAATATAAAAGAAATATTGCATGAACCGAAACGGAAACGCTACCAATACCTATCCAGCCATTCACTCCATTCACATAGTAACCAAAGGGAATCGAAAGCAATGTAATAACCGTAAGAAATATGCCGCCGATTATTCTGCTTTTTCCAAGTAAAACTGTATAGTCCAGGCGATACACAACCAGCATCAATATGACACTAACAAGTATCCCCATAATATGAGCTCTGGAAGTACTGCGCGGAAAATCAGAAAATCCTATCTGTCCCGGATTCATTCCCCGATTGATAAGATAATGAATCACAATGCTCAAAACACTTATGAAAAGAATATATCCTAAAAACCGCCATTCCATATGTGGTCTGTGAATCTTATCCAAGTTTATCCCCACGCTTACAGGATCCCCCATATCCTTTACCGCTTTTTCAAGAGCATCATCACGACTCAAACCACCGTTCTCATACACGTCAGCCTGTTCTTCAATATGCGAACGTATCTCATTTGCCACAAAACTCTTCGCATTTTTATCCCTGATCTGCCCTTTAAGGGTATCAATATAATCTTCCATGTTCATTGTCACGTCCTCCTACACAGCATATGCCAGAACATTAGCTACAGCGACAGAATAAGTCTCCCATTCATCCAGTTTTGTTTTCAGGAATTTCCTGCCATCGTCGGTAATGGAATAGTATTTTCGCATTTTCCCCACACCTTCCTGCTCATACGAAGTCAGATAATTCTTAGATTCGAGAGCATGAAGAAGAGGATATAACGTTCCAGCTTTCAATTCAAACACATTCTGCGAACGCGAGCGCAAGGTCTCGATCATTTCGTATCCATACATATCTTTTTCCGATAAAAGCTTCAAAAGCATTGTCCCCATGCTTCCAGACAACAATGTCTTGTCTATATTACTCATATATGCCTCCTATCTGTATATAGAATATCTTTATATCGATATTCTATATATTATATTGATATTCTACATTTGTCAATAAAAAAACCGTGATCATACACCTATTGTGGATGTGATCACGGGCATTGAATCCGGATAATTAATTTACAATCGTTCCGTGCTAAGCTTCCTTTATCTATCATTTCAGATCCTCCAGAACAATGTTTGTTTCCTTGCAGATAAACTCCTTTATTCTCTTTTCATTTCCTCTTCTACGGGCATACCGAAACATTCTTTCCTGATTTATATTATATCTGCTGAAGGAATCCTCATATATAGCCCTATATTCCGATCTGGATATTATCCTGCCGGACAGACCACGCCCAAACAGGTCAACAAGCAGTTTTTCCAAAGATGTCTGATTATACTCGCCATAGGATGCCGGTGCCTCTGATATCAGTTTTCTTACAATTATTGTTTCATCACCAACATATTTATAATATTCTTCTTCACCGGGATTCAGCAAAACATGCGGATATTTTTCAAAAAGCAGATTAAATACTGTCTCATCCAGCAAATTCTCCACCTCAATAAATATAGTATTCCTGGCTATCAAATGATTGACGAACTCATTCATCTGATATAGTTCCCAGATCTGGTAATTTACAAGCGGATAAGACTCCTTTATAAGATTAGAAATTGCCCTTGCTGTATCCGACAATGCATATGCATAATTCTTTTTTCCGGCAACCTTAAAAAAGCCTCTTTTCTTCTGTACTATCTCTCCCTGATCGCGTAAGGCTTTCAAAATATTATAAACCGTAGAACGAGCTATCTCCGGGGTATCATTCCGAAGATGCTTCCAGAATTCCTCTGTAGTAAATTCAGTGTGGTTGGATATATAATCTTTTACTGAAGACTTCATAGCCATCACCTCCTCATCTGGACTTTTGGCAAAATTTCATTTTTTTGCCGTTATTCCACTTATAGGATACTCTTTACTTCTGTATGTGTCAATAGACTTTCGGCAATATTTGAATTTATTGCCGATATTCCATTCTCGGTATACAATCCGTATATTATCATATCTTTTTGCGACATTCTACCGGCGATACATTTATCTATCACTTATCCATCCCCCGGATAAAAAATAAAAGGGGATCACACAGATCCCCGCTTCTCTCCCATCAAAAATTATGAATACTATATGGTTTATTCTCCCCGCCGTCGATCACTCAGCAATCCCATCTCCACCGCTCATATCCACCGCCACTTCCGGGATCTCTATATCCGGCAGTTCTCCGCCGTACTCGGTATTATCCGCGACTTCCATCGGATCCTCCGGCACTTCTTTCTCTTTCTCTTCCCAAAGAGATTTGTGCTTTTTATGTTTGCGGAAATTCTTACAACACAGAAGATATCGATTATGTATTTGTTGACTGTCTGGGAAATCTCTTTGATCCCGAGCGGGTAAGCAGGCACTTCAAAACCATCATTCGGAAAAACGGCTTAAAGCCAATCCGTTTTCACGATACCAGACATTCTGCCGGAAGCGCCTTATGCCAAAATGGGGTGAATATGAAAGAAATCAAAGATGAGAAAGGAGTTCTCTCCTGTTCTCTCGCCAAAAAAAGAAAACGGAGGAGCCTAAAAACTCCTCCAAGTAGCGCAGACGGAGGGATTCGAACCCTCGTGCCCCGGAGGGCAAACGCATTTCGAGTGCGCCCCGTTATGACCACTTCGATACGTCTGCATTGTATTGAAAAGCCGGATCTCTCAGCCCTCTCTGATCCCATTCAGAAAAAAGAGAGAACTGTACGAGAGAACAAGGCAATTTCACATAAGTATAAATTGTCAAAAGTCCAGTAAAATCAATGGTTCGCGAGGATACGCAGCCTTGAAGGTAACAAGTTTTCGAGTGCGGTCCCTTCGGCCAGCTTGGGTACAACTCCGAACAATCTATGATTATACGGGAAATCCGCCAAAAAAGCAAGCTAAAAATTCCCCCTCACCCGCCTCTTGTTACTTGCCAGAGAACCGTCCCCGTGGTTAGTCCCCGGTGGTTTATTTCTTCAGTTTCAGTACGGCTTTGAACATATCGCCGTCAACGGTGATGATAAGATTGCCGCCCATACGCTCCATCAGGCTCTTGGCGATGGAGAGGCCCAGGCCCGAACCTTCCGTGTTACGGGAAGCATCACCGCGCACGAAGCGTTCCATCAGCTCATCCCCGGAGATGCCCAGCTCCGCTTTGGAAATATTTGAAATGCTCAAAGATACCATATCGTCTTCTTCAGAAACCTCCGCATAAACCCGGGTACCCGGCATCGCATATTTTAAGATATTCACAAACAGATTGTCTAATACCCGCCAGAGCAGATTGCTGTCGGCAGTGACTTTCATGTCCTGCTCCATATTTCTCGTCACCAGCGTCAGATCCGCTGCATCCAGCTTGTCCTGGTATTCGCCGCTCACCTGCCCTACCAGGGTATTCAGACCGATCTTTGATAAGTTCACCTCTACCGCACCGGAGGATGCTTTAGATGCATCGATCAGATCCTGGATCAGTTTTTTCAGACGAGCCGACTGGTGTGCAAGAATGCCCAGATACTCCTGCTTTTCTTCTTCCGTGGCATCACTCTGCGACAACAGATCCACATAGTTGATGATGGAGGTGAGCGGCGTCTTGATGTCGTGGGAGACATTGGTGATCAACGCTGTCTTTAAGCGCTCGCTCTTCATCCGCTCTTCCACCGCGACCTGTATACTCTCACCCACACGATTCAGATTTTTTGCAAAGAAACGATAATCCGGCGTCAGATATTTCTCTTCTACCGGCTGTTCCAGCTTCCCTGCAGCGATCCTTGCCGCACCATCCCGCAGCCGGCTGTAGCCCCAAAGCAGATAGCCGATCAATACCAGCGAAAACAGTCTTCCCAGCACAAACAATACCGCAAACTCTGTTCTGCAGTCCTGGATCAGTGCCGCTTCGATGATGCTGACCACCAACAGTACCGGCAACAGGATCCCAAATCTTACTGCGAGCGGTAAATGCTCGGAAGCCCATCCGCCGATCCGCTTGCACTGCTTTTTCATAAAACAGAAGACATAACCGATCAGTGTGGTCTTCCAAAATGTCCTTGACTTGATCCGTACACAGAATGTGGCGAAAAACGCCAGCCCAAGCAGTCCCATTACAAAGAGTGCCATGGCGAAGAGCATCACATACTCATGAAAGGCAAACCATTCCCCTGCCCGCGCATCGTCGATCATATCAAACAGCTCGCTCATAACTGCTACAATCACGCCTTCCGCAACAAACACCGCCCCCATCCAGAACACAAAGGGGATTCGGTCCAAAAAGCTGGTATGTATCCCTTCGTTCTCCTTATGATGTCCCACACTCATACACAGATGTACCAGACTCACAAGACACAGCAGACCTGCGATCCCAAGTATCCACACCGCATTATGATCCACCTCCGAGAGCATCTGTATAAACTCACTCTGGTCTGCCGTCAGGCCGCCGTTTGCCGCATCTTTCTCCCGGAACAGCACGGTCACATAATAGGGCTTTCCAAAGGGCAGCTCATCATCCGCTACATACCAATGCCCCTTATTGGGAGCCCCCAGCAGAACACTGTACGAAGAAGCCTCCTGCGTATAATAGCACTCGGCAAATACCTGCAGCTGCAGATATTCGGTATACTCCGAAAAGCCCTCGCTGCGGTAGATATAGACCGGATCATTCGTAAAATCTTCCCCCGGCTGTTCCGACAACACCACTGCATAATCCAGCCGGTCAGCACCTTCAAACTTTTCCGCCAGCTCTTTCCAGTATTCCTGCGTCTGCTGAAAGTTCTCTGTCGTATCATCATGTTCCCTCGCCGGGCATATGGCCAGATCCGTCACCAGCGTCCCCGCCAGATGCTCATCCACACCTTGCTTTGCCTTACTCACCATCTGCTCATAGGTCATTCCGTGATAACCGCCCTTAAGACTTACGAGCAGCATAAAGAGCGTAATGATCATTATCGTTGCGCCGGCTGCACAGACGATCGCGCAGATCCATTTCATAATTCCGTTTTCACAAAACTTCCGATAGTTCTCTTTCATCCTTTTCCTCATCCCTTTTCGATCTTGTAACCCTGTCCCCAGACGACTTTCAGATAACGGGGCTTGGCCGGATCGATCTCAATCTTTTCCCGCAGTCTCCGGATATGTACTGCCACAGTATTCTCTGTACCGTATGGATCTCCGCCCCATACTCTGGTATAGATCTCGCTTGGCGAAAACACCTTTCCCGCATCCTGCATCAAAAGCTTTAAGATCCCGTATTCCGTCTTTGTAAGACTGACTTCCTCACCATCCACGCGCACTTCCTTGGCCGGATCGTTGACACAGATGCCTCCGATGACCAGTTCATCGCTTTTCACGACCACACTCCCCAACATCGTATAACGGCGTATGGAGGACCGTACTCTGGCAGTCAGTTCCGCCGGCAGAAACGGTTTGGTGATATAATCATCCGCCCCCAGGTTCAACCCCAGGATCTTATCCGCATCCTCAGATTTGGCCGTCAGAAAGATCACCGGTACATTGGAAAACTTCCGTATCTCCGTCAACGCCTCGATGCCATCCATCTCCGGCATCATGATATCCAGCAGGATCAGGCAGATCTCCGGCGTTTCCTGCATCTTTTGGATCGCCTCACGCCCGTTGTATGCCTTGATGATCTCGTAACCTTCCGCCTTTAAATAGATCTCCAGCGCACGCACGATATCTTTTTCGTCGTCACAGACCAGTATTTTGTTCATTGTTTTGTCTATCCTTCTTTCCCGGGTATTTCTAAAAAATATTTCTATAAAAAGCGCTTTTTTCGTGAATCATCGATCTGCCATACCGCCCGGCGCCGAAACGGTCACACGGCAGATCAACAATTCTTCTGTATTATAGTACAGATAAAATGAAGAAAAAAGGCCGTAAAAGATGAAGAATTTCTTACGAAAAAAAACATCCCCTTAAGATTTCTCCCGGGGATGTCGTCGTTTCATCAAAATTTTTTTTATTCCACTGTTACGCTCTTCGCCAGGTTTCTCGGCTTGTCCACATCCAGGCCCTTGCTGACGCTGGTGTAGTAGCCCAGCAGCTGCAGCGGGATGATGGCCAGACTGCCCGCAAACAACGGATCCACCTTCGGTACATACACCGCAAAGTCCACATGGTCTTCCACTTCATAGCGCCCGAATACCGTAACGCCCATTAAGTATGCGCCTCTGGCCTTACATTCCACCATATTGGAAACTGTCTTTTCGTACAGATCTTCCTGGGTGAGCACACCGATCACCAGAGTACCGTTCTCCAGCAGGGAGATGGTGCCATGCTTAAGTTCTCCGGCTGCATACGCCTCGGAATGGATATAGCTGATCTCCTTCATCTTAAGGGATGCTTCCAGAGAGATCGCATAGTCCAAACCGCGCCCGATAAAGAAGATATCCTTCGCTCCGGCAAACTTGGCCGCAAACCACTGGATACGCTCCTTATCTTCCAAAA
The DNA here is from genome assembly GCA_017526985.1 of Lachnospiraceae bacterium. Classification (GTDB taxonomy): domain Bacteria; phylum Bacillota; class Clostridia; order Lachnospirales; family Lachnospiraceae; genus NK4A136. The sequence continues at coordinate 7,500 of JAFXQR010000106.1, forward strand.
CGCGTTCTGTCTTGGACGGGATGGACAACAGTTCCTTAATATAGTAATCGTATTTCTCTTCCATATCACCGGTGCCGCGAACCTTCGCAAACTCCAGCGCCAGCATAAAGCCGCACAGCAGCTGACAGCTGTATGCCTTGGTTGTTGCTACCGAGATCTCCGGTCCAGCCAGTGTGTACATGACACTGTCTGCCTCTCTTGCGATGGAACTGCCCACCACATTTACGATGGCCAGCGTCTTAACACCTTTTTCCTTTGCCATACGCAGTGCCGCCAGGGTATCTGCCGTCTCACCGGACTGGGAGATCAGGATCACCAGGCTGTCCGGCTGCAGTGTCATCCTGCGGTAACGGAACTCGGATGCCAGCTCGCATCTTACCTGCAGATCCGTCAGCGCTTCGATCACATACTGCACTTCCATGCCTACATGCCATGCAGAACCGCAGGCTACAATATACACCTGCCGGAGTCCCTTGATCTCTTCGGCGGTCAGCCCCACTTCCGACAGATCGATCTGATCATCTTTGATGTACTTGCGCAGCGTCGCTTCCATCACCTTCGGCTGCTCGTGGATCTCTTTCATCATGAAATGCTCAAAGCCGCCCTTTTCCGCTGCTTCCGCATCCCACTGGATCTCGGTGATCTCTTTCTGGATCTCGTCACCGTCCAGGTTGTAGAATGCTACCTTTCCGGCACTGATCCGGGCCATTTCCAGGTTGCCGATATAGTATACTTTTCTGGTATGGTTCAGGATCGCCGGTACATCGGAAGCGATAAAGCTTTCCTCTTCCGTGGTACCTATGATCATGGGGCTTTCCTTACGGGCTACAAAGATCTCACCCGGATAATCCTTAAACATTACCTCCAGCGCATAGGAACCACGCACACGAACCAGTGTCTTAGCCAGCGCATCCAGCGGACCTACTTTGTATTTCTTATAGTAGTAATCCACCAGCTTGATCAGCACCTCGGTATCCGTCTGGGAATAGAAATGATATCCGTGGCGCTCCAGTTTCGCCTTCAATTCCTGGAAGTTCTCAATGATGCCGTTGTGTACACCCACCACTTCGGACTCCACCACACCGGATCCGGATCCGGTACAGTTGCCGCTCACATGCGGGTGTGCATTGGTACGGCTGGGCGCGCCATGAGTCGCCCAACGGGTATGCCCGATACCGCAATTGCCTTCCGGTACGCGTCCGTCATCCGTCATTTCCATCAGATTCTTCAGTTTCCCCGTTGCCTTGAGTACAACCGCCGGCTTTTCGCCATCCCGTACTGCCAGGCCTGCGGAGTCATAACCACGATATTCCAGTTTGGAAAGTCCCTCCAGCAGGATCGGTGTAGCTGCCTTATTTCCAACATAACCAACGATACCGCACATACGCTTTTTCTCCTCTCAGTTGCCTTTTTCAGAAAAGGACAAAGACATGCCAAATAACCGGTATGCCTTTGTCCATATTAGATTACTGCTTTTAATCTGTCAACTCTTGCAAAAGACTTATTACTTCTTTGCTTCCTCTGCAGCCTTGCCGCTCGGTCTTACCAATACGAGGCAGAGGATCAGTGCAATGATATACAGCGCGATCGTAAAGTACAGAACGTTCTGATATCCGACCGGATTTACCAGGATCGTCTTACCTGCTGCATCCACACCATGCTCTACAAACTTACCGGTGTTGTTCACGATCAATGTAGCCACCTGGTTACCGGTCAGACCTGCAAATGCCCATGCAGAAAGTGTGATACCGTGGATCGCGGAAATACTTCCCATACCATAGTGATCGGATAACAGTGTCGGTACATTAGAGTAACCGCCGCCGTAACCTGCATTTACGATAAAGATCAGTGCCAGTACCAGGAAGATCAGCAGACCGTTGCCCTCACCATTCTTGATACCGCCGGTGATCATAACCAGTGCGGTAAATGCGATGGAAAGGATGAAGATCATCTTGTAGATCGTATTTCTGTCTTTCATAGTATCTGCCCAGGCAGAGAAACCAAGACGACCGCCTGCATTAAAGATAGCGGAAATCGTAGAGATGATACCTGCATATGCCGCAAGACCAACGCACTTCACGATCATCTTCTCCTGGCTGATCAGCGCCAGACCACAGGTGATGTTGATGTAGAACATTACCCAGATACCGATATAGTTGGTGATCGGCTTGGTCTTCAGTACCTGCATAATGCTGGGCTTTGCATCCTTGCCCTGCGGCTCATGCCAGCCAGCCGGTTTTGCCAGCAACAGATGACCAACGAACATCATTACGAAATATACACCTGCCAGGATCAGGAACATCTTGTAGACACCGCCTTCTCCCAGATTCTCCAGCATGGACTGCATGATCGGGCTGGCAATGGCCTTTGCTGCACCGAAACCGGCTACTGCCAGACCGGTAGCCAGACCTTTACGATCCTGGAACCAGAGCATCAGCGTCTTAACCGGAGAAAGATAACCGGTACCCAGACCGACACCCATAATGAAACCGTAGCTGATATAAATACCGATCAATGCAATGGGGCTGTGCTGATGCTGTCCGCCATAATAAATGAAGAAACCGTTCAGTGCCATACCCAGCGCAAAGCAGATCGTTGCGATCAGTGAAGACTTGTGAATATCCTTTTCTACGACATTACCGAGGAATGCAGCAGACATACCCAGGAAGAAAATAGCGAAGGAAAACGCCCATTCCGTGTTTGCCTTGGTATAACCGATATAATCTGCGATCTCCTGTGAAAAGATCGACCAGCAGTATACCGTACCGATACTGCAGTGCAGCAACAGTGCCGGGATCGCTGCCCGGATCCATTTGTTTGCCCGCCATCCGCCGGACTTTTCCGTAGTTCCACTCATGTTTACCTTACCTTACCCTTTCCGAGATGTTGTTAATAGCACGGTTTTCCCCAAAACCGCCGCACACAAAACCACACACAATATGATATTCCATTCTCCCGGAAAAAGCAAACACTTTTTTTCGTACTAAACCTTACCATTCCGATCCGGCAAAATACGGGCGATCCTCCCCCATGGCGGTGTCATTTCTTCATTATTGACGATCCACAAAACCGGGATCCCCATTGCTGCCTCTCGCTTTGGATAGGGTGCATATCCGTCTGTCAGGATGATGATGCTCACCGGCAGGTCATCTTCCATATGCTTTCGGATATATTGAAAGATCGCCTCAAAGCTGGTACCGCCGCCCCCCTTCGGATGGATCACTTTGAATTCCTCTTCATCCCCAAAGGGCTCCGGTGTCACCACCTTTGCGTCAAAAAAGCCAAGCCACCCTTCCAGCCGGCCGTTAAACTGATCGATCGCCCCCTTCACCTCGGAATAGCAATCGGTGATCTCTTCGTCCGACATGGAACCGGAGGTATCGATCATAAACAGGATCTTCTCTATCTTATCTTCTTTTTCATTAAAATCCGGCAGAAAAAAATCACTCTCCGAAAAACGCCGGTCGGGAGGGCAAAAAGAATAGTCATTGATCTCTTCCTGCACAAATTCATCCAATATGGTACGCCAGTCCACCTGCGGATACTTCAGTTCCTTCAGGTAACGTTCCACACATGCCGGTACCGAACCGCAAGCCTTCTTCCCGCTCTGCAGATCCGCCTGTTCCCGGGCTTTCATAGACTCTGCCGCCTGCAGCATACGCCCTTCCCACATGGCCCGTTGCCGCTGACTCTCCGCCGTATCATTATCCTGTGCATCCGGATGGTTATCCCAGCGCCCAGGCCCGTTGCTGTCTCCTTTCGAATCGCCTTCGGAACCGTCCCCCTGACCTTTTCCGGTTCCCCGGTCATTCCCCGCTCCGGTCCCTCCGTGATCAGAACCATCCACGCCTGCCTGTCCGCCGGAAACGCTGCTCTGTGCAGCCCCGGAAGCCTTCTGCCCGACACCGCCGCTTCCCAGCGCCGTGTACACTTCTTCCACCGTATATTGCCAGCCCTCTTCCCCGTCCGGCAGCTGATGAGGCTGCACTCCCCCGCAGGGATTGAGACAGATACTGTACTCATC
>JAFXQR010000107.1 GCA_017526985.1 Lachnospiraceae bacterium
CAGGTCATCGAATATTTCCGCAAGATGATGAAGCGTTATCCTGACGTGCATTTCGACTTCCACGCCCATAACGACTACGACCTTGCGGTGTCGAACTCGCTAGCGGCTGTGTTGAGTGGTGCTCGTGGTCTTCTTGAAACGCATGCATCTGGTGCGGGAAGACGGCGAGACTCTCGAAGAATTTGCAAACCGGGCAAGCGAACAGGTCGGCGAAGAAGCAACGGCCTTTTGCAGTATTTACGAATCGCTTCTGTATGGCCGGAAAGAACCCACGGAAGAAGATCTCTGCCTGCTGCTGGAGGTCGAGAAACGATTGCTGCAACTGCGCCGCCGGAAATAGCCCCTACGCCTTTACTTCCTGCTTCTCCGTGTGCATCTTCCTGTACACCGGATCCTCATAGGTCTGATAACGCTTCCCAAAATAAGGCTTGCAACCGCGGCGAAGCACCATGATCCGTTCCGGTTCCATAAACATCACTTTATCAAACGGGACATTCATTTTTCGGGATACCGCATTCACCGTTTCCACCTCCTGTGAGCCCATAAAGATATAGGTATCCGCATTATTGATGATCGTGATCCCCTCATACTCTCCGTAGAGACTCTTTAATTGCGACTCACTCTGCAGCAGCATGGTCACGCTGATCCACGCCTGCCGGAAAATACTGATATATCTTTCAAATCCTTCGATCTTTGTGGAACAAGCAAAATCATCGCAGATCACGTGAACCGGAATATTCAGATGGCCTTTTTCGCTGTTTTCCGCCTGCTCAAAAAGTGTCCGAAACATCTGTCCGTACATAATATTGATAAACCGGTTACAGGTCTCATTGAAGGGATTGGTGATCACAAATACTGCGGTCTTTTCCTCTCCCAGCTGATCCAGGTTTACTCTTTCTTCCATCGAAACAATTTTCAAAACATTATCCGAGAAAAAATTCTGAACAGCGGACCGGATGGAACCCAGCATACATGCCGCAGTTCTTGCCGGAAGGATCCGGATCGTCTTGATCAGTTCCGAAGCCGTATTGTCCGGGAAGCTTTTCTCTGCTTCATCAAAAAGATAGGCGATGTTCAGTTTCAGATTATCCTCATCCAGTGTTTCATAATCAATGCTCTTAAGGAGCTCGATCACATCCCGGAATTTCGCTTTCTTTCCGGCGTATTCCGCATTCCGTTTGACGAGAAGCAGGATTGCCGCAATGGCGCTTTCCGAAGACTGCTCCCAATACCGATCATTCGGCATTTTCTTTTCATCATAATTCCCGAGCTGTTTTGCCAGCTCTATCGCATCTTCGGTGGTCTTTACATATTCCATCGGATCGTATCCGCAATTGCCTCTCGCCGGATCCACATAATCGAGGGTATATGTCTTATAACCTCTTTTCTGAAACATCGCTGCATACCGTTTCGCAAGGATCCGCTTGGATACCGGTACCACGATGCTGGAATCAAAGGTATGAAGCATCATGGGTTCCGTGATCGAAGTGGTCTTACCGCATCCGGTAGATCCCACCACGATGGCATTTCGGTTCACACCGGTCTTACCGCAATCCGCATAGGTCACAAGCCCGTCTGCCAACGCCACCATATCTGTTTTTTCTGTAATGTCTGCTACGATTCCCTTATAATTCTTATTCATCTTGTTTTCCTCCTGTTTTTATACTTTTTCTATTCACTGTTTTTTATCCTTCATTTTCGTGCTCTCTTCGCGCACCTTCAGGATCTCATCCATTTTGATACATTCTCCCATGGGAATATGAGTTCTCACATAGTCCATCAGATATCCATCGATAAGTTCCAGAAAGACCGGGTCTGCACCTAGCTGCTCACACAGCCGATCCGTTTCTCCGCTATAAAGACGATTCATTTTCTTCCGGGCGGTATACACGATCAATTCCACCGGTTCCAGTCTGGTGATCGTCTGCAATGCGCTCGCCGAAATCATACCGTCTCCAAAAAGTTCAATATAATATCGTGCCGCCAGATAATCCTCTTTCTTCCGGCCATATCCGAACTCCATGGTTTTTTCCAGATACCAGTCCGTAAATTTCTCTTCGAGCTTTCCCGGTGTTCTCCATTTATTCAAAACACCCTTCTCCCGCAGGATCAGACAGTATCTCTTGTATTTTGTCGATACCATCCTCTCCAGTTTGCACATTTCATTCAGCTTGTCCACATAGGTATCATCAACGCCTACAGTTGCAGCCAGCATCTCCGCCACCTTCGGGCGGATCTCCGGAACCTTCTCCTTCAGGACTCTCTGCATTATAAATCCGCCCATCTCGATCAGCCTCTTGTCCTTCCGGTTGATCACAGAATAGCTTGCGGTTTTCCTGTACTTTCCCGTTTCATTTACATCAAACATCGCTCTCACCTCCGTAATAATATCGGATTTCGTCACAGAGTCCGAATCTTACCGCTTCTTCTGCATTCATAAAGTTGTCAAACGAAGTGGCTTCATCAATCTCTTCGATACTTCTCCCGGTGTGTTTCGCCAGCAGTCCGTTGGTGATCGCTTTGGTCTCCAGGATCTTATCCGCAGTCTTCTTGATGCTCGTCGCCGAACCGCCTCCCCCACCTTGTATAAGCGGTTCGTGGATCATACATTTGCTGTGCGGAAGAATGTATCTCCGCCCTTTCTGACCTCCCGATAGGATCACCGCCCCCATACTCATGGCTTTTCCCATACAGTAGATGTCGATCGGGATCCTGCCTTCACAGGACTGTATCATATCGTAGATAACAAGTCCTGCATCTACCGAGCCACCGGGACTGTCGAGAATGATAGTGACCGATTCGCTGCTCTCCATCATCAGATGGAGCATCCTGGCTACAAAGGCATCCGCCATATCATCATTCACCTCTCCGTTTAAAAACAAGATCCTCTGACTGAGGAATTTTGCCTCCAGCCCCATTTCGTTCGTTCCTTTGCTAGACTCTTCAAGATAAGTGATCCGTTCCATTTTTGTCCTCCTTTTTTCTGTTAGTTTTCTCTAAAATCTTTGTTGTTTTCTGATAGGTACATTAAATCACAAAACAAAAAAATAAGATTTCACGCTCGTGAAATCTTACCTCTTATGCCCTATAAATACTGAATAAAACTAATTTCTTACGCTGTATCTTTCTCGATTGTCTTTTCCTGCTTTCCCAATCTCTTTTTATTGTTTCACCCGTTTTCTTCCGGATGCGCGTTCTTCTTCACCCTCTTCTATAACGAAACCCGCAAGCTCCTGAATATGCATACATCCCATCTCATCCAGGATCTCCTGCATTTCCGTTTCATTATACGGATCGATCTTTCGCTCGATCAGAAACATCAGGATGGCTTCCTGACAATCCAACTCATTATATTCCAGATCTCCCAATTCAAACAGCATCTGTGTCTCATACACATTCATCCGGAGTAAAAGTGCGATCAGCAGAACAATATTCCGGTGAAGCTCGATCTCTTTTCCCTGAAGGATCCGGGTTGCCATCGGCCCCGAGATCACCGGAAGCAGCCATTCACTTCGAAACTGCGTTTTAAACGCATTCAATTCCATATTTTCTTTTTTGGCGCATTCTTCAAACTTTTGCTCTAAATACGAAGAAAACAGACGGTTCCCATTTTCTTTATTTTTCTTTTTCTCTAATTTCTTTTCTTCTTCCAGAGTTTTTCTGTCTTTGAAATTTGCCTTCAGATACCGGATCTCTTTGACAATCTCTGATGCCGTGAATTCATAGACCGGATCATAAACATGATCGATAAAATACAATGTATCTTTAACCACATCCTGCTTCTTATAGGTTTCGTTTCTGTCCAGGATGTAATCTTTGATCCATGTCAGTTCGTTAAATGTGGCCTCCGTAGTCATCTCATCTTCTTCCACCAGATAATAACCATTCACACATTTTTTGAGTCTGTGGCCGTAACTTATATATTTGACTGTTGTTTTCTCCTTGCCTCCATAGCATTCCCACAAAGCTGTATTAAATACTCTGTGCAGTAAGGTAAACCAGCCATACATGTTCTGATCTTTCGGTGCCGTACCATAGTTGTCAAAAAGATGTTTTTCGATGCAAAAGTATAGGATCAGGCTGTTCTTTTCTTCCCTCTCCGCCTGCACAATGACATCCTGCGCCATATCTTCGATCTCTTTTTCGGTATCCTTCAATACCCATTCTCTCGCATCCACAGTAATGGTCCCGCAAGGATAGGTTAAAGCATATAAATGATCCGATACGGGATGAAAGATCAAAGGATATACATCATCCATATAATCTAATGTATGTTTTTTCATAATGCTCATTGCTTTCCTTTCCGATCAAAAGAACCGCTTCAGCGGAGTATTTGCAGACTTGATCCCTTTTAAATTCGCATCTATTTTTTTTCAACTCATCTCTCAATACTACAGCCATACCGGATACCTCACTTTCAGTATAATAATATTGTGTTCCTGTTACAATATTATTTTATAATGAATCTCTTTGACTTTCATTTAACCAGCAGTTACCTATTATTGCGGCAATATCCTGACATGCTTTCTCATAATCTTTGTGTCCCACGATCAGCATCTTTTTCTTCAGCAATTCCATAGCTTCTTCAAATAGTGCCGCATCTGCTTTACGGACTTTGCAGAAGATCAGGACATACGGAGAGCCTTCTTTTTTCATCTCCTCCGCAAACCTCATTCGAATCTTTTTCTGCCTAAGAAGATTATCGGCAAGATATGATCTATGATCCAGATAAGCATAAGCATTACTAAACAGTTCCAACCCATCAAGTTTCCAATAGTTTTCCATCTATGTTCTACCTCTTTCGGATCCGTTTAGCCATGGGCCTTCTGGTATCTTTGGTAATCTTCAATAATCTGCTTCGCAACAGCTTCATCACCGGCTGATACATTATCCGGATGGTACTGTTTCAACAGCTCACGATATTTTTTCTTGGCATCAGCCATGCTAAGACCGGCAAAAATATTTGTACTTCCCGTCCCGTTGCTGCTCCGGTTATTTCTTTTGCCGGTATATTCATAATGACTGCTTCGCTGTTTTTCTTCATCGCGATCCTTACGAGAACAGTAGATGGCTAACAGCAAACAAATTAAGATCATCGGCATCAATGGTATGAAATATAAGGGAATTCCCTGCAGATATGGCTTAGTGCTAAATAAGTATACCGTCAAGGCACAATAAATGAAACGACTGAATCTGGCCAGAATAGGTTTCTCTGAAAACAGTATCGGAGAAAACACACCCTCGGATGGCACATAGATAATGCCAACCGTAAAACGAAGTATCAATACAATGAAAAAGAGAATAAAATATAAAGCAAATAATACAGATTCTTTGATGGTATCTATTGTAGTTCTTTCGTGATCGATCACATGTATTTTCATACAACGACCTTTCTCCGTTTTTTTCGGCTACGGTCCGCTTCGTTTGCTATCCCTCCTGTTACATTTATATTTTATATCAAATCCATACGACTGTCATTGAACCACCAGTATAAAAACCGATCGGATCCATAGGTCCTTTCGGTTTTTGAGGATACCTATTCTTTCCCGTTGATCGTATCTTCTGTGTGGTCTACGGTATCGGACAGAACTGCAGGTTCAGATCAATGGTCCCTTCTATGCCGTCGATCCTCCCCTGTTCCGTATACTGCCAGATAGAAAAGTTGTAAGGTGTCTGCGGTAACGCTTCGTAATCCGCATACCAGATGGGGATGTCACTTAATTGATTGAGATCAAATTCAAATGCTTCCCACATCATATTGCTGTAGATCATCGCATCATAACCGTTCTCCCGGATACAGTCACAAAAGGCTCTGGTATTTTTTGTAAATTGTTCGCTGGTCACATTATCGGTCCTTGCCACATCATTCCGTATCGTCTCGGGATCGTAGACAACCGGAAGCTGCAAATCATATCCCTGCAGACTCTTTACTACAAATTCTGCCTCTTCTACGGCTTCCTCTTCATTGACCGCCTGCGCAAAAAAGTAGACGCCCACATCCAGTCCCGCTTCCTGCGCACCTTTTATGTTGTCCTGAAAACACTGATCCAGATTGATGGTCCCAGCTTCCCCATAGCCCCGATAGCCGATCCGGATAAATACAAACTCGATCCCCTGCGCTTTTACTGCATCCCACCGGATCGTCCCCTGATATTTCGAAACATCGATTCCAACCCTGGAAGTATAGCGTTCATCCTGATAAGTAAAAAACATTCCGTCCTTTGTAAGCTTTGAGTAGTCATACATATGCTGCGTAATACTGTGATCGATCGTTGTCTCATGCATTTCACCGAATGCATCGACAAACTGTAAGATGTCATCATTCTCAGGCAGCACCGCACTTTCTTCCGGGCTCACAACTTCTTCCGCGGTATTACCATCCTGCTTCTCCATATCCCCAGAGATCCCTGCCGCCCCGGAAAGATCAACGGTCTCAACAATTTCCGTCGTCGCACTTTCCCCAGCAACATCTGTCGGTTCCTGTCTGCAGGCCCCCAGCAGCACACCAATACAAAATAGTGAAAGATAGTGAATCATCTTATTCTCTGCCCTATAGATTGATTTTCTATTAATTCTTTGCCGCTTCATTGCTCGATCCGTTTCTTCATGCAATATTATTCGTTCTTTCCTATTGTATCATGAAAACGGTTCTCCCGACAAAAAGACTTCTGCTCATCCGTCATAATGCCTGCTGCTCCTCATGCTCTTCCATGCACTCCTTTACCACCAGCAGATCATCGATCCGGCACCCCAGCAGCGCCGCCAGCAATACACAATTATCCAGCGTCGGCAGCGATGTGGATTTTTCCGAGAACCACTTATACACACTCTGTACAGAGCATAGACAGAGCTGCTCCTGAATATCCACCGGCCGCAGTCCCTTTTCCATACATAACTGATGAATCCTCCTGCCGGTCTCTACGGTATCAATCTGCTTCATTGTCATAATGTCCACCTCCCAGTATTGCTGTTTTCTTCCGTTCCTTGTAAGAACATCCTATCATTTTTGATTTTGGGAGTTTTCAGCTGAAATATACAAAAAAAGACTCCGTCCTCTGCTGAATTGGCAGGAGACGGAGCCAGAGTTTCAACCTGTGTTGATATGTCAATTACTGCTCTTTTACAAACTTCTCAATGCTGCATGTATGCGTTTTGCTATTCTCATCATAATTGATCCCCACAAATAACAGATTTCCACTGTAATGCTCCAAACTGTCAAAATACTTCTTCTGCCGGATCTGCTCCAGAGCACTTTCGGCCGAATGATTCCGTTTCAGCTCTATGATCATGGCGGGCACATCAGGTACATAGGGCACATACACCACATCTGCAAAGCCTTTTCCACTGGTCAGTTCTTTAAAGGCACTGTATTTGTTCAGCGCATACAGATAAGCAAGGTAAATGGCACTCTGTAATGCATCCTCATTATTATAACTACGATTGCTGGTCACATGGATATGACTTTCATCTAATGCTTTGGCTACCGCGGCGCCATTGCCGGCCCATGTCTCCTTCAGCAACTCCTTCGAAGCACGAATGATACGGTCGGTCGTTTCATATTCCGGCTCAATAGAAATAGCATTCATCCATTCCTGCCGCACCTCACTGTTTGGAATCCGGCATGTCTTTTCTTTACGGTCATAGGTGAGATAACCGACATGCATCAGATAGGTAAGTGCATCATCTATGGTACGGAAGGCTCCCATGGTATTCAGATATTGGGTAACATTGACATCCACGCTTTCTCCCGCCAGCATACGGACCACCGCTTCCTTTGTCCCCTCATGATTTGATCGGATCCTGTCGGAGATCACCTCATAGCTGGAGGTCTGTCCCCAATAGCTGCCGAATTCTTTCTTTTCCATACTACGGACCACAGATTCCGGATTGTACAGCTCGATCCCCGCCTGCGTATAGCCATCATACCACCTGCGGCACTCTTCAAAATCCATGCCATATTCATCACATAACTCTCGCACTTCATCCGAAGTGAATCCGATATATTCCGCAAGTTCTCCTGCATCCAGTATCGTATACTCCCGGAAATTGTTCAGCTTTGACTGAATCTTGTCTCGCACTACCGGAAGGATACCTGTCAGATACGCCAGAGCGATAGCCGGTTTCACCGTATTATTTTTAATCAGTCCGTTCAAGAAAGACAAATACTCTTCAAACAGAGCTTGATCTGCCTGTTCCCGCACCAATACATCATATTCATCCAGAATGATCACGAAGGTCTGATTCCGATCATTTTGATAGACTTTCAATATACTGTCCGCCAGAGAATCCTCCTCCGTCAGCTCCACATCTGGAAACTCGATCCGCATTTCTGCCTTGATCTTTTCCGTCAGGCGATCGATGAGCTGCGCTTTATTCTTTGTATTCTGATACTCACTGTTCATGTCAATCTGAATCACATTATACTGATTCAGTTTCGCAAGCCAGTTTTCCGTTTGCGAGATCTTCAGCTTCCAAAACAGTTCTTTCGAATCACAACCTTTCGAATAATACGCTGCCAACATATTTCCGGCAATGGTCTTTCCGAACCTCCGCGGTCTGGACACACAAACATACTTACAATTCTGCACCACACGATCCAATGCAGAGATCATCATGGTTTTATCAACATAGATATATGCATTTACCGCTTCTTTAAAGTTTTCATTCCCGGGATTCAAATAGATACCCATTTTGTCACCTCAATATATAATATCCAGAATCTGCTACTTATGCTCACACTTATTTAAAAGAAGAAACATATACCCTCGAAGTTTCATCTTTTTTCTCATTTATCCTATTTTTATATTCCTCTAACAATTTACGGAAAGACTTGATAATTCGTTAATATTCTCATGCTCACTATCTTCATAAAAAGGATTAACATGTTGCAACTTATCCCTATCTATTATGGCAAGATTTATACAATATCCTGGAAAATCTTGAAATCCTCCCAAAAGCCATAGATCATCCGGATTATATTCATCTCCCACAATACAACTAACGAAGTACTGATATCCAGGATTTGTACTGTACGAATACAAATCTTTAAGGTATTGTTTTAATCCCTCTCCGCTCTTTTCTTCTTTAACCTTTTTTTGCTTCAACAAATGTAATCCTATCCTCTAATTCCATTATTCCAATCACCTCTCTCAAAATAATCTATCTATACATCTGATTTCTTACATTTATATATACCAATACGGCACTTGCAGCACATTTTCTCTCAGTGCGCCCGGCATGGAGCACATACAGATTACGGCGCCGGTGCCGCGTTTTTTCTCCTGAATCTGATCGAGAACCTGGAATGCAGATGTCATATCCGCCGTGACCTTGCTGTTTTGTTTGATCTCTATCGGGTAAAGCATCCCGTCCTGCTCGATGATAAAATCAATCTCCGCTTCTTCCGCAACCAGTTCTCCGTTTTTGTTTGTCTTTTTCTTATCCTTTCCTCTGTAATACGATACAAAATAACGATAATCCATTCCCCGGTTGGAATAGCTTTTCAGAATCTCCGATATCACAAAGGTTTCAAAAAAAGCGCCGCTCATTGCACCGTTGGCCAACGTTTCCGGCGACAACCAGCGAGTAAGATATGATGCCAGACCGGTATCTCGGAAATACATCTTCGGTGTTTTGATCACACGCTTTAATGCGCTGTGTGAAAACGGCTCCAGAATATAAATGATCCCGGATGCTTCCAATACGGAAATCCATTTTTTGATCGTGTTGGCATCCTTTTCCACCTCGTCTGCGATCGCTGAATAGTTCAGCATCTGTCCGGTACGCGCTGCGCAGGATACCATAAAACGCCTGAATGCATCCAGATCCTGCACAGATGCCAGACTACGCACATCCCGCTCCAGATAGGTCTTGACATAAGACGAGTAGTACATCGTCCAGTCCACTTCCGGATCCTGCATCTCCGGATATCCGCCGCGGTGTATGAGCTTCCATATATCCTCCGGCTTTTTTGCATCCTTATTTCTTTCCTTTATATACTCCATCGTCGGAAGAAACGGCTCCGTAAATGTACTGCCTGTTATCTCCCTCAATGACATGGGCGTGATCTCAATCACCGCCACTCTTCCGGCCAGAGAATCCGAAGCCAGTTCCATCAGTTTGAACGGCTGCGATCCGGATATGTAGTAGAGTCCTTTTTCCTTATGTTTGTCACAATCCTGTTTGATATAGCGAAATAATGATGGCACATACTGTATTTCATCTAAAAAAACAGGCGGTGTATTCAAAGACATAAACATCTCCGGATTTTCCCTCGCCTGTTCCTCTGCAAACGGATCATCAAAGGTCACTTCTTTGAGATCCGGATACAAGTGTTTCACCAATGTAGATTTTCCTGTCTGCCGTGCTCCCGTCACCAACACAACTTTGAAGCTTTTCGCTGATTTCCGTATCACATCCTCTATGGATCGTTTTATATATTCCATCATGCCCTCCTTGCGACTAATTCGGAATCGCATTCCGAATTAGTCGTATTATAGCATGTACTTCAATTATTTGCAATCTATCTATTTATTTTCTCTTTATAGTTTGCGACTAATTCGGAATCACATTCCGGATTAGTCGCAAACTATTACTTTTCTTCTTCCTCCACTTCCACATCCAAGCTTTGGACCACTTCTTCCAATTTTTCGGCATCCGTAGCTTCGATGCGGTAGCCCACCTCATCGTTGATCATCTTCAGGTAGTAGGAGATACCGTTGTCATTCACTTCGATCATGCCGTCTTTGGAAATGTAATCCATCTCCTTGGTGATCTCGCCCACCATTCTTTCGTAGTCTTCTTTGCTGATCACATCCACGCTGGCATAGGGCTGCTCCCCTTCTCCGTTCTGCGTGAATATGTTGATCTGACCATCATCAAACTTGACATTCCAGCCATTTTCGTTGTTGAGCGATACTTTCAGTTCCTGATCACCATAAGCCACATGTTCCGAGATCATCTGCAGACCATCCTGTACCACCTGCGTTACTTCCTGCGGGATGGTCGGGATTGCCGGAATGCTCGGAATGTTTTCCTCGATCATATTGTCTTCGATCACACTCTGTACCTGCGAACCGATCTCCCCGGCATCTTCAAACATGGCATTCGGATCCTGCACGATCTCCTCGATACTATGGCAGGCTGTTAAAGCTCCCATGGTTACCACCATCATTCCCAAACAAACAAATCTCTTTTTCATTTTCTTTCTCTCCCAAAACTCAAATCTTGATCAGATCCCGGATCACTTCGCCCGCGATCACCAGTCCTGCCGCCGCCGGTACAAAAGCAATGGATCCCGGTGTACTGCGTCTGCCATGCATCTCTTCCGCAGGCTCCGCGATCTGCTGCGGCTGCAATGGCTTTTCTTCCGAATAGACCACCTTCAGACTCTTGATGCCCCTGGCCTTACATTCCCGCCGCATCACTCTTGCCAGCGGACAGCCATTGGTCTTGTAGATATCTGCCACTTTGAAACCGGTGGGATCCAGCTTGTTGCCGGCCCCCATTGCCGAGATAATAGGCGTGCCCGCGGCCTGCGCATGCTCGATCAGCGACAGTTTGCCGACCACCGTATCAATGGCGTCCACCACATAATCATACTCCGTAAAGTCAAACTGTGCTTCCGTCTCCGGCAGGTAGAAGATGTTATGCGTGCGTACCGTACAATCCGGATGGATGTCCGCAATACGCTCTTTCATCACATCCACTTTATACCGTCCTATGGTACTGCGCAGCGCTATGATCTGCCGGTTTAAGTTACTCTCCGCCACCGTATCGTGATCGATGAGATCCAATGCTCCCACACCGGATCTGGCCAGCGCTTCCGTAACATAACCGCCCACACCACCGACACCAAAGACCGCCACCCGGGATGCCGCCAGCCTATCCAGCGCTTCCTCCCCGATGAGCATACCGGTACGAATCAGACTTTCCTTTATTTTCACATTCACAGCTCCTTTGTATACAAATGCAGCCGTCCGGAGACCGGGCGGCTGCTCTGAACAGTTTCTATTTTATCCCAAAACCGCGGCTTTCGCAATTGCTTTATACCAGCGGTTCCGTAAGGCATCGACTTACTGCAGTGCCTGCTTCAGCACTTCCAGATTATCGCGCATCACGGACAGATAGGAGGTACCTTCCTGCGCCTGCTTTAAGGACACCGACTGCAGGGAATGCAGCGTCAGGATCTGCTGGTCCTTGGATGCTGTCGCATTCTTCACCGTATCTGCCAGCTTTCCGTCAGATCCTTCAATGACCATAATATTCTTCAACCCCAGTTCATCCGTCTTGCCGGCCAGGAACATCACCGTCTCAAAACTCGCTTCCGTCTCTGCAGAGCAGCCCACAAACGCTGCATAATAATCCAGGTTATAATCATCCACCAGATAACGGAACGGGAAACGATCCGCAAAGAGCAGCGTATGATTGCCTGCCGCATCTACGACTGCCTGATACTCTGCATCCAGAGCCGAGAATTCTGCCGTATAAGCCTCTGCATTTGTGCGATAGGTATCCGCGTTTTCCGGATCTGCCTTGCCAAGCCCGTCAGCGATCGCGTTGCAGAGTACTGTCGCATTTTTCAGTGACAGCCATACATGCTCATCGTATTCCGGTCCTTCCTCTTCCTCACCTTCTTCGGCTTCCTCTTCTTCCTCCGCTTCCATGCCTTCGATGATCTCTTCCTCTTTTACACTGTCCCCCAGCACATCCATCAGATCGATCACGACCATATCCGCATTGTTTGCCTCTGCCAGGGTATCCTTTACCCAGCTGTCCGACTCGCCACCGACATATACAAACACATCGCAGGAAGAGATCGTCACGATATCCTGAGCGGAAGGCTGATAGCTGTGCAGATCCACGCCGTTATCCAGCAGCATTGTCACATTTGCATTGCCTGCCTGCTCTCCCAAAATATTGCATACCCAATCATACTCCGGAAAGATCGTGGTCACCACCTTTAACTGTCCGGCATCACTCTTCTGTTCCGCACCTGCTGCCGCTACCTGATCGGCCCCGCAACCACACATGGACATCATCATAGCTGCTGCCGCCGCAAACAAACCCAACTGCTTTTTCATCTCTTTTTTCTCCCTTACTTCCCGAAATTGAAATTCATTTTCATTTTTATCATCTTTCCGTTTTTCTGTCAAGCAAAATTTGAAAATCATTTTCATTTTTTTTATTGGAGCGCAAAATAAAAACCGCCGGAACCTTTCCGCCCCGACGGTTTACTTTCTTCTATATCTTATTCTCTTACAAGGATCCAGCTGCTGCCCGACATATCCGAATACCAGAAGGAAACATACACCTCCAACTGATCTTCCGCAGCGGTGACCAGCTCGATCTGCATCACATTCTCCTCGTCACTTTCATCCATACTGATATAGATGTTTTCCTCATCCCCGGTCAGCTTGGTGAATTCCCGGCTCTCCATTGCGCCCTCTACCATCTCTTCCAGAAGCAGCGTACCATCGCTTCTGCAGGTCAGGTGTGTATCCACGCCATCCTCTTCGGCACTGCCGCAATAGCCTTCCGTTTCGTAGGATTCCAGTTTCCACTTGCCCACCAGATCATCATAATTGATCGCACCTTCTGCCCATCCGGAGGAACTCAGGAATTCCAGACTGTTCATCTCTTTGGGTACGCCGTTTTCCAAATGCGCCGCATCGAAAGGAATACTGTAATACTCCATATACACCAGGTCGTAGGACCAGCGCCATCCGATATCATTCTGCTCATTGTGTGTACCATAGGCCGTGATCAGAAACGCCGTGTCGTCAAACACCTGAGCATCCAGCAGGAATTGTTTTCCGTCGGTCTCCCCTTCTGCTTCCTCCTGCGGGAGATAATCTTCCTTCAGGATCGTCGCGCCAAAGGGGCTGTCATAATAGACCAGATCGCCATAGTAGCCTTCCGACAGTTCCACTTCGCCGCCGATATACTTATAGGTCTCGATCTCTCCCGGGCCGGTCAGCAGCATCTTCGGCACGGTATCCACATCCACATCGTCCGCGCGGCTTGCTACCTCCAGCATCTCTACACTGTCTGCCACACCCGGTTTCGCTGAAAGCATCACCCAGTCGGCCAGCATATGTCCGGTTCCGTCATAATAGCCAAAAGTCAGATATACGCCCTCTTCGTCATAGAGGATCTGCTCCGGTTCCGGATACAGATTCTTTATCCATTCGTCCGCGCCACTCAGATCGATCACGCCCAGATCCGTCTGCTTGCCGTCCTTGTCGATGGATAAGATCTTCCAGTCCGCATCTTCTGTCTCGCGGCAATACATGATCGCATCTTCGCCGGCAAATCCGCAGAAGCCCTCAAAATCCAGCTTATCCAAAGATACCTCTGCGATCTCCTGTCCGTCACGGTACAACACATCTCCGTTCTTGTAGCCCGGCCCTAAAGGATACTGCGTCACCAAAAGTGAGCGTCCGTCCGCCGAAACACCACGGGGCGTACCTTTGCAGTACAAGTTCCATTCGCTTCCGTCCACCGGATACAGATAGGTTTCGTTTGTCTCGGAATTGGCCAGGAAAAATCCGTCCACACCGGCATACAGCTTACCGCTGCCATACATGGTTGCTACAACATCGGTTTCACCGGTCTTCAGGTCATACGACATCAAAGTCGATGGCGCCGTCGGCACATCTCCGCTTAGGAATTCGCCAAACAGTGCATTCCGGTGCAATCCGCGCTCATCATAGACGCGGTAATATACCTGATCCCCGACACGGACAAAATAGCCGCCGTTATTCTCCACTTTCCCCTGGGCAAAAGCTTCGGCAAATACGCCCTCTGCCGCCTCAACCGGTGCAGCAGCTTCCGTCGGTGTCTCCGCTTCCGCCGGCATCTCCCTTACCGTCTCTTCCGGCGTATCACCATTTCCGTCATTCTCCATACGCCCGCGGCCGTTTTCGTCCGTGCCTCCTCCGCACGCACCGAGACACATTGCCGCCACCAGCCCAAACGCAGCCAGTCTCATCCTGTTTTTCATCGTTTTCCTGCTCCTTTTTGCTCTATTGATTATGCCATGCAGAAATATCTGATTACTTCCGCCGTTACAGCAGAGGCTATACTCATAAACTCCGTAAAATCCATCTGCGCAGTTTCATCCGCCGTATCCGAAATGGCACGCATCACGGAGTATGGTACATGATTGACATAGCAGACCTGCGCGATGGCCGCTCCTTCCATCTCACATGCTACCGCCTCGAACGCGCCGACAATATCTTCCTTCTGCGCCTTCTCGGAGATAAACTGATCTCCCGACGCGATACGCCCGCGCTTCGTTGTTATCAAATTATCCTCTCTTTGTTCGCGCTTCGCATTCAGCGCATCGATGGCCGCCTGCAGCCGATTGGAGATGTCCCGGTCCGTCGGAAATGCCAGATAATTAGTGTTCATGATCATACCTCTGGGAAGCCCCAGCGCCGTCACATCCATATCATGCTGCACCAGATCATCCGCCAGTACGATATCCGTGATCGCCAGCTGCGGATCCAGAGCGCCGGCTACGCCCACGTTGATAATGCAGTCCGGCTGGTATTTCATGATCATCGCCTGTGTGCACATCGCCGCAAACACCTTCCCTACGCCGCACACAGCGCAGACCACATCCTGATCACCGATCTTTCCCTGATGATAGACGATGTCGCTGACGATCTCACTCTGTTTCTGATCCATCATTTCCAGGATCTTTTCCAGTTCCACATCCATCGCACAGATAATGCCGATCATACACGCTTCCTCCTATTTTATATAAAGCCCTTACGCTTCTTTGCCACTTCCAAAAGCTCTGATGCCTCATCCATCGCACCGGCCAGATAATCCGCTTCCCATTCCCTGCCGGCTTTTTCCTGCTTCTTGATCTCTTCCCAGTTCACCAGCACTTCCCCGGTGGTAATGTCTTTCTCCACAGAACCGAACACATGCGGATGTCTTCGCACCATCTTGTCCGAGATCGTCCGTGCCACATCTTCCAGATCGAAGAGCCCTTCCTCTTTTGCGATCTGTGCATGCATCACCACCTGCAGCAGCAGATCCCCCAGTTCCTCTTTGAGATTCTCTGCGTTGCCGGTCGCTTCCAATATGTTAATGCCACCGATCACCTCTGCCGCTTCTTCCACACAGGCTGCTTTGAGACTGGTGTGGGTCTGCTGCCGGTCCCAGGGACAACCATCCGGTGCACGCAGTTTTTCCACCACTTCCAGCAGGCGTTCCATTTCTTTCATATCCGCACCTCTCGTCCAATACTACTTTTCCATTGTATCATAAAACCATCTCAGATGCACGAAATTTAGCGTACGCTTGCGCCAAGCGCGGTTGCCACAGCAACATCTACCTTACGCGCGAGTGCGCATCATCAAAAGGGACCCGGCACCTGCCGGATCCCTTCCCCTCAATACAAAGCCGATCTGCTTATTCGTTCTTTTTGTCTTCCGTATTTTCCGCCGCTTCCTCTTTTGCCTCTGCCTTGTCCTCTTCGGCAGTGTCTGCATCGTTTTCCTCTGCAGTCTCTTCCTCCTTCGTTCCCGGGCAGATCACATCGGTCACAGCCTTGCTGATCTTGTCACCCACACCGCCGACAAACTCGCCGATACCGTTTAAGGTATCTCCCAGCGTGCCGCCGATATCGTTGACGATCCTAGTCACCTGGTGCAGCTCATCCTGTCTCCACTGCTCGTAGTCAACATCCGGCAGTGCCGCATATGCCTGCGGATCCTTACCCGGATAGATCCACGCCGTCATATTGCTGACGGTGATGCGGATCGTACAGGAAGTCGCCTCCCCACTGTTGAAGGGCAGCTCGAAAATACGCAGAAGTCCGTCTTCATACTTTTTGCACACCGTCGCCTTGAAACGGTTCTTGTTATCGCGGTCCATCGGATAAGTGTAGCCATCACCTTCTTCATCAAAATAGATCTGCACCATGCACTCTGCCACATCCAAACGCAGATAGCGGCTCTTCATCGTGAAACGGAACACATAGTCCGTATCCTTCTGCAGTTCCTGCACATGAGCGATCTCGGTCTTTGCGCCGCCTTCCGCCAGTTCGAAGCACTCCACATTCTCACCGGCTTCCGTTACTACCAGACGGGTGCCTTTGTTACTTGCGCATTCCGGCACCAGTTTGAACCCTCTGGCTTTGAAATCAATGATATTTGCCATTGTCGCATCCTCCTTTAGAAAATGATCGAAATCAGAAAAAGCGCCCGTGCCATCCGAAACAACGAGGCGTATTGTCCCCTCGTCCACTTCGGTCGCACGACCGCTTTTGATAAGCCCCTTAGCCCTCTTCGGGTAGGTGGCACCAATTACTTTGCCATTTGCATCGGTCACAAGAATGTTTTTTGTCATGGGTGTCTCCCCCTTGTAACTTAAATATTTGATTGTACGCGTGACATGCGTTTTTTCTTATGGGTGTCTTCCCCTGCCACACTTCGAACATAGCATATTTCGATTTCTTTGTCAATCCAGCCGCATCAGGTACGCCAGCACAAATACCAGCGGTGAATTCCAGTAGATCGTGATCTCATTGGTGGAATACGACAGGTTATGATCCGCATAGCACTTCATGGGTGCCACTCCTGCGAGCAGCTCCGGATTGGCTTTGGTATCACAAGCACCGCGGTTCGGTCCGCCGGATACATAGCCCGGGATCGGATCGTCAATGCCATCCGCAATGGTCGGACGATTGTGCGGATCACGGAAGGCTTTTTCCCCGTGTCCCGTCACAAAGCTCAGATCCAGCGCATTCCTGCCGAAAAGATAATCCAGCTGGTATTCCGCCGTCTGTAGATATTCTTCCCTGCTACTGATGTAGTGCGCCACAGTCAGTACCATCGCATTAGTGAGCAGCACCATATTGCTGCCCCAGATGAAATCCGACGGATGGAAAGCCAATTCAAAGGCATTGCTCCCGGCGACTTTTACCAGACGGTCTGCCTCGTCCAGCCAGCAATCACGAAAACGGTCAAGGAGCTTTTCATCAAAACAGCCTTCTTCTGCCGTGAGCACACACATTCCGGCGAAACCGCTCACATCCACCCAGCCGAGTGATGTCATACTCAGGCGCATCTCAAAAATAGATGGGATCACACTCAGATATTTTTGATCCTTCGTCATGCGATACAGTTCCACTGCCGCCCACAGACGCTCATCCGCATCGCAGCGGTCTTCATAGGTACCGGTCTTTACCTCATCCGGATTGCGGAAGCAAAACTCCGGATGCGCGATCAGCCATTCCCCAGCCTTAAGCGCCGCCTTTTTTAAGCGCTCTGCATATTCCGGATCAAACGCCGCATATACCCTCGATGCCATAGCAGTAATGGCCGCAAAATCTGCTGTCGCCAGAGAAGATACCGGGGTGATGACGATGTCTTCCGCATCGTCTTCCGGCATAATGAATCCCACAAACCCCATGGATGTCGCTTTATGATGCACGCCGCCGTCCGCATCCTGCATCTTCAGCATCCAGTCCATTTCATAGCGGCACTCATTCAAAAGATCCGGTGTACCGTTGCCGCTCTCCGGTATGTTCAGTTCCTCGCCAAAGACTTCCGGTGCCAGCTCATACGCATACAGCAGATGTCCCAGAGCCACCGCAGCTGCCGTTACATACCGCCCATAATCACCGGCATCATGCCAGCCACCGCGCAGATCCACCTTTCTGCCCGGATCGTCCAAATAATATGCCTGCTGGCAATGACAAGCCTTGTGCTTATATTTCCCCGCATATTTTTCTTCCAGTTCCATACCGCAGCGCTGGAAATAAAACATCTTCAGAGCATCCCGGAAAACCGGGGTATACAGTTCCTTCCGACTCTTTGCGATGGTAAACGCAGCGCTTTTGTTTCCTGCCTTATCCTGCAGAACATACCGCCCCGGTGTCACGCACTCCGAAAAGTCAATGACCGCCGTCTCTTCGCCGCTGTTTTTATCCGGCTGAAGCTCTGCTGTTTCACCTTCTGCGATAACTTTTCCATCCTCCTGCAACAGGGAATATCCCTTACTGCCGCTGATGGTTGCATGTTTCTTACCGCCACTCACATACCCGATCTGATTTGCATAGATCATTTCAATTACTTCCCCTTTTTTCCTATTACCGGCACAGCCTTCCCCAACTGCCCCGGACATTTTATAACTGTTCCGAACCTTGTGGTTCTTCCATATCCTAGCACACTATCGTCATAAAGTCCATTTAATCCGCGTCGGCATCCGCCATAAAATTCTGCATGGACTCTGTATGGTTCTTTATGATCTCTTCCTTTTCCCGTTCCATCTCCTCGATCTGCTTCTTCAGCCGCGGATAGGTCATGCGGTCACGCACGGTAAAATATACCGCCGCCAGAATAAGAAAGATCGACAGCACCGTAGAAAACCGGTCCGAAACACCCAGAGCCGGCAGCGCCTTATAAATGGTCGCCGCACTACCGATCAGGGACACGATGGTCCGCAGGAACGACAGATGCGTCTGCTCCACGGACAGTTTGGTATTGTGAAATGCCAGATCCGTACGTATGACAGACAGATTGGTACGCTCGTAGGAGAGCTCCATCTGCTGAATATCCGCGAGGCTGAGTTCCGAGTATTTATCTTCTGCCATAGGCCGCACCTCCTGTGGATTACTACTTCTATTTTATTATAAATCAAGGGAATAGGCAACAACATCCGGGCTTGTCGCAGACTTTAAGAGCAACAAAAAAGAGAGCAGGTCGCCCCACTCTCCTTCTCATATTTTTTTCTATCAGCCCGCCCAGAACAGATCGTTAAACACATCATTGATATCAACACCGTCTACCGTTCTCGGATAATCGTTGGCATCCACATAGATACGAACGAAACGGCCATCGGAGAGCGTAAAGTCTACCCAGCCCTCATCCTCATTCTGTGCATAGAAGGTGATCTTTGTACCTTTCGCCAGCTTCTCTTCCGTATAATCCTCCGGTGCATCAAAATCGTTGCGGCACTGGCAGGTCAGATCCTTCTTTAATGTCAGGGACAGATCGGAAGATACATAATGGTAATCCGTTTTGGCTTCCGGCACGCCGTCCTTGCCGATGGTATAGTAGCGATAAATACCAACAGTGGAAAGCAGATCGCCACGGTTATACAGCTTTAAGTTTTCCGGATCGGTAGGCGATCCCAGGAACCACGCAGTGTACTCCTGCACAAACTGTGCTTCGCTGCCGTTCAGATCAAAGATGCTCAACAGCGCGTAATCACCATAGGTGGACCATTCCAGATACATATAGTCCCGGTCATTACAGTGTAACAGCCAGGGCGTCATATCAAAAGCGTCATAAAGCTCATAGGAAGTATGATTGCCATCCAGGTCCATTTCCAGAGAGCAGCCATCCTCGTATTGCTCACCGAAGGTAACGAGCGACAGATCCAGATGGCGGCCATCCGGCAGCTCATTCTCCCCGTATAGGTTCAACGGATAGATAAAGTTGTCCGTGGTTTCCTGGTATTTTTCATTTACCAGATCCGGATAATCTTCATAACGGAAGGTGACAAACTGCGCGCCATAAGCATACGGTGCCAGTTCATACGCCGAGAAATAAAAGCTGATCCCCAGATAATCCAGTGTATAGGTAAGGTCGCTGTTCATTCCCAGCATATTATAGATCGTGTTTTCCAGATTCTCCGGCTCATAGAAATCCACATCTTCATATTTTTCCAGGAGTGCGTCTGCAATCAGCCCCGGCAGAGCATCGATCTGATCATCCGCTACCACATCATAGATGTCCAGTGCCTCACCGGTCACGGAATCAAAGGTCTTTGTGGTAAAAACAGAACCGGGATGCGCCCCCGCATAATCCACATACTGCTGTGTCAGGAAACTGACCACCACGGAATCCGCGCGGTTCACGGTGGTGGTATATTCTGTCACCATATACACGGAATCGTTGGGCTCCGGATTGGCAGCCTGCATCTCCTTGCACATATTGGTCATATCCCGCAGATCGTTATCTGTGGCAAACTTCTGCATGGACATACCGTAATTATTCACCGCTTTGGCCAGTGCATCAAAGCCTTCCGTTTCCAGGGTAATCTCCGGTGCGGTGATATGTGCGGAATAGTTGTAATCATCGCTGTTCCAGCCATCATAAACCGATTCAATGTTAATCTCCAGCGGACATATCTCACCGTCATAAACAACGGGTTCCGTTGTTATTACTTCCGGCGTGGGTTCCGGTGCTTCTGTCGGTTCGACGGTTGGCGTTTCCAGCGGCAGATCTACCACCGTTTCCGGTTCGGTTCGCTGCTGATCTGTCACACTACCGCGATCACTTCCCGTTTCCTCTCCGCAGGCGCTCATTGCAAATGCCAGCATCAGGATCGATACCACCAGTTTTCGTTTCATAGTTTTCTCCTTTTTGTCTCTCTGATAAAGCATTACTCTAATGTTTCATCATATACGGCACGCACACCGCCCACAAACTTCGGGCGTCTGCGCGCAGCGATCACGATGGCTTCGCCGATCTTTTTGTTTGTGATCTTGAGCGGTACTACGACCGGTTTGATGTGCATGCCGATCAGCACCCCGCCGATATCAATACCGGCATCCGCGCCGGCTTTCAGGTTTTCCACCGCTACCGGCTCCTTCAGATCCTTATAAAATGTCGTAGCAAAAGAACCTCCGGCCTTCGGCTGCGGGATCACATTGACCTGCTCCAGTCCGTATTTTTCCATGGTCTCCCGATCCGTAATGAGCGCACGGTTCAGATGCTCGCAGCACTGCACCGCCAAACGCAGTCCGTTTTTCGATACCGCTTTCTTTACGCCACGATATACTGCCTCCGCAAGTTCCACGCTGGAGTGTGTACCGATCAGTTCCCCCTGCACGGTGCTGGAAGAGCAGCCGATCACCAGCAGATCACCGGCCTTCAGCTTTGCCAGCTCATATACTTCATTCACTACGCTTTCGCTTTCCTTTTCGATCTGTAACAGATCCATGATACATCCCTTCTTTCTAAAGTCATAAATAGATTACATAATATCCTATACTATAGCCCATTCGGTACATTTCCGCAAGTAGACATCCTATTTGCCCTTGCATAAACTATGTGAAGCCCAGGTCCACCTCATCCGGCCTTCGGCCACCTTCCCCTCAAGGGGAAGGCAAGGTGCCTTTCCAGTATTATTTTGCTTCCTTCTTCCGCATCATCCACCATCTGGCCACATTCAGACCGATCTTGTAGTAGAACGGCCGCAGTTTCTTATCCGCCACCTTGATCATCTTGCGGATCTCGATATGCTGCGGACAGTGGGATTCGCATTTGCCGCATTCCACACACTGGTCGGCAAAGGCCGGGTCTTTTCGCAGCCCGATGACCTGCGCAAACTCTGCGCGCGCTTCGGACAGGTTTTCGATATAGATCTTGTTGTAACACTGGAAGAGTCCGGGAATATCCACGCCTTTCGGGCAGGGCATACAGTACCGGCAGCCGGTGCAGCCGATCTTGACATTTTCCTTCAGCAACGATCGCAGCGTGTCTATGGTCTCCTGCTCCCCTTCACCAAAACTTCCCGCCGTTGCCTCCGAAGCGATACGGCAGTTTTCTTCGACCATCTCATCGGAGTTCATACCGGACAAGATGCAGGTCACCCCCGGCTGGTCCCACAGCCAGCGCAGCGCCCATTCCGCCGCAGACCATTGGTGCGGATCCTCCGCAATACGCTGTTTTGCTTTTTCCGGAAGCATATTGACCAGCTTGCCTCCGCGCAGGGGTTCCATGATGATCACCGGGATGCCTTTTTCATAGGCCGTCTCCAGCCCCCGGCGCCCCGCCTGGCTATGCTCATCCAGATAGTTATACTGGATCTGGCAGAAGTCCCAGTCGTAATCATTTAAGATGGCCAGGAACATCTCGGTATCGCCATGAAACGAAAAGCCCAGATTGCGGATCGCGCCGGAAGCCTTCTTTTCCTCGATCCATGACAGGATCCCCAGATCCTTCAGCTTATGCCATGCCGCGATGTCTGTAAGCATGTGCATCAGATAGTAATCCACATAGTCGGTCTGCAGGCGTGTCAGCTGCTCCTGAAAATACTTTTCGATCTGCGCCGTACTGCTGATCAGATACTGCGGCAGCTTGGTCGCAATATGAATCTGCTCACGGATACCGTTTTTCTTAACAATCTCTCCCAGCGCCGCCTCGCTGCCGGGATAGATATAGGCGGTATCATAGTAATTGACCCCCGCCTGGAATGCGCGCATCAGCTCCTTTTCCGTCTTCTCCAGATCCACGCCCGCTCCCTTTCGGGAAAAGCGCATGCAGCCATACCCCAGTTGGGAAATCTCGTTGCCGTATTTATCCTTACGATATAGCATAGACAATCCCTCCGTTTCCTCGTTACCTTCTTAATAAACCCACAATACAATCTTGTTGATTTCTACTATAGCAAAAAGCGATACACTCTTCAAGATTCGCGGTTTTTAAGCTCATATCATTCCTCTTTTCCCTGATATTTGGTATAATACAAGTACTTGCTTACATAACATCACAAATCAAAAAAGAAAGAGAGGATCCGGTATGAAGGATAAGAGAAGAATCGTTGCAATCCTGTTGTGCTGTGCGCTGATCACAGCGTGTTTCCCCACGCTGTCTGCCCGTGCCGCCAATGATGTGGTCTGGTCATCTGACACCACTCTGACAAAATTCATCAACCGCTACGACAACTGCGTGATCAAAGCCGGCGTCACCGTTACCATGAAAGCCTTCAGCCCCGATCCTCAGGGTCTGGAGATCAGCAGATCCCTTACTGTGGAACCGGGCGGCCGCCTCACTGGGCCGGGTGTGATCATTTTTAACTCCACCTCTACCTACAGCGGTATTGATCTGTACTATACTGTAAACGGCGTGGAAAAGCTGCTGCCGGAAAACAATTTCCTGAAGATCTCGGAAGGTTCCCCTGCAGATTACCGCCCTCACTTTACACTGCGCGCTTCCGGCCATTTTGTCCTGGTCGCAGATTTTAACTCTGACCCATATGACCGTCCGCAACCGCAGAATACCCCGGCCGGACCTGCTCCGGCAAATGGCGGTACCCCCATCTCCGGCGAGACCGTCCCGGTATACCGCTTGTTCCGTCCCACAACAGGAGAACATCTCTACACCATCAGCGCCGCGGAACGCGACAGTTTTCAAGCAGCCGGATGGATCTATGAAGGCGAAGCCTGGCAGACACCGACGCAGTCAAGCACTCCGGTTTACCGGGTCTATAACAAAGAAGCGGATTATCATCACTACACCACCGGCAGTGCGGAACTGGGCAGCCTGATCGCTGCCGGCTGGGAAGATCAGGGCATCGGCTGGCACTCCGGCGGCCAGACACCGCTCTACCGTCTGTACAATCCGGCCGCTACCCCCGCAGGCTCCCATCATTACACCATGAGCGCAGAGGAACGCAGCGCTCTTCTGGCCGCAGGCTGGATCGATGAAGGCATCGGATGGTACGGAAAATAAAGTACTCTGGTGGCAGTCATCATATAATACACCTATATGTTTACAAAAGAGCCTTTCCAAAAACGGAAAGGCTCTTTTCATCACTTTCTATTTACCATTTACTGCTGTATTTCCTTCATCCTTTGCTCAAACTCTGCTACGCTATCTGCTTTCGCAGCATATTTCAGAAGAATTTTCAACTGTTCCGGATCCGTCACCGCCACCAGTTCTTCCTTCAGCGCATCTGAAATATCCCCATCCGCATCTTCCAGCAATTCCAGAATATCATTGACCTTAGTTTGCTTGGTACTATTTTCTACAGCTTCTTCTACCGCTTTTTCTACTGCTTTTTCTACTGCTTCTTCTACTTCTCTGTCTATGATATCACCGATTGTCATATACTGTAGCGCGTCACGCTGTATTTCTCTCCGACCGTAAGTTTACGGCAGATTAATTTCTGAGTTTCTGTTTTTATCCTCTGTATACATGCGGTATCTTACCGCACTCTATTATTCCTTGTTCCAAATCCGGTTCTCTGATATAGTCATTCATGTTGCGCATATAAAAAGAGAAAGAACCTACGCCGTGGAAAGCCGTTCTTTCTCCCATCAAACAAGCATTCTCTGCATACAGGGTCATGCCCTAAAGAGAACGCCACATACCCATGCTTATGCTTTTACGCATACCCATGAGCTATGCATATGCCTATGATACGAAAGAACCTGATCAATTGCAAGTTGATTTTCGCAAATACTTCAGGAAAGTTTTATCACTCTTCCTGCATGGCTTCCTTCTGCCCCGAAGATGAAGTCTGTCCTTACTGCAAGCGCAAGGGCGATTGTTCTGTCCACGCTTATTATGACCGCTATCTCATAGATTTCCTGAACAACTGCGTTGTCACTTCAAACCTGAAGATCCTTCGTGTGATCTGCTCCTGCGGCGCTACACACGCCATCCTGCCGGATCCCATCATCCCTTACCGTCAATACACGCTTTTCTTTATCCTGGCTGTGTTATGTGACCATTTCATCCATCTGATCCCTATAGAAGCTGTCTGTGAGAAATACAACATTTCCATCAAGACCTTCTATCGGTGGAAAGATCTTTTTCATAAACACCGCAAGGAGTGGCTGGGGCTTCTGGTCTCTATGGAACTGGATGAACGCAGATCACTCGAGCTCCTCCGGGGAACGGATCCCTTCTCTGCTTTCGCATCCTCATTCTTCTTACAGACCGGCATCTCATTTCTGCAGTCTCACAAAAATCCTGCACCTTACCCGCGGAGCTGCCGGGGCAGTCCGGATTTTTTTCATTGACCACACGACCTGTGTATCGTCATCCATACTCTCCTCACTTATGATGGCCTCATAGGAGGTAATCATTATGAGCACAAACAAAACAACCATCAAACCGGCGGATATGGCTCAGTTCAGGTTCGCCATCATCGCTCCCGTCATCCAGGAGCTTTATCCTGATGACTCCAGAACCGCGTATTACAAGCGTATCACCGAAAAACCTTTACGCTATCCCGACGGTTCTCTGCGAAATGTCAGCTACAAAACCGTTGAGAAGTGGGTATCCGAGTACCAGCGTGGCGGTATCGAAGCACTTCTCCCAAACGAACGCTCGGACAAAGGTACTTCCCGCGCACTCACCGATGTTGCCATCGAAGAGATCTACCGGATCAAGCAGGAATTCCCCCGGCTGAACGCTACACAGATCCATTCTCAACTGATCCAGACCGGTTTCCTGGATGCCAAGGTCAGCGTGGACTCTGTTCAGCGATTCATCAAACGCAATGATCTGAAAGGCGCCCGCAATCCCAACATGCAGGACCGAAAAGCCTTTGAGGAAGACTCTTTCGGAAAAATGTGGCAGACGGATACCTGCTACTTCCCGCACATCACAGAAGACGGTCGATCCCGCCGAGTTTACGCCATCTGCATCATCGATGATCATTCCAGACTCATCGTTGCCGGGGAGCTTTTCTACAGTGATAATGCCGCCAACTTCCAGTCCGTTTTTAAACACGCTGTAGCCACCTATGGCATTCCGGTAAAACTTTATACCGATAATGGATCTCCTTACTCCAACGATCAGCTGGCGCTGATCTGTGGAGCCATTGGAACGGTACTGCTCCATACCAAAGTCCGTGATGGGGCAAGCAAAGCGAAAATCGAACGGTTCTGGCGCACCACCAAGGAACGCTGGGTTTACGGTCTGGATACAGACAAGATTCATTCCTTAAAGGAGTTCAACATCTTGTTCCAGGAATACATCCGCAGCTATAATACTACGCTGCATTCCGGTATTGGCTGTACTCCCTTTGACCGCTATCAGGCTTCCCATAACGCAATCCGCCTGCCTCAGTCCCGTGAATGGCTTGAAGAAAGCTTTTTGAACCGCATCACCCGCAAGGTACGCAAGGATGCAACCGTTTCCATCGATACCGTTTCCTACGATGTACCGATGCAGTTCATCTCACAGACGGTAGATATCCGTTATCGTCCGTCAGATATGGATTCCGCCTTTATCCTCTTTGAAGATAAGCACTATCCTCTTCGTGTGACCAACAAGAACGAAAACTGCCGGACCAAACGCAACAATCAGCCTTCCATTGATTATTCAAAGATCGGAGGTCCCAATGTTTAACGATTATTATTCGCTGCAGTTTAATCCCTTTGATAAACAGCAGCTCGCCATTAAAGACTGCTTCGTTTCCAGGGATTTCAAGGAAATGCGCTCCCGTCTGGATTATCTGAAAGATACCCGCGGCATCGGTGTTTTCACTGCAAAACCCGGTGATGGGAAAACCTTTTGTCTGCGCTGTTTTGCAAAGGATCTGAACCCTAACCTCTATCATGTAGAGTACATCAGTTTGTCTACCATCAGCGTCGCCGAATTCTACAAGCAGATCTGTCAGATCTTAGGTCTCAGTGACAAAGGTGGCAAGACCGGGATGTTCAAAGCGATCCAGGATGAGATCTACAGCCTCTACAAAGATAAGCGCCGTCCGCTGATCCTTGCCGTCGATGAAGCACAGTATCTTTCTACCGGCATCTTAAACGACATCAAGATGATCATGAACTGCGGCTTTGATTCCATCAATTGCTTTACCCTGATCCTTTGTGGCGAACCGTATCTCAACGATACGCTCCGGCGTCCGGTCCACGAAGCCCTGCGTCAGCGCATCACTGTTCACTACAACTTTGAAGGCCTGACGGATACAGAGTCTGCCGACTATGTGATCCACAAGCTGATCTGTGCCGGCTCTTCCAAAGCAATCATTGATGATGCCGCACTCGCTGCGATCGCAGGACATTCTCACGGAAGTCCCCGAATGATCGACAACATCATGACCGATGCCATCATGATCGGAGCTCAGACCGATAAAAAATGCATCGATTCCGAAGTGATCCTTGCAGCTGTCAGCAATCAGAATCTCGGATAGGAGGCGACTACCATGAAATTCTTTTCCTACCAGCATCTTGATACCGACCAGGAACAGTTCGTTCTGGATATCGGTTCCTGGGAGATCCTGCATCTTTCCGAGGATGTCGAGGAACTCCGGCTGATCATCCACAAACACACCATAGATGTGATGCTGATCCACGGTCTGTCAGGAAGCTTCCTGTTTATTCCACAGCAAAACTTCGGCATTATGATCAACGATCTGGCAGATGCCGAAACCAATGAACGCTTACTGGAATGGCTCCCGGATTCAACTAACGCTGTTGCGATATCAGCAGCACTCAGCGACTATGCATCCTGACTGCGAAAATACAACTTATTCATCTATCAATGTACAAAGGCTGTGGGCACTTCTCACGGCCTTGTTTCAACAGCAGAATATCTGCCGCTCAAACAAACCGGCGAGAACCCGCGGTTACGCCGCTAGCATCCTGCGGCCGCCGAAATCATTCCGCG
>JAFXQR010000108.1 GCA_017526985.1 Lachnospiraceae bacterium
CCACCGACGAAGCTCTTCCGATCTGCATTCTCTGCCGGAGCACCACCCTTCAGATCCTCCTTCGTGCAACGCTCAAATCCGAAATCTTCCGGCTTGATCATGGAAGATTTGAACCATCCGTCCTTGATCTCACAGATCTTGGTCGGTGCGGACAGGGAGATCTCATCCAGCTTGTCCATACCGTATACCACCATACCGCGCTTAACACCCAGATTTACCAGTACCTGTGCCAGCGGCTCCACAAGGTATTCATCATATACACCCAGCAGCTGCATGGTCGGCATTGCCGGGTTGGTCAGCGGCCCCAGGATGTTGAATACCGTACGGAAGCCCAGTTCCTTACGGATCGATCCTACATATTTCATAGAGCTGTGATACTTCTGTGCAAAGAAGAAACACATGCCCACTTCCTTTAACAGTTCCACACACTTCTCCGGGCTCTGCTCGATATTCACACCCAGCGCTTCCAGGCAGTCTGCCGTACCGCAAAGGGAAGATGCCGCACGGTTACCATGTTTTGCCACCTTGATACCGGCTGCTGCACAAACGATCGCTGTGGTTGTGGAAATATTGAAGCTGCCTGCATTATCACCGCCGGTACCTACGATCTCCAGAACATCCATACCGGTATCTACCTTTGTCGCATGATCACGCATTGCCGCCGCACAGCCTGCGATCTCATCGGTGGTCTCGGCCTTTGCACTCTTCGTGGACAGCGCTGCCAGAAATGCCGCATTCTGTGTTGCGGAAGTCTCACCACTCATAATCTCATTCATTACGGCATAGGCCTCATCATAAGTTAAATCACCCTTGTTTACGATTTTTACGATTGCTTCTTTGATCATTTTTCTGATCCTCCTTTGTAATAGTTTGATAAAACAAAAATCCCCGACAGAAAACCTTAGTTTCTGTCAGGGACGAATAAGATTCTTTATCCGCGGTGCCACCCTGTTTCACGAATTTGACTTCGTGCGCTTGCGGGATACCTGCATATCCCCGGCAACTAACGTATGCCTTACGTCACGGATACTCGGATGTTTTCATCCTTTCCCCATGCCCTCAGCGGCCCATATAAGAGAACTCTGTATTCTCACGCATCCATCGTACCACCCGGCTCACACCACCCCGGACTCGCTGGGAGATTTGCATCTCACTCGGTGATCAGACACTTTTTCTTCCGCTTCAATGGTTTGTCTGTCAGATTGTTTGTAATATACAACGACTAGCGCCGCCTCGTCAACTGTTTGTTTTGTAAACCGTTCAAGTATGATCGGTCAGGCCATAAATCCTTTTGGTCTCGTATCGTCTGCGTTGTTCTATATCGCCTGTGGCAGATACGGGATCAGCGAAAGAGAATTCGACTTCTCTCAGATGCAGGATACAACGCAAGATCCGACACAATACTAAATCTCCGCTTGCATAGTTAGTTTTATCTATGTTATACTTTGGACTGGAAAATTCAGGGGAGGAAACAAAAAATGGCATTTGAATTTATTCGTAAGCTTCCTACACCGGACGAGATCCGTGAACAGTATCCGGTTCCTGCAGAGCTTGCGGAATTAAAAAAGAAACGGGATCAGGAGATCTTTGATGTGTTGTCCGGAAAAAGCGATAAGTTTCTGGTGATCATCGGTCCCTGCTCCGCAGATAACGAAGAAGCGGTCTGCGATTATGCAAACCGTCTTGCAAAGATCAACGACAAGGTAAAGGATCGCCTGGTGCTGATCCCTCGCGTCTATACCAACAAACCGCGTACCAACGGCGACGGCTATAAGGGTATCGTGGCACAGCCGGATCCCGAACAGGCTCCCGACTTTTTGCAAGGTCTCATCGCTATGCGCCAGATGCAGCTGCGTGTCATGTCCGAAACCCATCTGACCGCGGCAGATGAAATGCTCTATCCGGAGAACTGGCATTATGTATCCGATATCTTATCTTATGTAGCCATCGGCGCACGCTCCGTGGAAGACCAGCAGCACCGTCTTGCCACCAGTGGTTTCGATGTAGCTGCGGGTATGAAAAATCCGACCAGCGGACATCTTTCGGTAATGCTCAATTCCATTTATGCAGCACAAAGACCGCACTCTTTCATCTATCGTGGCTACGAAGTAAAGACCGACGGTAATCCGTATGCACACGCGATCCTGCGTGGTGCCGTGAACAAGCATGGCTCTTCGATCTCGAATTATCATTATGAAGATCTGGCTTTGTTACTGGAACTGTATCAGGAAAGCAATGTGGTAAACCCGGCCTGCATCATCGATGCAAATCATAACAACTCCGGCAAGAAATTTGCGGAGCAGCCCAGAATTGTCAAGGAAGTACTGCACTCCCGCCGCGTCAATGCGGACATCAAAAATCTGGTCAAGGGCGTTATGGTGGAAAGCTATATCAAAGAAGGTTCGCAGAAGATCGGCGAAGGCATCTACGGCAAATCCATTACGGATCCCTGCCTGGGCTGGGCCGATTCCGAGCAGCTGATCTACGATATCGCGGATCTTGTATAATTCGCGAATTTCCCTCTATAAAGAAACAAGGTAGTCCAACATGGGCTACCTTGTTTCTTTATAGAGGAGAAAAAGTATCGTGAATGGCTTTTTAGGATGAATTACCCTCTCGGGAAATTCTTTGCGTACACTTCACGCAGTTTGTTCTGCGACATATTCGCATAGATCTGCGTGGTGGAAATATCGGAATGTCCCAACATTTCCTGTACACTGCGCAGGTCTGCACCGTTCTCTACCAAATGTGCTGCAAAGGAATGACGCAGGGTATGCGGTGTGATATCTGCGGTAATACCGGCTTTCCGTGCATAATATTTTACCAGTTTCCAGAAGCCCTGACGGCTCATCGGCTGACCGGAGCAGTTGGTAAACAGTACATCGGAAGTCTGATCTGCCAGCATCAGTTCTCTTGCATTGCGAATGTATTCGCCCAGCGCTCTCTTTGCCGGTGCGCCAAACGGAACCACACGCTCTTTTCTTGCGTCACGGCAGATGATGTAGCCGATCTGCAGATTTACATCCGATACCTTCAGACCGATCAACTCGGATACGCGGATACCGGTAGCATACAGCAGTTCCAGCATTGCGCGGTCGCGGATGTCCTTCGGTGTCGTACCTTTCGGCTGATCCAGCAGGCGGTTCACTTCATCGGTGGTCAGGATTTCCGGCATCTTCTTTTCGATCTTCGGTGCCTTCAGATCCTCGGAAATATCTTCTTTTACATATCCCTTACGGAACAGGAAATGGAAAAATGCTTTAATGGATGCGATGTTTCTGGACACGGTCGCCGCTGCAGCACCACCCTTTTCCATATACAGCACATAAGACTGTAATGTTGTCACGGTCATCTTGGAGATATCTGTGATCCCCTGCATCTGCAGGAACTTTTCCAGCTTTGCGATATCTCTCTTGTAAGAGAGCTCCGTGTTGTGGGAAGTCTTCTTCACTTCTTTCAGATAAGTGATGAACTCGTCCAGTTCCTTTTCCATCATTGTTACTGTCATTTCCTCAGCCATAGTTTCCATAATCCCTCTCAATTGATTTTCTGTAACCCGTCGAACCCTTTTTCGTATACATAACATTTTGCTTTGTTTCGGTGTTATGTTTACATCTCGTGTTCGGCTATGATGTGATTATACGAATGCGATTTTTAAAAGGCAAACAAAAAATCAAGTATTTTTTTCCGGAAAATTTTTGCTTGCGTGCTGGTTTACAAAATATCGTGCTAACGAATTCACAAACACCATATCTTGATAAAAATCGGCCTAAATTTTGATGTCGCCATTGACTGAAATAGTCAATTTTCCCTCATTTATGTGAACATTCGGGTCGAAAAAAAGTGATTTACAGAACATTTGGCACGAATTTAGCACGCCCGGTGACATAAAATCCGTGCAAATTTCCACCATTTAGCACGCCGAAATCCGCCGTAATAAAAAAGCCCTGAAATCATTGATTTTCAAGGCTTTTCACATCATTTATACATCTTTTTTCAGGATCGGATCATCCGGCTACCGGACCTGCCAAAATATTGTCAACACGTTTTTTTCCGTAAATATCCGTATCAAATACAATATCGCTGCCATCCGGATTTTCAAAACGCTCCTCCGGCTCAAAGGCTTCCCCAAGCTGTTCTGTAGCGCATAACGATACCTTTGGCAGATACTTCATATAGTCGCTGACAACAACATATTGACCATTCTCTTCCTTTAGCGATACCTCCACCTTGTGTTCCGTGTCCACATAGGCTCCCTCTTCGATATCGCAGGTCTTCGCACCGTTAAAATATGCATTACCTCCGGTCCATACCGGCAACGGCATATAATAGCGGTCTCTGGGCTTGTCTGCGCCTTCACCGCAATAGCCTTCAAAACATTTTTCCCAGTCTGCCTGCTTCATATATCCGCTGTAAGGGATCGTACCGCATTCCAGATTGAAGCTGTCCCACTCATCATTTCTGAGGGGTGCGCACAGATCTTCCAGCCCCTGCCGTACTTCCTGCTGTACAAATACATTATTATAGAAACGCACATCACCGTGAAGTACCGTCATAAAGCCGGTGATCGCCGTACTGTGCTGTTTATGGATCGGCGTATAGCGAGGAGATGCGTATTGTACGGAACCGTTATTCACACCGCGTCCAACGCCGGTGATGGCTCCGCCGAACAGATTGTGTACAAATGCTACACCCTGGGCTGCCAGACGCACACTGCGTTCACTCAGCATTACATTATTATCTACCAGCGTCGGTCCATGCGCGATCTCGATCCACAGGTCTTCCCCCAGACCCAAGCCTTCCGCGCACTCCGGCTTTAACAAATGCTCCCTGGATAAACAGTTGTCGTGGAACAGGTTGGAAGAAACTCTCGTTCCCTGGCACTGCCAATCCAGCCAGATACCTCTGGTGCAGTCGTGGAAATGATTGTTCCGGATGATCACATCAATTGCCGCATGCAGCTTGATCCCGCCGATCTCTGCGCCGGCCAGATTTCTCTTATTATTGATATGATGAATATGGTTATTCTCGATCAGCGAAAATACACAGCCGAGATTTCCTACAATACCGGTCTGCCCGCAGTCGTGGATGTCGCAGTTTCTTACGATATGGGAGCCGATCGTCTCCTTGCTCCAGCCGTCCAGCTGCGCGATCAGGGAGCAGTCTCTCTGGGTCTGGGCCCCATCTTTATACTTATAATGCAGCCACTTGTTATCGTTCCCTTGCTGTCTATATTTTCCAAGGGAAATACCGGAACACTTGCTATGTGAGATCTCACAATTCTCAATGATCCAGCCCTTGGACCAGTGCGGACCGATCATGCCTTCCTGCAGAGCCGTCGGCGGCGCCCACTGTGTCGCTGCCTTTGTCACGGTAAAACCGTCCAGTGTGATATGGTCCACATGCTCCGCCACCGGCCAGAAACAATGCGGACGCACATTGATCTCTACCAGCTCCTTATTGGGATCCTTGCCCTGGAAATTGGCATAGATCACCGTCTCGTCTTTCTCCGCATCCTGCTCGGTATACCAGGTATGCTTGGTAAACTCCCGGTCCCAGGAAGGCTCATAAAAATCCGGATCTAATACTTTATCCAGAGTATCCCGCTCATATAAAGATTTTCCGTTCAGAAATACCTCTCCGGTATGTACAGGAACGGTGATATTCAGCCAGTCACCGCTGACATAGGTGGTATAGGGATTATAACTGCCGAAATACGAATTCGGCACCGTCAGCTTCCATGTGTCACCCTGATACGGCTCCCATGTCGTAAATACATCTGCACCTGTGATCACCGCTGCCAGCGGCTTTTCAGAGCGATATACGATCCTGGCTTTTTCTTTTCCCGCATTGATCGGATTCACATCTTCCCGGTAGATCCCCGGACGAACGATCACTTCATCTCCGGACATAGCCACCGCTGCCGCCTCATTGATCCTGCGAAAAGGCTTTTCACTGCTGCCGTCTCCATTCACTTTCACACTGCCATCTACATAATAGACCATTTTTTTGCAACCTCCGTTTCCGATGATGTCATTTACAACTGTTCCTTACTATACCTTCCCCCTGATCATACCACATCTTATAAAACGATACAAAGAACGATCATTTTTTGCGAATGCTCTTCTATTTATTTGCATCGGTCTTTTTATAGGCCGCTTCCAGCATGCCGATATTCAATATCGCAAACAGCAACAGATATCCGGGCATGATCGCGATGCCCACCTCATTCCATCTTGCGTGTTTGAGCACAGCTGCCATGATATAGGGGCTGATCACCGCGCCCACACCATAGAAACAGTGCAGATATGATCGTCATAAAACAGACCGTCATCGACACGTATCCCGCGTACGATGACGGTACTGATAAAGATTCCTGCATCTTGGGCCATCCGGACCCCTTGTCAGGTATTATTGTTGTTATTATTCGCAAACGCTCCGCTGAACACTTTCTTCATCTCCGTATTATCCGCATACAAAGGCGCGTTCTCGTCCTCCTTGGCCGATTTCGAAGTCGCTGCCGGAGCACTTCCGTAGATCGGATTGTTATTCTGCTGCGTTGGTGCCGTTGTGCCTACCGGTGACGCTGCCGGCTGCTGTGCCGGGGTATTGGCATACAGCGGATTGTTGTTTTGCTGTGTCGGCACACTTGCGCCTACCGGTGACGCTGCCGGCTGCTGCGCCGGGGTATTGGCATACAGCGGATTGTTATTCTGCTGTGTCGGTACACTTGTCTCTGCCGGAGAAGATGCCGGCTGCTGTACCGCGCCTCCAAACAACGGATTATTATTCGGTGTAGGCGCACTTCCAAACAACGGATTGTTATTCGGTGTAGGCGCGTTTCCGAGCACTGAATTGTTATTCTGCTGCGACGGTGCACTTTCGCTTGTATTTGAAGCTGCCGGCTGTTCTGCAGAAGATTTCTCGCTTGCAGAAACCTCTCCCGCCTGCTGCCCGGATGTACTGCCGGTTGCATTCTCTGTAGCCTGTGCTGATGGAGTATTCGCCGGTCCGCTGCTTACCTGTGTCGGATTTACGCCCAACGGCAGGGTTGCTGCCTGGGTAGACTGCTGTACCGCCGTTGCTCCGCCACCCAGCGGAAGTACGGCCGGATGAGAAGATGCATACGCCATTGCCTTGAGCAGCTGTGCTCTTGCTTCTTCCTCTTTCTTTGCTTTCTCGGCTGCTTCTTGTTCTTTTTTAGCTTTCTCGATCTCCTCCGGATCCGGTTCTCCAAAGATGGATACCGGTGTCGTAGTAGGTTGTGTCTGTATCTGCGGTGCGCTTCCGAAGATGGAAGGCGTCCCGGTTGACTTATTCTGCGGTTCGTCCGCAAAGATCGACGGTGTTTCTGCCGGCTTATTCTGCGGCGCACTTCCGAAGATGGATGCCGGTTCGTCAGTCTTGTTCTGCAGTGCGCTTCCGAAGATCGATGCCGGTTCTTCAGTCTTGTTCTGCGGTGCGCTTCCGAAGATGGATGCCGGTTCGTCAGTCTTGTTCTGCGGTGCGCTTCCGAAGATGGATGCCGGTTCGGTAGTCTGTGTCGGCGCGGAGCTTCCCAGCGGCTGCGACGGTCCTAAAGGTGCGGGGCCCGACGGCGCAGACTGCTGGCTCGCCATCCCAAAGGTACCTATTGTATTTTGCGCTTGCGGATTCACACTCGGGAATCCAAAACTGCCATTATTTTGCGGCTGCTGCGCTCCCGTCGGCATTCCAAAACTTCCCGTGTTCTGCGGCTGCTGACCTCCCATCGGTGTCCCAAAGCTTCCGTTATTCTGCGGCTGCTGGCCTCCCATTGGCGCTCCGAAGCTTCCCGTGTTCTGCGGCTGCTGGCCTCCCATCGGTGCTCCGAAGCTTCCCGTGTTCTGCGGCTGCTGACCTCCCATCGGTGCTCCAAAACTTCCCGTATTCTGTGGCTGCTGCGCTCCCGTCGGCATTCCAAAACTTCCCGTGTTCTGCGGCTGCTGACCGGCAAATCCCTGAGCTGTACCAGCCATGTTTGTCGCCTGCGGGCTAAAACCGTTCTTCGCAGTACGAGGCATTCCGTAATCTGCCGGAGCACTGCCTCTTTGCTTCAACATTACAACCAAAATAGCCACTGTAATACCAAGGCAGATAATACCTATAATTGACATTCCTTTTGCTGCCCCGGGATTTGCGATCGGCTCAAACATGACCGGAAGCATATAATCTTCCAGGCGTTCTCCGTCCAGAACGCTTGCCTCGATATCCTTGCGCAGCTTGTTCGGGATTTTTACGAGCTTTCCGTCAAAATGCAGGGAACTGCCGGGCACAGTTGAAAAATCCTCGTCCTTCGCCCACCAGGTATCCGTTTTACTGATCTGTGCATCCAAAGCAGAATTGTAGCGGCTCGGGATCTCTGCCAGCAGAAAAGGGGTCGGATAAATATATTCATCATCTTCCTCCTGACAGAACGGTATCAGATAATAACGACCGGTTTCTCTTTCCGACGTGGTAACCCCCATGGTCTTCGTTTGCTCGATACTGGAGCCGATCGTATCCCATACCAGAGTCACATCAAAGCATACATGATCGCCCGCCTTTAATCTGCTGTAATCATAATCCCACAGATCAGTGATATCCTTCGGTGTTTTTGAAAGACACATCCAGTCCCGGATCCCCATTACGGAAAATATGATTCCCATCATTGCCAGAAAGATAAAAAGTCTTGTTTTCAGTTTCATGTTCTTCCTCCCTCATCCGCTGCAATAAACAGCATGTACGCAAGCAAGTATACCATAGTCTCCCGCTTCTCACAAGAACAAACTCATGCCACAGGGACGGTTCTCTGGCTGGTTTCATGCCACAGAACCGTCCCTCCGGCTGGTTTTCTTATATGATTGAATTTACTTTACTACACCGGCTTCCAGGCCTTCCACTACCGGATCGCCCAGGTATTCCTGCGCCAGTTTGGTCAGGGTTCCGTCCGCCTCCAGCTCCAGATACACCTTGCTGAACGCTTCGCCAAGTGCCCATCCGGCATCGGTCTTCGGTAATACTGCGTATACAAAATCGCTTGCCAGCGGCTCGCCGATGGACTTCAGTGCGCCCTCATCTCCTTTGTCGATCAGAATCTGGTTTACCAGCGCCCACTGGTTTAAGAAGCCGTCCGAATGCCCTGCCAGTACATCATCGATCTGTGTCTGGCTGGAGCCTTCAAAATAAGAAGACTTGATCCCTGCCTCATTCAGATACTGTTCATTCAACTGTCCCGGGATCACGGAAAATACCAGTTCCTGTTCCAGCACATCCTCCAGGGTTTCCGCCGTAGAATCTCCCTTCACGATCATGTTCACATCCGAACGATAGTAAGGTGCCGCGCTGAAATAGAACTTTTCTTCACGCTCCGGCGAACGATAGATCTGCGCAGTTACCGCATCGATACGGCCGGATTCCAGTGCCGGAAGAAGTGATTCCCACGGATAGATCTGAAATTCCACTTCGATTCCAAGCCTTGCTGCCACTTCCTTGGTCACTTCCACATCATATCCGGCTGCGTTGCCGTCTGCATCCTGATAATCATACGGCGGATAATCCGGCATGATACCTACCACGATCTTCTCCGGCAGTTCCGTTGCCGCCTCCAAAGTATCCTGCTCTGCCTGCGTCGGTTCCGAGCTTAAGGCATCCTGGGATACCTCCGCCTGCTCTGACGCTGCCTCTGCGCCCGCATTCCCTGCCGCTGCCTGTACCGTTTCTGCCGGTACCTCTGATCCGCACGCGGTAAGCGCTCCGATCGTCAGTACCGATGCTGCCGCCAGCACCTTGTTGATCCATTGTTTTCTCATTTTCGTTTTCCTCCCTTATCTCTCTTTATTTATCTCCCAATCCGTCTATGCGATCAGATTTAAGAACTCTTTGGTACGATCATTTCTCGGATAATACAGGATCTGTTCCGGTTTGCCTTCTTCACAGATCACACCCTTATCCATAAAGACCACCTTATCCGCAATGTCTCTTGCAAAGCCCACTTCGTGTGTCACCACGATCATCGTAACGCCTTCTTCCGCAATCTTTTCCATGACGGAAAGGACTTCTGCCACCAGTTCCGGATCCAGTGCCGATGTGGGTTCGTCAAAAAATACGGCTTTCGGTTTCAGAGCCAGCGCTCTTGCGATCGCCCCTCTCTGCTGCTGCCCGCCGGAAAGTGCCGACGGATAATAATCCAGGCGTTCCGAAAGTCCGACCTTTTCCAGATAATGGATCGCAATGTCCTTCGCCTCCGCCTTGGGGATGCCCTTGCACTGCACCAGCCCTTCCATCACATTTTCCAGTACCGTCATATGCTTGAACAGATTGTATCCCTGAAACACCATGGAGGAATTGCTGCGAACATACCGGATGTCCTTTTTGGTCCAATGCCCCAGATCGATCGTATGCTGATCAAATACCATGATCCCCTTGTCAGACTTTTCCAAACGATTCATGCAACGGAGCAGCGTGGATTTGCCGGAACCGCTCGATCCCATGATGATGACTTTCTCTCCTTCCTTCACATCCAGATCAACGCCTTTTAACACTTCGTTCTTTCCGAAATTTTTTTTGAGTCCCCGAATGCTGATAAATGCTTCGCTCATATCACGCCAGCCTCCTTTCGTATTTTCTGGAGCGTTTTTCCACTCCTTTAAATGCCACTTCACAGATCAGACAAACGATCCAGTATACCAGCGCCGCCGCCAGATAAGCCTCAAAGAAACGGTAGTCTCTTGCTCCGATGATCTTTGCGCTTGCCAGTACCTCAACCACAGTTGCGGTAAATGCCAGCGAGGTGCCTTTCACGATGTCCACAAAATAGTTCCCGAGATTGGGCAGCGCATTGGACAGTGCCTGCGGGAAAACGATGCGGCGAAGTACTTTTGCCCCTGACATTCCGATGGAATAAGCCGCCTCGTGCTGTCCCTTATCTACCGAGAGGATCGCAGAGCGCATCACTTCCGAAATGTATGCCCCGTAGCAAAGCGAAAACACTACATACATATAAATGATGGGCGGGATCTTGCTGATGTCCAGTTTCTCAAAATAGTGATTCAGGATCGTCGGCAGTCCGTAGTAAAAGATCAGGATCTGTACCAGCAGCGGTGTTCCCCGGAAAAAGGAAACATATACGATGCTGATCTGCTGCAGTACCGGTACCTTATAGATCTTGATCAG
Source organism: Lachnospiraceae bacterium (assembly GCA_017526985.1). Lineage (GTDB taxonomy): Bacteria > Bacillota > Clostridia > Lachnospirales > Lachnospiraceae > NK4A136. The sequence goes on from JAFXQR010000108.1 coordinate 11,173, forward strand.
CGCCGTGAGCAAGCCGATCAGGCAGGCAAACACAAAAGTGACGATCGTTAAGTTCAGGGTATTGAGTAGCCCGTCCTTCAGTACGATGGGGATCGCTTTGTAAAAGAATTGCCAGTCAAATACGCTCATGCTACCTCCTGTGCTGCGCCGTGAAACGCAATGTCCAGCGCACGGGCCAGATCATTTTTCAGATCCCGTACATCTTCGATCCCGATGGAGATGCGGATCGCGTTGGCAGGTATGTCTGCTCTCTTTAATTCCTCTTCTGTCAGTTCTCCGTGGGATGTGCGGCTCACATTGGCAACCAGTGATCTGGCATCCCCGAGATTCAGCTGATAACTAAACACTTTTACGGCATTCACAAATTTATAGATGTTTTCTTCCGTTCCCTTCAGGCCGAAGGAATACAGCTGTCCCACACCGTTCGGGCAATATTTCTTTGCCAGCACTTCATATTTATAGTAGGAACTGCCCGGATAAGATACCCATTCCACTTCCGGTCTGGATTCCAGAAACTTCGCGATCTCTCTTGCGTTTTTCACCTGTTTTTCTACACGCTCCGAGATGGTCTCGATGCCTAAAAGGATCAGATAAGCATTGAACGGACTTAAGGCTGCCCCGAAATTGGTCAGATAATCGGTACGGATCTTTCCGGCGAAAGCGCTTTTTCCGAACACCTCCAGATAGCTTCTTCCGTTGTCATTTCTTCCCTTGATGGCGATGTTCTCATCCGTAAACTGCGGGAACTTCCCATTGTTCCAGTTAAATTTTCCGCTGTCTACCACCAGACCGCCGATGGCATTTCCGTGTCCGCTGATGCCTTTGGTTGCGGAGTATACGACGATATCCGCACCGTGATCGATTGGATTTAACAGATACGGTGTCGGCAGTGTGTTGTCCACCACCAACGGAATGTTATGTCTGTGCGCCAGCTCTGCCAACGCTTCGATATCCGTTACCGTCGCCATGGGGTTGGTTACCGATTCCACATAGATGGCTTTGGTATCCTTGGTAATCGCTTTTTCAAATGCTTCCACGGAACTGCCGTTTTCCACTTTGTCAAACTGCACGCCAAATCTGGGAAGCAGGTAATTCATATGATGCACCACACCACCGTACAGCTGATAGGTGGTCAGGATCCGTCCGCCATACTCGGCCAATGCCAACAGCGTAAAGGTGATGGCTGCCACACCGGAACCAACTGCTACTGCCGCTTCTGCATGATCCAGGGCAGCGATGCGGTCCTCCAATACTTTGATGGTCGGATTGCTCACCCGGCTGTACAGATTTCCTGACTCCTCCGCAGCTGCCAGACGGTCATACCGCTCTGCCGTTCCGATCTCATAGGAAGCCGTTTCGTAGATGGGTACGGATACCGCGTTATTATGCTCTTTGGGATCGTATCCCGCTTTGATCTTTAATGTGTCGAAATGATACTCAGAATTATAAATGCTCATATGTTTTTCTCCTCCCTGACAAAGAGATTTTAAACATACGAGCATCTATAAATCAAATTGCTAGAATTGATTGCGAGAGATAAAAAAATATGATAAGCGATCCTGTATTCCTTATATCACCTGCAGGCTTCTCAGGAGAAAAAGCCAGAAGGTCAGCGAGAAGGAACACCCAAAGGTAGTCAGCATGATAACACTGCTGCTCAGCGTTCCTTCATGTCCCATACTCTTCGCCATGATATAACAGCTTACGGTTGTTGCCGAACCAAGCATCACGAGGATCGCGACGATCTGCTCCCCGGCAAAACCGAGCATCACCGCCAGCGGAAGGAATACCGCCGCCAGTACAAACAGTTTGATAAACGACGCGATCAACGCCGGTTTCAGTTCTTTCAACGCCTTTTGAAACTCAAAGGTAGCGCCCATAGACATCAGCCCCAGAGGCGTAGCCAGTGCCGAAATATTGGATATCGTCGTTTGAAATACCTTCGGCTGCGGAATACGCAGTACAGACCACAGCATTCCCACGGCAATGCCCAGGATGATGGGATTGGTAAAGATCCCCCGGATGGTAGACCGGATACGCTTATGCATATCCTGCCCCTGCGTCGGATCATCGGTGTTCTCCGCCGTCAGCATCAGAACGATCACCGCAAAAATATTATACAAAGGCACACTGCCGAGGATCATCAGCGGCCCCATACCGGCTGCCGCATCCCCATAGATATTATGGATAAAAGCGATACCGAGAAGTGCCGCGCTGCTCCGGTACGAGCTTTGGATAAACTCGCCCCTCTTCGCCCGGTCCTTTACGATCCACTTGGAAAGCAATGCAATGACCGCAATGCTGATGGATGTCGCCCCAAAACAGAACAACACGAACTTTCCGTCCCAAGTCTTTGCAAAATCCTGTCCCGCCAGATCCTTAAAGACCAGCACCGGCAGTGCCGCCTTAAACACAAACTTATTCATCCAGGCAGCTGCCTTCTCATCGATCAGTCCGATCTTCCGGAACAGATACCCCAGCACCATCAACGCAAAGATGGGTATCGTTGCATTTAAACTAAATACCAGATTTTCCATCACTCTTCCTGCAATGCCTTCTCCAAGCAGCCACAGGGACGGTTCTCCGGCTACTTTCCAGCCACGGGGACGGTTCTCTGGCTACTTCATTGTAATGCGTTCTATTATAGGCTTTATCTTCTGCTATGGCAAGGCTGACTTGACTGCCGGAACAACTCAACCACTCGTTGAGTCTACGCAGAAACTTCAACATGCTCGTTATTGTCTTGTAATACCGGGCTGATTATAATAATATCCATAACAACAAAGTCGGCAGCCGAACAGTACAATGCAGATCTGTAGCATCTAAAAAAGGAGAACGCAACAATGAACGGTAATACCATCGGAGAACGCATCGCAGCGAAACGCAAGGAACTGGGTTTCAGCCAGCAGAAACTGGCGGAAGCTCTTCATATTTCTTTCCAGGCAGTGTCCAAATGGGAAACAGGCAGCGCCTCCCCTGATATCGAGTTTCTGCCGAAACTGGCTGAGATCCTGGAAACCACCACCGATGCCCTGCTCGGCTTTCAGACCAGAAAAACCACCATCTATGAAAAACGCTATCAGTCCGAAGAATACTACTGGGGATTTCAGCCCAATTATCTGTGCTATGAGATCATGCAAAGAAAACCACCCGTAAAGCCTTATCGAGTATTGGATATCGGCTGCGGAGAAGGAAAAGACGCGGTCTTTCTGGCGCGTAACGGCTATCTCGTGGACGCCTTTGATCTGTCTGAGACCGGTGTGGAAAAAGCCAGGAAACTGGCCGAGAATTGCGGTGTGTCGGTCAACTTTTTTCAGGCGGATATGAACGATTTCCAGCCCAAGGAAACTTATGATATCATCTTCTGCAGCGGTGTCCTGCACTGGCTTGCGCAGGAGAAACGAAACCCCTTTTTCGAAATGCTCCAAAACTCTACCGCCGAAGATGGTCTGCATGTAATGAATGTATTTGTAGAAAAGCCCTTCATCCAGCGTGCACCGGACGCAGACGAATCCGAATTCCGCCAGAAATGGCTGTCCGGCGAGCTTTTTACCTACTACACAGACTGGCATCTGCCTCACATAGAGGAATTTGTCTTTGATTGTAACAGTGGCGGAACTCCACACAAACACTGTATGGATGTGATGATCGCTAAGAAACCATAACATGCCACAGGGACGGTTCTCCGGCTACTTTCCAGCCAGAGAGAACCGTCCCGTGGCATGTTAGGTTCCGATCCGGTCCACCAACTCCTGAAGTTCCATGAACCGTTCAAATTTCTGCTCGATTTCCAGATCTACCGCCTCTTTTTCTTTGCCGAGTTCGATCAGTTTCGAATAATTTGAAGCAGCATCTGCCATCAGCTGCTCCAATTCTTCGCTGCGTTTTTCCAGTGCCTCGATCTCGCTTTCAATATGCTCATAATCATACTGCTCTTTAAAAGACAGCTTCTTCTTTTCCCGCACCTTGCCCGCATCCCGGTTCTCATTCTGCTTTTCCGGCTTTGGTTTATCAACCGTTTCCGCAGATATTTTCCTTTTCTCCAGGTAATCGGAATATCCGCCTTCGCTCCGTAAAATACTTCCGTCCGGTTCGAAGGAGAAGATCGTCGTGACCACACGGTCCAGAAAATACCGGTCATGCGATACCGTGATCACAATCCCGGCAAATGTGTCCAGATAATCCTCCAGAATACGGAGTGTCGCGATGTCCAGGTCATTGGTCGGCTCATCCAGCACGATCACATTCGGCGCCCCCATCAACACTTTCAGCAGGAAGAGTCTTCTTCGTTCCCCACCCGACAGTTTCGAGATCGGCGCATACTGCATATTCCCGTCAAAGAGAAACCGCTCGCACATCAGCGAAGCCGAAACCGGCCCGTCTTTCGTTGCTATATACTCTGCCGCTTCCTTGATGTAATCGATCACACGCATATTCTCATCAATGGTTTTGCCGGCAGCTTCCCCGCCCGTTCCGACCGCCACATTATCCTGCCGGAAATATCCGATCTCGATCGTCTGACCAATCTCGATCGTTCCGCGATCCGGTGTCACATCGCCCGTGATGCATTTTAACAAAGTCGTTTTTCCGCAACCGTTCGGACCGATGATCCCGATGCGATCCAGCTTTTTGAAATGATACGAAAAATCGGAAAACAGTATCCGTTCTCCGTACTTCTTGGTAAGTCCGTCCAGTATGATCGTCTTATTTCCCATCCGAACCGATAGCGAACTCAGCTCCATAGCCCGCTCTTCTTCCGGCTTTTTCCGGTCCTTCAGTTCTTCAAATCGTTTGATATGCGCTTTCTGCTTGGTGGAACGGGCCCGTGCTCCGCGAAGCATCCAGGCCAGATCTTTCTTATACAATGCAGCCGCCTTGCGTTCCGCGGCCTGTTCATAATCCATCCGCTGCTCTTTCAATTCCAGATAGCCGGAATAATTCGCCGCATAGCGGTAAGCATTTCCTTTATCGATCTCAACGATCTGGTTGGTCACTTCATCCAGAAAATACCGGTCATGCGTCACCATAAAGATTGCGCCACGATACCGTTTGAGATAATCCTCCAGCCACTCGATCATCTCGGAATCCAGATGGTTGGTCGGCTCATCCAGGATCAGCAGATCCGCCGGTGTCATGATCGCCGCCACCAATGCCGCGCGCTTTTTCTGCCCGCCCGAAAGGATCGACGGGCTACATTCCGGGTCGTCAATACCAAACTTTGCCAGATTCGCCTTGATCTCTCCCATTTTGTCCCAATGATCCCCGCCTGCGTAAATCGCGGCCGTCACATTCTCCAGAACTGTTTTATTCTCATCAAATACCGGCTCCTGCGGTAGATAGGAAATCCGTATCCCTGCCCCCTTTACAACCGCGCCTTCATCTGCTTCGATCACCCCCGCCGTGATCCCCAGTATCGTCGACTTTCCCGTACCATTCGCGCCGACCACGCCAATCTTATCCTCATCATCAATCCCGATGCAGACATTACTCAGCACCTTTTTTGACATATATGTTTTCGAAATATTTTCCAGATTCAGTATGTTCACTTCGTTTTTCTCTCCAATTTACATGCCATAGGGACGGTTCTCTGGCTAAAACATGCCAAAGAACCGTCCCCGTGGCGAGTCCCTATGGCTCAGTCGCTGTAGTTTGTGTCGCAGTTTACATTTACGGAATAGCCTGCATACATCTGCCCGATCTCTTCGCGGATCGCTTCACACATCTTCTGTTTTTCACGAATGCTGAAATCCAGTGTGATATCAAATGAGATTCGTTTTTCTTCCGGATCGATATAGACGCCGTGGCAGTTGACCACACCATCGTGTGCTTTGCAGATTTCCGTGATCCGCGTCCGCATCGTTTTCTTGTTTTCATCTGCATTATCCACGGCATAGATGCCTACCGTCATAAAGATACGGAATTTTTCCAATACCGCTCCCTGCACTTTCTGCGTCAGCGCATGCAGCTCATTGGCCGTCATAGCTCCGTCCACTTCGATATGCAGACTGCCGATCGCAGAATCCGGTCCGTAATTGTGCAGGATCAGATCATAGGTACCGAGCACTCCCGGAATGGCATTGACCGTTTCTTTGATCTCTCCGGTGATGGCACTCTCCGGCCGCTTGCCCAGAACATGCCCAAAAGCTTCCAGCATCATTTCCAGACCAGCCTTTACGATAAAGACCGATATGATCGCACCAACAATGCCGTCCACCGAAATGTGACAGAAGTACATGACTGCTGCCGCGATCAAGGTCGATGCCGATATGATCGCATCAAAACTCGCATCCGAACCGGAAGCCACCAGCGCATCCGAACTATACTTCTCCCCCTGCGCCTTCACATAATGTCCCAGGATCAGCTTGGTGATCACAGAAACAACAATGATGATCACCGTCACGATCGTATACTCCGGACTCGTGGGATTTATGATCTTTTTGATCGATTCCACAAGAGATGCTGCGCCGGCAGAAAATACGATCAGCGCGATCATAATCGTACTGAAGTATTCGATCCGCCCATACCCGAAAGGATGATTTTCATCCGGCTCCTTTTTGGCCAGCTTGATGCCCAGGATCGTGATCACCGAACTGAACGCATCCGTCAGATTGTTGACCGCATCCAGCACGATCGCGACCGAACCTGCTACGAGACCGGCTCCTGCTTTGAATGCCGCCAGAAAAATATTTGCGCAGATCCCTATGATACTGGTCCGCGTGATCGCCTTTTCCCGTTTCTTATTATCCGTCATTTTTCTCTTCTCCAAACCCTCTCATCATTTATTCTTCATCCGTTCCCAAACCGTAATACAAGATCTCATTGTATCTCGCGTTCGCGTCTTCAGCGGCTTTCTTATCCCTCCAACGGTCGATATCCGAGCAGATGGCCAAAGCTTCATCCACCACCAGTTCGGCGCTTTTCGGTTTTACATTATACAGATAAGAGCACATACGGCTCATGGCCTTCGGACTCCCCAGCATCTTTGCGATCTGCTCCCCCAGTTCTGCCGGAAAACCAAGCTGCGCCATCACTGTTACCAGATGGTCTTTCGCCCTTACCCATTCCTTCTGACTCTCTGTCATTCCATACCACCTTCAATGCTTTCCAATTCTTTCCGGATCTTCTGTGCGACTTCAACATAAAGATCCGGTGAATCATCACAATCAAATGCTTTATTGATCACCTCTGCTATAATGCCTGCTATTTCTTCCGCAGAATGCTGTACCGTGATCCGTTCTGCTATCTTTCGCGACTCTATATCATATTCATCGTCCGGTGCCCCCATCGCCAGTAATCTCTCCGGATCTTTTTCGTCTATATATTTTTTAACGATTTCATAAAAATGCACTGCGTCATTCCTCTCTCTTGAATAATAAACACAGGACTCATTATATCATGAAATCCCGCTTCTGCAAAAAAAAAGCCAGAGAACCGTCCCCGAACAGCCACAGGGACGGTTCTTTGGCTCAAAACGAGCCAGAGAACCGTCCCTGTGGCTGAAAAAAAGCCGGAGAACCGTCCCCGTGTCGGGTCAGGCGAAACGGATGTTGAGGTATCCGTCGGCAAATTTAGCGCCGGCGATCTCCATTTCCGCAAAATCTTCCGGTAACGGGAATCTGCGGCTTTCGTTCCGGATCCCGACCATGATCTCGCGTCCCTGCTGCTCGAGTTCCAGTTCCTGCTTGTCTGCATAGGGAAGGTAGATCCGAAGATTCGACGCATCCCTGTCCACCGTATAGATTTCTTTTCGGAACAGCACTTCATCCGGATCTGTATCCCCATAGATCATGTCGCCCATCTCAGTGAGAACACTTAATGTACAAAGTTCTTTCTTCTGCAGTTCCACATAAAACTTCGGTACCTCACTGAAGCTTTCGCGGATCTCACGAAGTCCGTCGTCCTGCAGCCGGATCCATTTGCTGAAATAGCCTTCCATCGCTTTCTCCGGATAGATATGGTTCACGATCACCGCGTCCACATTGTAGTGATACAGATAAAGACATGTAAAGTTCCGCTTTGCCTCGCTGATCACGATCTTTTCCGGCGTAGTCACTACACGCAGACTCACCACATCCTTATTTAAAAGAAGCTCCTGCAGACGCTGCATCTTATCCATCAGATACTCGATGTCGTCAAATACATTTTCTTCCGGCATCGGGATCTTTGCGATCTTCTCCACCATGGGTCCGATGGTCTTTAGCCCCTTCTTCTTGACCGGCAATATCTTGTCGATCAGCCCGGATAAACGCTCCGGGTATTTGAGCAATTGCAGCGTCTCGCCCGTCGGCGCACAGTCCACGATCAGGGTATCGTATTCTCCGCTCTCATAGATATCCAATATCTTAAACATGGAGAAGAGTTCCTCCAGCCCCGGGAAAACCAGCAGCTCCTCTACCTCAATACCGCTTCCTCCTCTGGAAGTCAGCAGTTCTTTAAAGTATCCCTTCAGGTTTCCCCAGCTTTTTTCGCTCTCATAGACCGTATCGATCTCCAAAGCATCCAGCCACTCCGCAATCTTGGTCGGCTCTTTCCCGATCTTTTGATCAAAGGAATCTCCCAGACTGTGTGCCGGATCGGTACTCATCACCAGCACCCGCTTGCCGCTCTTTGCGATCCTGCACGCCGTAGCCGCTGCCATACTGGTCTTTCCCACGCCGCCTTTTCCTGTATAGATAATGATCCTCATAATGATTGTCCTTTCTTTATTTGTATCCCCCCAGGGGAAGCCAAGCGCATTATATAATCTCTACCTTCTTGGTTTTAGATACTTTCTGAGTACCTTCATTTATATCCTTACTGCATCTATGCACCTCCGCACATTCCGTGATCATCGACCGGATTTCTCCGTCGATCACTTCCAGATGTTCTCTGGTACGCTCCGGAAACAGCGCCAGTACCGCTTTTCTCTGGTAGCCTGCTGCCTCTTTGATCCTGCCCATCATTTCCGCTCCGTTCTTTATCATCTTATTTTTCAGCATCGTCCGTCTCCTCCTTTGCAAATGTCACATGTAATACCCCGTCTTCAAACTTTGCCCCGGATACCGAATAGGTCCGCAGCGCATTGGGCAGCGGGATATTCCGTTTGAAGTTGCCCATTTTGATCACCACATCCGTAGCCCCCTGGAACAGCTCAATCTCCGCCTTCTCAGCCCCCGGGAGATGGATGTCCAGCTGATAACCGTCCTCTGTTGCCGTGAAGCATTCCCTCTGCGTCAGGACTTTTGAAACAAACACTTCCTCATCCGTGAGCACATCATTTACGATCCGCCGGATATTGGCTTCCCCGACCAGTTCCTCCTCATACCATGGGATCTCGTAGACCGGAAGCGCCGCAAAGCTTTCGCGCAGCCCCTCAATGTATCCCCTCTGAAGCCCCAGCCACTGGTCAAAGAAATCATTGCCGATGTCCTGCGGCAGGATGCGGTTGATGTAGAGCGCATCCACGTTAAAGTTGTACAGGTTCATATACATATAATTACGTTTGGTTTCTTCGACCACCATCTTTTCCGGTGTGGTTACGATCCGCACACTGGTGATCTCCCGGTCTTTCAGCATTTCCTGCAGTTCCATCAGCTTTACAAACATCCGCTCGATCTCGTTCATGGCTTCCTTATTGGGCATATCCACCTGGAAGAGTTTCTGCGAAAACGGTGCCAGAAGTCTTACGCCCACTTTTCCGATGGGAAAGAATTTCTCCATATACCAGGAGAGCAGTTCCGGAAATTTCAGCAGCGATAAGGTCTCACCCGTCGGCGCACAGTCCACGATCATCCGCTCATAGACCTCGCTTTTGTAGATCTCCGCGATCTTCAGCAGGGAAAACAGTTCCTCCATCCCGGGGATCATTCCCATAGCTTCGGAATCATCGACCATCTGTAACAGCTTTTTTACATAGTCCATATATTCCGAAAAGTCATTTTTCATCGCATACGTCGGATCGATCTCATAGATGTCCAGGTTCTTACGGACTGTCATGATCTCCTTCCCTGGTTTTACCCCAAAGATATCCCCCAGGTTATGCGCCATATCCGTACTTACCAGCAATGTCTTTTTTCCTTCTTCCGCGCTTTTCAGTGCATGGGCTGCTGCAACGCTGCTCTTCCCTACGCCGCCTTTTCCCGTGAAAATATAGATCCTGTTCATCGTCATCTCCTCCATATAGTTCCGTTTGTGAATAGTTCCATCATCGAAGTATTTGTGTAATCTTTTGGGCAGCTCATCTGCTGCCCTTGATCTCTTGTTTTATTCGATTACGATCTTCCTTACTTTCTTCTGTGGTTCTTCTTTCTTCCGGTCTTCTTTTAAGACTCTCTTCGCCTTCTCGATCATCTTAAAGAACAACTGCACCTCTTCTTCCGTCATCTCGCTGAAGATCTTTCCGCCGTACCGGAGCAGTTCTCCCATCAGTTTCTGAAACTGGCGGCTCCCCTTCTCGCTGAAACGGATCAGGACCACACGCTTATCTTCCGCCGATCTGGTCCTTTCTACCAGGCCGTTCTTTTCCAGCCTGCCGATCATCCCGGTGGCTGTATTGAGCGGTACATGAATATAATCGGCGATCTCCGTCATATTCACTTCCTTCTTCAGGTACAGCAGCCAGAAGATCAGTATTTCATTTTTCGAACAGTTCAAAAAGATATTTTCCCAGATTTCCGACGACAACAGTTCTTTGATCTCGTCGACATACCGTATCATCATTTCAAAAATATCTTTTGGTATACCGTATTCTTCCAGTTCCATTTTGTTTCTCCGCTTTACTTCTTCCCTCGAAGTAATTTAATTCTACATCCGAAGTATTTTTCTGTCAAGCTTTTTTCCGCATACCACCAGCATCACCGCCGCTGTGATCATCAAAGCAAAGAAGAAACCGTAAGATGCGATCGATGCCCGTACTCCTTCCGCGTTGTCCGGATTGACATAGCCCACCAGGATTCCCGGATGCATGTTGAATACAGCATGCATAATAGCGGCCGGCCAGACGGAACCGCTCTTTTCCGTCAGAATCGTGAGCATGATACCCAGCAGCGTACACAGCAGACACAGCTTAAGGATCCCCACATAGGGGTATCCCCAGTAGTCAGTTCCGAAGTTATGCCCGATACAGGTGAGCGGCGCATGCCACAGACCCCAGACGATACCGCCGACGATCAGTGCTTTGGGTCTGCCGAAGATCCGTATCATCTTTGGCATCATATAGCCGCGCCAACCACACTCTTCGCCAAAAGCCGCAAAAGAACCGATGGCTCCGCAAACGATGGCATTTACCGGCAGCAGATACAGCATCTTCTCTTCGATATCATAAGTGCGGTAATACTCCGGATCAAAATAGTCCGGGCAGATCAGCAGCCGGATCCCATCCCCCAGTTCATATACAAGCCAGGGAAGAAGTCCTGCCAGCACAAACCAGATCCATTTGCGGTCCCGAAACGAGATGCCCAGCATCATCGATCCTTCTCCCGTCATGGCAAAGCCTTCCTTCGTGAGATACCGTACCAGGATGTGGGAGATCGTGGGAAAAAGCATTCCCAGTGCAAGGAAACTCTGCTTGGCATCCGGCATTTCCGTCCATAAAGTGCCCTTAGGATTTGCGATCAGAAACCAGGCCCATGTGATGGCAAAGGAAAACCACAGGTACAGTGCCAGCCGTTTCATTTCTGATTTCAAACCTATTTTCAGATTTATATTCGCCTCACTCATCGGCTGCCACCTCCTTCTTTACCCACAAAGATGCTGTGATCCGGTAGGACAGGTAATACAATACCAGTGTGATCAGCGGCGCGATTATTGTAGTCAGCACGATTTCAAAATCATGCGTTTTTATCCATTCCATAAACGCTTTCACATCCCAGTTTGCCAGTGCTCCCACATCTCCGAACAAAACAAATCCCAATACGCACATACAGATCGTCATCACGATCCCCGTTAAGATCAGCTTTGTCTTTTCTCTTCCGAGCAACAGCAACATGGGCATATTAAGTGCCGCCTGTAACAGCGCAAAACAAAAGACCGGAAGCGCCATCCCCACTAGCAGATTCGAAACATCCATCAACAGAAAACCCTCCCCGGCAAATGCGGAAAATACGATATGCCATATCATATAGACGGAGAACCAGACATACGCCGTAATTGCCGTAAAAATATATTTTTCCGCCACATAGGTCTGCTTACGCAGCGGCAAAGCTGAAAAATAATTCCGCACCCGGTTCTTTTCATCCAGTTCCGAAGTTCTGTACCATGAGGCACTAACCTGTCCATACCCGATCATCAATACGCAAAACTCTCCGTACCACAAAAAAGCATCGATCATGTTCAGCACTTCACCATCGTCATTCTTCGCCATAACCCCGGGAATCTCCCGGGATCCCGGAAAGACCACCCGCAGGATCGTAAACAGGACCAACGCGATCCCTGTGATCATGATCAGTTTTTTCCCGCGGATCGCGACAAAATCTTTATACAACAGTCCTCCCATCAGACCACACCTCTCTTTCTGTCCGCAATCCGGTAAGACAGGAAATATGCCAGAACACTGACTGCCGCAGCGATCAGAAACAGTACATATCCCTTCTCCCGCACAAAATCCAGCGGTGCCCATAAATCCGTACTTTCCATCTTTTTATCATGGAGCATGATTTCCACCACGAAATATTTCACCTTATCAAAATTCGCCAGCACTGCCGCAACCATCATTGTGAATAACGCCGCACACTGCGCATACTGCTCTTTTCCGTAACCAAAGACCACGCAGAATAAGATTACCAACGCACTGTAAATACTCATCACGGATGCCCCGGAAATAATAATCCCGAAAAACTCCCTAAAATTCAGGATATCCGTTAAGAGGGATAACAAAAATGCCACCAGCAGGTCCACCGCTACACCGATACCAAACATTGCATATATCGTCAGAAAACGCGCCAGCATCCGTTTCTTAAGCGGTACCGGAAAAGTTGCGGACACCTTTCCGAAGCCGGCTTTGCCATCCGCCAGAAAAACATAAAGCATATCTCCGACACTGGCGATTGGCAGCAGCATAAACATCACCAGTACCATGCTGCCGATATTTCGCACATCCACCTGCGTTGCATTTCCGTTAAGCATCTCCTGACCGACCTTTGCCATATTGCCAAAGCGCGCGCTCAGCACATACATGATCGATGCTATCAGTACCCCGGCCATCACAAAACAAAAGTTGGTCAGCTGCTTTCTTAAGCACATCAGATCTTTGAGGATCAATCCTTTCACGATCGCACCTCCCTCCTACTCTGTCTTTTATTGACATAGAAGATCATAATCTGTTCCAAAGCCGCCGGCTCGATCACCATATCCGGATAAAGCTTCTGTGCCGCCTTGCGGTCATTTACCATCACTTCCGCCCCAAAACTTCCCACCTCGGCACTGACGATAAGCGACTTGCTGATCTTTTCCACTTCAGCCTTTTTACATTTCAGTATGCCGTGTTTCTCCAGCATCTCATCTTTGTTCCCGGCCAGCACGATCCTTCCGCCGTCGATAAAGACCACTTCATCCGCAAGTTTTTCCAGATCACCGGTAATATGCGAAGACAACAGGATCGTATGATCTTCCTCCACTACAAAATCCCGGAAGATATTCACCATCTCATTTCGAACAATGGGATCCAGTCCGCTGGTGGGTTCGTCCATCACCAGCAGTTTGGCGTGATGCGACAACGCTACCGCGATCTGCAGTTTCATCCGCATCCCGCGGGAAAACGCCCCGCATTTTTTCTTTGCCGGCAGTGCAAACTGTTTCAGATATCCGAAGAAGGCCTCTTCATCCCAGTTCTTATAGATATTCTTCATCATAATATTGATGTCTTTACCGGTCATAAACTCGTGAAAGCCCATCTCGTCAAAGACTACGCCGATGTCTTCCCGCAGTCCTGCACTGTTTTCATCCACATTCTCACCAAATACCCGCACTTCTCCGCTGTCCCTGCGGATCACATCCAGGATCAGGTTAATGGTCGTCGTCTTGCCTGCACCGTTCTGACCGATGAAACCGCACACCGATCCCTCCGGTACGGTAAACGAGACATCATCCAGCTTGAAATCCCCATAATCCTTGCTCACATGTTCCAGTTCGATCACATTCCGGATCTCTATAGTTTCATCCATTCTTTTTTTCCTCATAAATGATGCCCAGCATCTCCTGCAATTCGGACAACGACACTTTTCCCAGCATCGCCTTGTCCACTGCCTTATCCAGCAGTTCCTCGATCGCATAGAGCATGCTTTCCTTCATGATCTCGCCACTCACACCTTTGACAAAACTGCCCTTTCCGACCACGGTCTCGATATAGCCGTCCCGTTCCAGATCTTCGTAGGCCCGTTTCGTGGTGATCACACTGATCTTAAGTTCCTTTGCCAGGATACGCATAGACGGCAGGGCGTCCCCCGCGGCCAGCTCTCCTGTCATGATCTGACTTTTGATCTGCTCCTCGATCTGCTCGTAAATGGGCACACCGGAAGCATTGCTGATTAGGATATCCATAAATACTGCCTTTCTTGCGCGCCGGTTTCGGATATCTGCGCATAATATCCTCCACCTTAATGATCAATCATTGTATATATTGAATATATACACTATGTGATGTATTGTCAATATGAAAATAAAAAAAAGCCCTCCCACAAAGGGGAAGGCTGAACTCTGATTATTGCACTCACGCTCCGAACACAATATCCCGCAGCGTTGGGTGGATGGTGTCATAGGCCATGCCGCAGTTTCGCACATGCTGCGTGTAAACGATGCTCGTTTTGGATGCCGTATCCATCTGGATGCAGCTGCCGGCCGCGCCGTCCCAGCCAAAGATCCCTGCCGGTGCCGGCGATCCGATCTGCTCCGGATGCATCAGTACCTGCATCCCGCACCCATATCCGTAACCGTGCCGTCCCATATTCTTTGCGATCTCCTCCAGTCCCGCATCGCACAGCAGATTCTTCTTGATCTGCTCTACCGTTTCCGTCCTCAGGATCCGTACGCCGTCTATGCTTTCGCCACCGCAGGCTAAAGCATCCGCCAGTTTTGCGTAGTCTTCCGTGCAGCTCACCAGTCCTGCCCCGCCGCTCTCATAGTTTTCCGAAAGCTGATAATTGCAGGTCTGCTCCATGGGCACGATCCCCTTTTCGTTTGCGATGTATTGCTGTGCCAAACGCTCCAGGCCGTCATTCTGCGGCTTGGCAAAGAAGGTGTCCGTCATCTTTAACGGCTCCCAAATATACTTTTTCAGATACTCCGAAAAACGCATCCCACTGACCACCTCGATCACAGCCGCTGCCACATCATGACTTAAGCTATACTGAAAATGGGTTCCCGGCTCAAAGATCAGCGGAGATTCCACAAAAGCATCCACGATCTCCCGCGTCGTTGCATTCTGTCCTTTTTCACTTAACACCCGTTTGATCCCCGGCCGTTCCAGATCATAGTCCAGTCCGGACTGCATAGAAAGCAGATGCCAGATCTTCATCGGCTCTTTCAGATCCCGCAGACCGTTCTCGTCCCGCACCTGAAGCTTTTGATATGCCGGCAGGTATTTGCCCACCTCATCTTCCAAAGACAGCTTTCCCTGCTCCACCAGCTGCATGATCGCCGTCATGGTCTGTACCTTCGTCATGGAAAACATCAGATATCTCTGATCCGGCTGTACTTTTTTACTCTTCGCCGCATCCACCATACCGTTCCTATGCCGGTAGATCTGCTTATGGTCTTTATACACGATACAATCCACCGAAGGGATTCCCTTATCGATCAGCGAATCCAGATATGCCGTCAGTTTCTCCGCATCCAATTTGCTCATAGATCTTTCCTTCTTTCTCTTATGTTTCCCGTCTCCGTGCAAAAGGCTTGACCTTTCCTTTCACTACGGATGTCTGTCTGCTCCTATCTTAACACATCTTAGTAATCCCGTCATGAAGAAATCCCATCTGTTTTATGCAATTTTACTTGTATCCGGCAGGGATTCTATGCAAGTTGTCAACATTGCTCATAAGCCTATTTTATAGTATAATAAAAACACTATATGTCTATTCACGATGCTTGCTTGGATTGGGGGACAGATTATGACAGATTTTCAATCTTTTGTTGATCGTATGGGTGCAATGAGTTGCGTGGTTTCCGTAGAACAGCTGGAAGACGGGCATGCCGGTAAATTCCGTATTGTTGCCGGAAACGATGCCTACATCGGTTCCATCGAACGCCCGCAACCCGGCACAGAAATGCTGATCGACAAATTTATTCCCAATACCGAATATACGAAATATCTGACCCGTGATCTGAACTTTGAAGATGCCTGCTATCAGGCGGCTATCCTGAAAAAATGTATCCACTCGTATGCACATCCGGATCGTATGCCGGTATGGTTTAACATGTCCTTTCTGCCGCTGTTTTGCGACGAAGACAATCTGCATTACTGTCTGTATGTGATGGAGATCAATCAGGAATCCGACACCAAACTGATGTCGGCGATCCCCGGTGACCTGGCATCTGCCGTACTCGAAACCAGCATCAAACTGCGTGGCACAACGGATTTTCCTGCCACGATGAAGGATGTCATCTGCGATATCCGTGATCTCTGTGATGCCGAGCATTGCTGCATCCTGCTGATCGATGAGATTCAAAAAGAACTTACCGTACTTTGTGAGGCATTCTCCGCCTATTCCAGTCTGTTGCCCATGGCACGCTATGTAAATTCCGATTTTTATGATATCGTCCTCTCTTGGGAATCCACCATCGCCGGCAGCAATTGCCTGATCGTAAAAAACGAATCCGATATGGAAGTCGTCCGGGAGCGAAATCCCGTCTGGCACGCTTCTCTTACATCCGCCGGTGCCAAAAATATCGTACTGTTCCCGTTAAAATACCAGGAACGTCTGCTCGGCTATATCTGGGCCATCAATTTTAATGCGGAAAAAGCAACAAAGATCAAGGAAACTTTGGAACTGGCCACCTTTATTCTCGGCTCCGAGCTGGCCAATTACCTTCTCCTGGATCGTCTGAAACTGATGAGTTCACGGGATATGCTTACCGGCGTCATGAACCGTAATGAAATGAACAATCTTGTGGATGGTATGAGCGAAGGCGATGGTACCGAAGCCGGTTCCGCAGGCGTGATCTTTGCCGATCTGAACGGCTTAAAAGAAGTCAATGATATCTTGGGACATGCCACCGGGGATCAACTGCTGAAAGATGCTGCCGAAGCGCTTCGAAAAGTATTTGAAGTAGAGAATATCTATCGTGCCGGCGGTGATGAGTTTTCAGTTATCGTACTCGGAATGACCGAAGAGGATATCGAGCAAAAGATCAATGAGATCCGTGAAGCAAGCAAAGAATATGATCTGGTCTCCTTCTCTCTCGGCGGATGCGCGGTAGAGGATGCCCGCAACATCCGACAGGCCCTGCGTACCGCGGATGAGCGTATGTATGAAGATAAACGCAAGTACTATGAGATCCAAGGGAAACGCTGATCTGCCCGTGATTCTTCCATCACCCCGCGCAGCATCAGGTTCATCCCTCATTTATCTCCTCCGGATCCGCTATCTTCTGCGTCCCGGTTTCGTCATCTTCTGCTCATACATCCGCTCATCACTGATCTTTAAAAACTCTTCGAGACGCCCTAACGAATCCGTTTCCGTAAGATATGCGCCATAGCTGAAATCCAGCTGATAACCGCGATTGCCGGATGCATTGTATTCCGCCGTAAGACTTTGCAAGCGGTCAATAAAGCGTTTCTGGCGCACCTCCGAATAATCCGCAGCAAAGATATAAAATTCATCTCCACCCACTCGTCCGGCGATCTCTCCGGCTCCGCAGCATTTCCGAATCATCTCCCCCAGCGCCTTGATTGCGCGGTCACCTTCGTGATGCCCGAACTGGTCGTTGATCCGCTTCAAACCATCCATATCAATGACCATGGTACATACCATTTTGGTCTCATGAAACTCCGCAATGGCATTTCTGGATTTGTCATCAAAACCACGCCGGTTGAGCATCCCCGTGAGTCCGTCCGTGATGCTCAGGCCTTCCAGTTTCACGATCAGTTTATTGATGCGGTCATTTTTCTGCAGGGCATTCAGGGTCAGCCCCAGATTATGGATCCACATATTATGGAATTCCGTAAAGATATCCTTGCCTGTCATCTCTACCACGGAATATCCGAACAGCTTCTCCGCGCAATGCACACTCATTACATAATACACATGACACCGGTCCGCATCCGACTTCGGAATAAAAGTCGTTTGATCAAACATATGCGGACTCTTGGTATATTCTTTATTCTTATCCACCCAGATCACCGGTACAAATCTTCCCGACGGTGAGATAAAATTACTGTCAAAACACGGAACATTGTTATCGTCGGTATGCACCATCATAAAGAAGGATGAATACTCGCCGAAATTAACGGAATCTTCTACAAATACCGCTTCCATCTTGCGTATGCTGTCCACAACATTCAGCTTTACCATTGCCGACTCGGATTCGTACAGATCCGTGCTCATCATTCTCTTTTCTTCATGCACGCGCGCGACGATATCCAGCACATGCTGATAATCCAGCGGCTCACATCCGCAGGACTGCGCAAAGATCGGCTTGGGCGTGATCTGCAGATCCGGATGCCCGATCTCTTTATGGTCCGCCACATCCACCAGAAGCTTCAGTGACTTTCTCGCAATGTCCATACGCTCTCTGGTCACCGTGGTCAGATGCGGCAGACATTCCTTTCCTTCCAGGGTTCCGTCATACCCGGACACCGCGATGTCTTCCGGGACGCGTACCCCCAGTTTTCGAAGCGAATTGATCAGCGCGATGGCCATATAATCGTTTGCGCAAACGATCGCTTCCGGCTTTTCCGCAAGCGACAGAAAATAGTGCGCGGATTCCATTCCTTTGTTGTACCAGAAATTTCCCTCAAAGATGCCCACACCATCTCTGGGTAGCCCATGCTCTTTCATCACGGCACGAAATTCTTTCAGACGGGATCTGGCATCCGGATGATTCAGCGGTCCTGACAGATAACCGATCTTTGTGAAATGATGCTTCTCGATAAAATGCTCCACCATCTTGCGCAGGCCACCGGCATCATCAAAATTGATATTATAAAAACCATCAATAAAACTGCTGATGGAGATGACCGGACATTTCACGCTGCGAAGCTTTCGTTCGATACTTTCAGACATACCGTCCACGCTGTAGCCTTCTCCGTCAAAAACAATCCCGTCAAACTGATTCAGATCAAAATAATCCAGGATCTCCGTCTCGTAATCCTCGGTAAACCCGTTCCGGGTACCGATCCGTCCATAGGTATTGAAAATGACCAGATCCAGATCCAATTCTTCCGCTGCCAGACTAAACACCCTGCACAGACTGCGTTTATACCTGCTGGTCAGATTACTGCCAAATATAGCTACTTTCTTCCGTGAACTCATCATAAACTACCTCTTCTCATTCTGCCTGTAAGAATGCTCTGCGCTTAGATACGCAATCGGGTAAATCGAAAACTATACCCTTATATTTTATACCACTCCCGTCCGAATGGCAACAAAAACAAAGCCCACCGCCGCAAGAAAAAGCCATTGCGCTACGATTTTGCTTCCAGTATAATATTGACTGATATGTACTAAAATAAATATCTTTTCAGAGGCATTGATTTATGAACAGAATCACTGAGACAATCCCGTATGATTACCATAACTGTCCGATCCCGGGCGGCGGATATGTCACCGGCTTTTTGTATCATCCGGCGGAAAAGAATCTGCTGTATCTGCGTACGGATA
Source organism: Lachnospiraceae bacterium (assembly GCA_017526985.1). Taxonomy (GTDB): domain Bacteria; phylum Bacillota; class Clostridia; order Lachnospirales; family Lachnospiraceae; genus NK4A136. The sequence goes on from JAFXQR010000108.1 coordinate 30,963, forward strand.
TCGGCGGTACTTACCGTTACGACTATGTCACCGGTAAATGGATCAGTCTTGTGGAACATGTCAGAACCACAAAGATCGATGAGACCTTTCCCATCGCTATAGCCGTAGATCCTGACGATACCGATCTCTTCTATATCGCCTGCGGATGTGGCGATGAGGATGCCGGACTGCTCTGCATTTCCCACGACTGCGGAGATACCTTTACTTATGAGCACATCCCGGCAGCAGTCCACGGCAACTGGCCGGGAAGAAGCACCGGCGAGCGTCTGCTGGTCGATCCGTCGGATCACAATACCTTGTACTTTGCCAGCCAGAAGGATGGCCTGCTGCGTACCCGGGATCTGGGAAAGACTTGGGAGAAACTGCCGGTTCCCGAAGACTATATGACCTTTGTTTATGTGAGTGCGGATGGTCAGACCGTGATCGCCGGTACTGCCGGTGTTACTACCAAAAAAGACGATCTCACCCGTGGTCACAGTCTATACATTTCCTATGATGGCGGCGCCCGTTTTGAAGTACTGCCGGAACCGGAAAGCGTACAGATAGAAGGTGCCAAAATGAACGGTTTGGTCGCTTCCCATTATGCAGCGGATGACCGTTACCTCTATATCACCATGAACTCCACCGGCCTTTGGAATTATGTGACGGAGCTCGGCTACTGCTGCGACTCCGGTTGTGTTTTGGACGGCCGCCTGTTACGGTATCCGCTGAATAACGGACGCATTTCTGCTTATGAAGACATCACGCCGCGGGAGGATAATGGCACTGTTTATGGTGCCGATGCCGCCGGCAGAAAATACCTGCGCTATGGTATGGGCGGCATCTCCACCACTCCTGCGGCACCGGGTCTTCTGGTGGCCAGCACGGTTTCCAGAGACTGCGTGGATGATGACTGTGTCTATCGCTCCACCGACTATGGCCGGACCTGGGAAAAAGTATTGCAGGGGCTGCATACCGGAAAGATCGTATTCCGCGCCGAATATCTGCAGCCGAAATACAACGGCAACCGAAACTGCATTCACTGGCTGTCCGATTGCCGGCTGCATCCGTACAATGCCGATGAATGCTGGTTCAATACCGGCACCGGCGTATTTCACTGCAAAGATTTTACAAATAAAACCGTCACTTTCACTGATGAAAATGATGGTCTCGAAGAAACGGTACACTTAAATGTCTATGCACCGGTCTCCGGAGAGGTTGCTTTGGTAGATATTCTGGGAGATCTGGGTGGCTTTGCTTTTCACGATCCTGCAAAAGCATGTGCCAATTCTTTTGCCGACCATGAAGGCAACCGCTATATCACCTGCATCAACGCTGATCTTTCCGATACCGATGCAAACCTGGGCATCGTGGCGGCTCGCGGCAACTGGCGCGGTCTGACCAAAGGCGGCCTGATCCGCACCACGGACAACTTCCGCTCCTTTGACCGGATCCCTATGTACTTCGGCCTCAGCGAAAAGATCGACCGCTTTATGCATGAGATTGAAAAACCGAATGTCAATCCCGGCTGGGTGGCCATGTCCCCGGACGGCAATAATATCGTCTGGTCCATTGCTGACGGGATCACGCTGCCGGCGGATCAGGTCATCTGCAGCAACGATACCGGCACGCATTTTGCACAGGTTCGTATCCTCGATGCCAAAGGCACTGCCAAAACCACCGGGCATTTCAAGGCCTTTTCGGATCGTGTGCGTTCGGATATCTTCTACGGCTTTGATGAGGCATCCCGCTTTTATGTCAGCACAGACGGCGGACTGCATTTTACGGAGAAGGCGCTTACCGGCTCCTTCCCCGCTACCGACTTTGGCCTGATCGATACGATCAACAAGACCGAGATCCGCGCGGAAGGCGGACACAGCGGCATCTTCTATATCGCCCTGGGCAAAGACGGTCTGTATAAGCTGAGCTATGACTTCTCCGCAGAGACTTTTACCGCAAAGCAGCTGACAGCGGATGGCGACAGCGTCTTTCGTATGGGGCTTGGACTATTGCGGGACGGCGGTGATTATCTGTCCGAGAACAAAGCCCTCTATCTCTGTGGTGAAATTGGCAGGCAATACGGCTTTTTCCGTTCTTTCGATGACGGCCGGACCTACCAGCTCATCAGTAATGAAAAACAGCATTTTGGCGAGATCAACTCCATCGACGGTGACAAGCGACACTTCGGCCGCTTCTTCATCGCCACCGGAACCCGCGGGGTCAAATACGGAGAACAGTTATAAACAAAAAACAGAAAGGCGGATAATATATGCACATCATCATCAATAATGACCACAATCGTCTGGAGATCCACGACGGCAAGAAACAACTCTGGCTGGAGCCTTGGGGGCCTGACGCTTTCCGTGTACGCATGAGTGCCGGACCGGAAATGGATGGCAATGACTGGGCATTGTCCGAAACCATGCCGGAAGTGAAGCTGCAGGTATCCGAGGAGACCGTGGATACCACCGATCCCTGGTATGCTTCCGCAGAATGGGAAAAATATCACCAGAGCGGCAAGATCTATACCGTGACCAACGGAAAACTGACCGCAAAAATAGGTACCGAAGGCTGGATCAGTTATTATAACCAAAACGGCGATCTGCTGACCGCTGAATACTGGCGGAACCGCAACCGCATCAACCGCTATGCAGTGCCCCTGCGCATCGAAGCCCGTGAATTGAAGCCCTATCCCGGCAGCACGGACTATGAGCTCTATGCCCGCTTCGAAGCCTTTGACGATGAAAAGATCTTTGGTATGGGCCAATACCAGGACGGCCACCTGGATAAAAAAGGCTCCAGTCTGGAACTGGCGCACCGAAATTCCCAGGCTTCCGTTCCCTTCTTTGTCTCCAGTCGCGGATACGGTTTCTTCTGGAACAATCCGGCCATCGGTACCGCTACCTTTGCTACCAACAAAACCGAGTGGTATGCGAAGTGTACCAAAAAGCTGGATTATTATATCACTGCCGGTGATACTCCGTTAGAGATCGAGGAACACTACTCTCTCGCTACCGGCCGCAGCCCTATGATGCCGGAATTCGGACTGGGTTACTGGCAGTGCAAATTACGCTACCGCAACCAGCAGGAGATCCTGGATGTGGCACGGGAACACAAAAAGCGGGGACTGCCCATGGATGCCATCGTAGTGGACTTTTTCCACTGGACCATGCAGGGTGAATTCAAATTTGAACCGCGTGACTGGCCGGATCCGGAAGGCATGGTCAAAGAACTGAAAGAACTGGGCATTGAAACCGTGGTCTCTGTCTGGCCTACCATTGATGAGCGCAGCGAAAACTACGGTGAGATGGCGGAGAACGGCTATCTGGTGGATGCGGACCGCGGCTGCTCCTATCATATGTCCTGGATGGGCAATACCGTATTCTATGACGCCACCAATCCCGGCGCCCAGAAATTTGTCTGGGAAAAATGCAAAGAGAACTATTATACCAAAGGCATCCGCGTCTTTTGGCTGGACGAAGCCGAGCCGGAATACGGACCTTATGATTTTGATAATTACCGGTATTATGCGGGACCGGCACTCACCTGCTCCAACATCTATCCCGTCGGCTATGCCAAGGGCTTTTATGACGGTCTTAAGGAAGCCGGCGAGACCGATATCCTGAGTCTGGTACGCTGTGCATGGGCCGGCTCCCAGAAATACGGTGTCCTCACCTGGTCCGGTGATATCTACTCCTCCTTCCGTTCCATGCGGGAGCAGTTAAAGGCAGGCCTTGGCATGTCCGTTGCCGGCATTCCCTGGTGGACAAGTGACATCGGCGGTTTCTTAGGCGGCGATATCCGGGATAAGGATTTCCGGGAACTTTTGGTGCGCTGGTTTGCCTGGGGCGCCTTCTGTCCGGTCTTCCGTATGCATGGCGAACGCTCTCCGTGGTATGAGCGAGAACAGGAATTCATTGACAATGTTCGTCAGCTGACCAGCGGCCAGGACAATGAAGTTTGGAGTTTCGGCGAAGAGAATTATAAGATCCTCTCCGAATACCTCTTCATCCGCGAACGTCTGCGTCCGTATGTGCGGGAATGCATGAACAAAGCACACACGAAAGGCGAGCCGGTGATGCGTCCTCTGTACTTTGATTTCCCGACAGATGCCAACACTCTTTCTGTTGAAGATGCGTATATGTTCGGCCCGGATCTGCTGGTGGCTCCGGTCATGGAAGCCGGTGTCAATACAAGAGAAGTTTATCTCCCCGCAGGTACCCGCTGGAAGGAATGCAGCACCGGTAAGATCTATGAAGGCGGTCAGACCGTCAGTGCCAATGCACCACTGCACATCATACCGGTCTTCAGTCGCGAAGGCTGCGAATTCGAGATCTATAAATAAACAATTTCCTATAAAGCAAAAAAGGGCGTTTCCCGCTTACGGAAAACGCCCTGTTTTTTTATCTCTCACAGCGGCAGGATCAGTGTTACTTCCGTCCCCTCCTCCGCCTTCCAGCTCTTCATAAACAGATCTCCACCCAGCCGCTCTGCGGTCTTTTTCGCCACATACAAGCCAATGCCCTGTCCTTCGGTATCCGATGCATTGGAGCCACGCCAGTAGCTCTGAAAGACATAAGCACACTCTTCCTCCGACAAAACCTTCCCTTTATTTTTTACGCTCAAATAAAAGTCTTCGTCCTGTCTGCCCATGACCAGACGAATCTTTCTTCCGTCACCGTATTTGATTGCATTATCCAGAAGCTGCGCTGCGATCCGATAGATCCCGTCCCGGTCGCTGGTAATGAGGGGATTGTTTTCGCACACCGTCTCAAAGGGAATGTGCAGCAGTTCCATGCGTCCCGCATAATCTTTTCGGATCATCTCCAGAAGCTCTTCCAGATAAAATGTGGTGATATTCTCTTCTTCGCGTACTTCCGGCTGTTTGCTGCTCTCCAGGATCTCCTTTACCAGCCCGTCCACCTTTTCCACATTTTTCAGGATCTTCTCCGCCGTCTGCGAATCCGCTTCATCCGGTCGTTTCTCTTCGCGATAGATCCCGCGCTCGATAGCTTCCGCATACAGCCGGATATTTGACAACGGTGTCTTGATCCCATGCGCAATGGACACGATCATAGTCTGTTTTTCTTTTTCCACCTCACGGATATTCTTCTCTTTCCGCCCCAGCTCATCTTTGAGCATATTCATGCCCCAGATATATCTGTGAAAAAACATGGATCTGCTCTGCGGGATCCCCTCAGTCAGTCTTCCCTGTGCGATCTTTTCCGGATACTCCGACAGACGGTCAAAGGGTTGTATCATCAGACGATAGCCGGCGATGACCACCAGCAGCACCACCAGCCAGGAGCCCAGCAATATGCTGCCTGCAACGCGCACGGTAAACTCTTTTTCTCCCGAACAATAGGTAATCCGAAGCACTGCCCGCTGCACACCATCCCCGTCCCTCACCGGACATAGAAATGACGATGCATAGGTATCCCGATTTTCACCGTCAGCCTCCTCGGTCATCAGTTGTTCGATGGTCAGACACTCTACACGATCCGGCACATAACGCGCATCAAATAGCTGCCGGTACCGGGTAAGATCCGGATCCCCCATCCCGCCATTCTGTTGTTCCAGATCCCGGACGATACGGTTCACCACCACATTACGCATCCCATTCTCGCGCTCATAAAACCGGCGTATAAAAGAAAAAACGACCAGCGCAGCAGCCGTAAAGATAATACTTATCAGGATCAGATACCGCAAAAGTCGTTTCAAATTTCCTCTCCAAATAAAAAGCCTTTTCGCCATACCGTACGGATCAATACCGGATTGGCCGGATCTTCCTCCAGCCGCTCCCGCAGCCAGCGGATATGGACATTTAATGTCGCCTGCTCCACAAAAGCATCGCCCCATACCGCATCGTAGAGTTCTTCCTTGGTCAGCAGCCGGCCTTTGTTCTCCATCATATACCAAAGCAGCTCATACAGTTTTCCGCGGATCTCACAGAGCTTCCCGTCCCTGTATACCTGTTGCTTCTCTGTATCGATCACAATACTGCCGCAGGTCATCTTCTGTCCGGTCTGTTTGCCGCTTCTGTGAAGCAGTGCTTTCACCTTGGCCGTCAGGACCGGTGCCGATACCGGCTTGTCGATATAGTCATCCGCGCCCAGCCGAAATCCGGTCAGCTTGCTCTCCTCATCGCCTCTGGCACTCATGAGAATGATCGGGAGATCTCTCTTTTTCCGGATATCACCGCACGCCGCAAAACCATCGATCCCGGGAAGCATCACATCCAGAAGAAGCAACCCCACCGGCTCTTTTTCCAGAATTCGCATTCCTTCTTCTGCCGTTCCCGCACCAAGCGCACATAAACCTTCTGCCATCATAAAATCCAGCAGAAGGCCTCTTAATTCTTCATCATCTTCTATGATCAATATATCCGTCATTGTTATAGCATACCATTCCCCGTGGTATTTTTCAATCGGTTTCCACCCGCGTAAACACCGGATGATCCACGATCCCTTCCGTTCCCGTAAAACAGATTTCCATATGTCCCGTCGCATAATCATAAGTGACGATATGGAACACATTCTCCGAATACAGCTTCTGAAATACCGTTTTATGATCCGTTCGTTCTCTGGTCACGATCCCTTTCACATCCGCAAAGGTCAGCCGTTCCTTTTCTCCGAGCCATGTATGAAATTTACAAAAGCGCACATAATTCCCACCGCTCCTTGCCAGCCGGGAATAATTCCCTTCTGTCACAAACGCATTGACCGCGCATAAGCTGTCCGGATGTTCCCAGACAAGACCATCCGCCAGTGTGGAATGCTGGTCTCTGAGCACCGCGCCGTTACTTTCTTCCGGTGATCCCACATAATCCTCCGCAACCACACATTCCTTCGCATCCGTGATCAGCACATTATGCGCAAAGGTGAAGGACTCGCTCTCCGACACCATATACTCGCCCACACTGCGCGCATCCCCCAGGTGTTCCATAGCATAGCGCAGTTCGTAAGTATAACACTTCTTCCCCTCGCATTCATAGACATCATCGGATCCTGCATCCAGCACACCGGCAAACACACCTTTATCGTTCAGGCCTGTCAGCATATCCAGCATTCCCAGCACAGCAATCCCTGTATAACTGTTTTTCCCTTCTCCCATCTGAAAATGTATCACCGCCTGTGCCATACACATCTGAAATTCACTGCCCTGCGGCCATTCCATGGTACGGCTGACCATCATCTGTCCGCTCTCGCTCTTCTCTCCCCATACCGCCAGCGAATTGCAGCTGAATTCCCGCAAGGCATCCGGTACCAGTGATGCCAGCAAAGCTTCCTCATAGCTGAGCTTCCCGTCACTCTCCATGCCTTTTCTGCCATCCGAAATGGCCTGCGCAAAACTCTCCAGTTCGGTTGCATATTCCTCCGGAAGATTCTGCAGCAAAGCATAGATCCGCTCCTCCACCGGTGTATAATCTCCGTTCAGATTCGGAAATGCCATATTGATATTTTCGTAGAGATACGGTTCCATCACGGTTGCATAATCCAGGTCGATCTTTAAGATTGCCTCCGCATAGGCCCTTCCCGCAGCCGCGTAATCTCCGTCCTGATAATCCAGATACACTTCATAGTAGGATGGTTTCTTTTCAATGACACATCTTCCGTCCGCTGAGGTATAAGTCTCCAACACGGATTCTGTCTGCGCCTCTTCCCCCTCATAACTCCGGGTATCCCACATCACATCCACCGGTTCGATCGTGCTCACGGCAGCCGATGCCGGTGCCGCATAGTCCGGAGTATCATCCGCGCACGCCCCCAGCAAAAGCATTCCAAGAAAAGTCATCCCGCTTATCATCTGTCTTCTCATATCGTTTCTACCATTCCTGTCATCATTTTGATGTTCGTATTTCTACCAGCCCTGTTCCATCAGCCAGCGGTTGATCTGCCGTTCTCTCTGTGTCAGATCCGCTTCATCCTGCAATTTTCCGAGTGCCATCTCCCCCTCGATATGACCGTCGATCAGATAGATCACCTTATCGCTGGCTGCCGCTACTCTGGCACTGTGGGTGACCATCATGATCGCCGTTCCTTCCCGGTTGATCCCCACCAGTTCACGGATCACTTCACCGGCCGCTTTGGAATTGAGCGCCCCGGTGGGTTCGTCTGCAAACAATACCCTGGGATGATTGATCATTGCCCGGCAAAGACAGGCACGCTGCAGCTGCCCGCCGGATACCTCTCCCACCTTATGCTCCGCGATCTCCATGATCCCCAGACGCCGCATCAGCACTTCCGCCTCTTCCCTCACACTCTTGCGGTCTTTGAGCTGTGCGTGGAATCCCGGCAGCAGGATATTATCCAGGATACACAGCTTTTTCATCATATACATCTGCTGAAAGATAAATCCCATGCTCACCAGGCGTATCTTTGCCATCTCTTTATCTTTCATCTGTGTATAGCTTTTCCCCATAAAGACGATCTCTCCGGCTGTTGCCCGGTCCATACCGCTCACTGTATAGAGCAGCGTGGATTTGCCGCTTCCGGACGGTCCCATCACGGTGACAAACTCCCCTTCCTGCAGATGCAGATCGATATTCCGCAGCACATTGTTGCTGATCTTGTTCACCACATAAGTTTTGCACAACCCGTTTACTTCGATCAAAGATCCCATTTCATTCCTCCCTTGTCTTCCAAAGATCGATCTGCCGGATCCGTACCAGACAGATCCGCATTGCCGCTAACCCGATCACAAACACGATCAGCGGTATGATCAAAAAGTTTTCCAACGGATCCGGGAGCAGATGCATCCCGGTATTCTGAAAGCTTTCAAACACCTTTACAGCAAACACATCCACGATGGTCCATTCCAGCAGATATGCCAGCCCCGTGGCACAGACCAGCATCAGCACCGTCCGGAGCATATGCCATTTCCGCAGCGCCCGGTCTTCCAATCCCATACATTTCAGCATCGCGATCTCCGGAGTCTCGTCTGCCAGATCCACGGAACTGTAAAGTGTGGTATTGAGCGCCAGGATAAACATAACCATTATGACAAATATGATCTTCAGCGCATCGATGGGTCCTATGATATAGGAAAATACATTTCGGTTATAACTCTTGCTGTCCCAGATACTGTCCGCCCCAAAGCGTTGCTGCATCTGTTTTCGGATCTGCGCCTTCTGCGACTGTGACGCTTCGATATGCATATTGGTGATCTGTATATAGGATTTATACGCTCCCGTATATTCTTTCCCGACAATGATCTCCGGTTCTCCGGCTTCCATAATGTCATAATAGCCCGTCACGATAAATTCCCTCTGTGCGGTATGTGTATCGATCCGGTTCTCATCATATTCCTCCAATTCCACAAGGATCCTGTCTCCAAGCTGTATTCCTTCCTGTCTGGCAGTATAATAACTGATGATCGCTTCGTTGGCATGGATCGGCAGGGCACCGCCTTTGCGAAGCGGGATATCCTTATTATCGGTATCTCCAAACCGCAGCGTGATCGAGATATCTTCTTTTTGCTCCCGTATGATCGTCGCATCCGTTGCCATCATATAACGGATACTGATAGGAAATCCTTCGTTGTTTGCATCTTCCACAAATGCATTGACAGCGCCTTCATAATCACCGCCCTTTTGATAATAATACCTGGCCATATCTCCGCTGAACCGCAGCACAAAATCCTGCTCCAACATCATAAAGCATTTCTGATACCGCGTACTGATCAGCGTACTCTTCAGATTAAAGACCGTAAGCAGGATCACCGCTGCCAGCGTATAACTGATGATCAGAAAAGAATATTTCCCGATCCCGTTCACCAGATCCGAAATTGCCAGAAATCCCGGTACTTTCAGCTTCTTCGTACGATACAGCTCCATACGGTTGCTTCTGCCGATCCTCTCACCGCTGCTTCCGCCCCGCAAAGCTTCCACAACGGGGATCCTGCTGATCCGCCGCATCATCACGGCCGAAAATCCGAGGATCACTGCCACAATGGATAAGGATACGATCAATGCGATCTTGGGCACCACATAGGGATCCCGCATGATCATATTGGCACACAGTCTGCGCAGGATCATCTTGGCCAGCCCGGTTCCTGCCGTGATCCCGACAACACCACCGATCAGAGCAAAGGTGATATAGGTAGCCGCAAACATCCAGCGATATCGTAGGGAATCTACACCGATCGCACGCATCATGCCGATCTCTTTTTGTTCCCGGCGGATCGCAGCGATCATCATATAGCGTATTGTAATAAGCACGATCAGAAGGATGACGATACTTAACATCAACAGGAAGTAGGAGATCACCACGATTATGGTATAGTTCGGATCAGTCTCCGGGCTGTACTGCTTCCCGCTGGATGCATAGATCAGCTCCCGGTCATAAAGATCATCTTCAATCTGATATATCTGATGGATATTGTTCGCGCGGATCAACAGCTTGCAGTAACGAAACGGCTCATCCGTTTTTAACCGTTCAAAGTCCACCTGCGAAAGGATCAGCTCTTCGCAGCCCATATTCGAAGATGTCTTGTAGATCTCGCTCACGGTAAACGCATAGATCGTTCCCAATTGTGTCGTGATACGGATCTCATCTCCTCTTCTGATCCCGGTCATATCCGACAGACTAAGACTGATCGCCATACAACCGGATTCCAGTCCGAAGCGTTCGTCCCGGTCATTATATAGCAGGCTGATCCGCTCCGATGCCGTGGTCAGATGAAAGCTTTCGTGATTCGGAAAACCTTTGTCAGAAGCATATCTGCCGTTTGCATAAAACTCATCATCATCCACCTTCAGGAATTCTTTCAACTCGCCTTCTTCCACCAGCGGACTGTTCTCCATCCAGTCATTGAGCGCCTGTTTCTTTCCTTCAAAATCCCCCATACCGGTGTTTACCTTGCAAACAATATTTGCGATATGACTGATCTTGTCTGTCCGCTCCCGTCCGACAAACTCCGTATACATGAGATTGGTTGCGATCACCGAGATCACGGATGCACTGATGATAAAGAAAAACAGAATAATGTTCAGACCTTTCTGTGCTTTCAGGTCATTTTTCAGCATTTTAAAAAACATGTCACACTCTCCCCTTTGCTGAAGAGATTGTAACATGTTTCCTATGCGTAATCTTTAAGAAATTCTTAAAATTCGTCTACACCATGACCGTGAAGATCCATGACAGGATCAATACTCCGCATCCGGCAAACAACAACCGCCGGTTCTCCCCGCTGTCCTTCCATTCACCGCTCCACAGTCCCCAGCCGACAGAGATCACCAGTGCCAGCGCATTAAAGAGGATCCATCCTACCGTGGAACCGATATTGCCGAGCATAGACACCGACAATCCGTATAATAACAATGCAGCATACCAGATCAGACTCACCCCGAACAGTACGCCAACGCGCTTTGCCGCGCCCTGATCCGTTAAAGTCTTCCATTCTTTGCGTTTGGTCAGTTCTCCCGCGCACCACAAAGCACCGGCCAGACAGCCTCCCACAAGAACCGGCAGCCATTTTCCCGCCGATACTGCCGTCTGCGAATAACCAAGCCCGGTAAACGCGTCACTGATCCGCTGGGAATACGAAAATCCAAGATTCATAGCACCGGAGCCCAGCCCGGAAAAGATTGCCAATACAACGCCGAATTTTGCCTTTCCGACACCACCGTCTCTTCGCACACCGGCGATCGTCACCAGTACCACACCAACTACAGTCAGAAGCAGCTCTGCCAGAAATGCCGCAAACGAGCTGCCCTGAGGAAACTCCCGGTTTACGACCATTGGCAGCACCGATCCCACCACCGTAGAGATGCCCATGGAAATACCGTACACCATGGACATACCGATCATACTGATCCCTTTGGAAAAACCGATGGCGGAAAGCCCCCACAAAGCACCGCAAAACAACGGCAAAAACCAGTAACCGCTCTCCTGCGCTCCGATCACCTGCCACAATCCCGGTGCCAGGATCCATGTCACTCCGGCAGAGACCACAATACAGAGCAGACAATATACGCCCCAAAAAGCTGCCCATGAAAAGGGCGGATACTTTTTATAGCCAAGTCCGAAACTCCCCTGGCACAGCCCCGCCAGTAATAGCACCAAAAATCCGGCCGCCATTATACACGCTCCATAAAAAAGTTTTTGATCGTATCAGCCAGTTCCTCCAGATGTCCGTCATAGCAATGATGTGCTCCCGGAACCACTACCAGTTTTGCATTCTTATACAACTTCGCTGCTTTCTCCACATAAGCCATCGGAACCACATCATCGATACCGCCGTGGATCAGGAGTACCGGTCCTTCATAACGGTCGATCTCATCCTCTACATGGATCGTCTGTGCCACACGGATATAATCGCCATCCAGAGCAGTATCCCAGATGGGCAGTTCTTCCGGAAGGTGCACCGGATCATAATCCACACCCAGCAGATTTCCTTTTCTTGCATAATCCGGGATCATCCACGCCGGAGACATGGGAATGATGGCTTTGAAATCATCCCTGCACATACCACCGATGAGCATGGTCAGTAATCCTCCCTGGGAATGACCACACAGATAAAGATCCGTTACAAAATCCAGCTTCTTGGCATACGCCACCACCGCCAGCGCGTTAGTCACCCATTTATACAGTGTATGTTTCCGAAACTCTCCGTCACTGCCGCCGTGGCCGTACATCTCTGCACGCAGCACCGCTACACCGGCTTCGTTCATAGCCTTCTGTGTCGTGATCAGATGCTCTTCCTCCATATGTCCGGTAAATCCATGGATCAGGATGCACAACGGACATTTCTCTGCGCCCTCCGGCTTATCCAGCTTTGCATGCAATTTGATCCCGTCACAATCGATATAAAATTCTTCCATCTGTATTTCCTCCATACGCGTGTTTCTTCTTCCGGATCAAGCAGTATAGAACGGTTCCCTGCCATTTGCTGCCTTACTTCCCAGCTCTGCATGGAAATCGACAATTAAGAAGCCAAGATCTTTATACTCCGGCTTGGAACTCTTATACTTTTCATACTCCTGTATTACCTTTTTCGAAATTCTGTCATACAGTTCCTTTCTGAGTTTCTTCAGCTCTTCCTCCGAAACTCCCTCTGGAAACCGATTGTCCACGATCAACAGAAGGCTTACATCACCTCCCCTTTTCATTGGTAGCAGATACGCTTTCTCAACCGTCCCTTCCTCTTCAAAAAATTCCTTCAGCACATTTTCCATCCCCACCGGATGTTCTCTGAGATCTCCGATTTTGATCTTATCCGGATCTTCACTTGCCTTCGCCTTAAAGCGCTCCAGGACCATCTTGGGGATCAGGATATTTTCCCCATACGGGTCAATGACAAGCGCCTTCGGTCCGTCAGCTTTTGCCGTGATCATATTGACATACTGCTCCAAATTGCAGGCCATATTCCTCATTCCTGCCTCCTGCGGATACTTTTCCGCTTCAGCTACGCTGGTAAATGCCGGAAGAATAAATCCCCCCTTGGTATCATTTACTACCGATAACTTTACCCGCTTTTCTCCGTCTTTCTCTTCCACATTGGCAGGCGAGATAAAGACCGCCTTTACCAGTTCATTGAGAAACGCTTTCTCAGCTTCCGCATCTCCCTTTGCTTTCATTTCCTGCATTGCCCGAATAAGTGCGGAATTATCGATCTCCTCTAAGCTTTTCTTACCGCTTTCATTTTTTTCGCCCACTTTCTCTCTCCTTTGCAGCTATGACTATATTTTCATTCTTTTACTGTAATATCTCTATCGTGTATTCTCCCCGCTCATATCCGTATCCGTCTCCGGCATCCGTATAAAATTCATACGATGCCTCTCTTCCCGGGAAACGCTTTAAGGTATAAGCATCCTTCTGTTTTTCGTTCGATCTTATGGATCCTTCTGCTCTTCGGTGCCATTGCAGTCAGCATCACTTCTCCCCCTTTTCGTGTTGTAACAGCCACGCAAATGCTTTTGCCGTACGGATGTCGGCGTCTTTGAAATGATTTCCCTCATTCCATTCCAAAACAGTATTAATTCCGATATTTTGAAAATGTTCGTACGCCCACCGGATGTTATCACCCACTTTGGACATAACGGCATTTTTCGTCTTTTCCTCACGATCCCCCAGACTCAGATAGACCGTATCCGCCTGAAAACTTTCCTTCTGCATAAAATCAACAAATCCAGGAAACCATATCGATGGAGATGCCGCTGCGATCCCGGAAAACACATCCGTCTGATAACCGCTCCACAGCGCAAATAAACCGGCCAATGAATAGCCGCCGAGAAAATACTTCCTATCGTCTTTTTTCAGTTCTGACAGTACTGCGGCCAGAGTAACCTTCGCACCGTCACCAAATCCATCTTTGCCAAATACCGGTGCTGCTGTCCAGGGTGACAACTCTTTATTCCAATCCTTTACCGGAAAACCGACAAAAGAAAAATCATCCCCTGCCTCTTGCCGGATCAGAGCGATCTCCTTTTCCAATCCGGCCACTTCATGCTCTCCTACCATCTGCACCAGAACATTGGATGACTCCGGATTGCCATATTCGTATCGTATCATGATTCTACCCCGCTTTCTAATATACGGAAGCTAAGATGATCCACATCCAGCTCTGTAATGCGGCTTGGCTCGCTTTCAGACTTTCACTTTCTTACGACATTCCATTTCCCGTCTTCTACAATATACTACCGTAAATTCAGCTGTTTCTGTTCTGCGACTCATACCTTGTGCTCCAGTTCCTTATACATCAGGATCTCATCGTGATATGTCCCGTCATCAAACCGAAGCGCATTATGCCGGCGACCGCTCTCGATAAAACCGCATTTCTTATACAGTGCCTGTGCCTGGCTATTCTCGGCTACCACTTCCAGATCCACCTGATGCCAGCCAATCTGTGCTGCCAGTTCTGTCATATAGTTGATCATCGCGGTTCCGATGCCCAGCCCCCAGTATTCCTTATACAATGCGATCGCAAGAGAACAGCGATGCCGTATCTTTCTTTTGTCTCCGATCCCGTTGATGCTTCCGTTTCCGGCTACTTTTCCTTCTACGATTGGCATCATCATAATACAATACGGATCTTCATAGAGACGTCCAAGGATATCCTTTTCGCCCTCCACGGTAAAGCTTACTTCATCCGGATTTCTTAACAAAAACGGTGTTTCTGCCGCTGTATTTTTCAGATACTCGATCATCTCTGCCGCATACTCCGGTGCGGTCGGTTTCAATATGCATTTTCTGCCGTCTTTTAAAGTGAACTCTCTTTCTTCAAATTTCATATCCTGTTTCCCCTCTTATACCTTTCCTACAACAAGTTCAAAGACACCTTCCGTATTCAACAATCTTCCCGTTGGAAATCTCATACATCTTACCGGATATACTCTTTTACCGACTTCATGATCCCTGTCAGATTCTTCAGATTTTCTTCTGTATCCCCGGTCTCCAGGGAATGATTTCCACCCACTGTCTTATACGCTTTGATCTTCTTTTCTGCACAGATCCGTTCGATCTCATTTGCATCTGCCAGCGGATCACTGTCTCCGTAAAAAGCGATCCCGCCCTCCTGTGCATATTCTTCCAGAAGCACCAGAGGCGAAAAATAGATCTGCTTTGCGCGGATTCTCCTTTCTTTGGCAAACCGCGCAGCTACAACCGTACCGATACTTTTTGAGATAAACAACAGCTCATCTTCAGCGTTGATCTCCACTTCAGAAGCAACTTTTTCCATCGCCTGTGCAAAGATCTCTTTTATCTTATCCGGTTTCTTCAGATCATCCTTTTCCCACCGGATGCCCGAAAAATCAACACAGATTTCCTGATATCCCGCTTCCTGCGCAAGTTTTCTGCTATAGTATAATAACGGCTTATCCTTATGATAGCCGATTCCCGGAAATACGATCGCTTTCTTTGCCATACTCTTCCACCTCTATAACATCACAGGCCATTTCACAGTCTGCTCCCTTTTACAATAAACATGCCGTAATCCTTGGGCACGCGAAGGATCCCATTTACCATATTGCTTTCCAATACATCCAATATCTTCGTTCTCGGAAGATCCTGCAATGCAGACATATTCGTCAGGGAATATACATAATCCACCATATCCTCCACATCCGTCACTTCCAGCGAATCTTTATAGTCATCTCTCTGCACATCCGCAAACACTTTCGAAAGCTTTTCTGTGCCGTTCTGCAACGTAAATGCATAGTTCATAGAAGTTTTCACACCATAGGCTTCAAACAGACTATAGATGTATTCCATAATGCCGTTCTCGCCGAAAGTAGCACAATAGAAGGTTCCGTCTGCCTTCAGCACTCGCCGCACTTCCTGCAAACCCTTTTGCAGATCCGGCACATGATAGAGCATCATATTTGCGATCACGATATCAAAGGTATTGTCTTCGTACGGAATATCCTGAATATCGATCACCCGATACTCGATCCCTTCCATTTCCCGCAGTGTTTCTTTGGTCTGCGCAAGCATTCCGTCCGAAAAATCCGACAGGATCAGTCTGGAACACTTTTTTACCAATGCATCCTTTCCTGTCCACATGCTTCCGGTACCACAGCCAAGTTCCAATACCGACATCCCATCTTGGATCTCGTAATGATCAAAAATCCAGTTCCCGAAGCCCTGCTTATTCGTGGAATACTTGTCGTGGATCGAGATCCTCGCATTCAGATTGTTGGAATTTTGATACTGCTTTTCTACCGATTCCTTGTCATTTACTCCCATTGTTATAATCCCCTTTTTGTATTTATTCCTAACCAAAATAGCTTGCCGTTTTTTCTTTATCCGATCAGGTGATCCAGATGCGTTCTTAATTCTGCAAAACTGCCTTTGGCATAGCCTGTGATATCCCTGTTTTCCGTATTGAGCATACAGTCCGTCAGCAGAAACGTATGCAGCCCCGCCTCTTCGGCGATCAGATCTTCCTTTGCATCGTTACCGACCATCAGACAGTCTTCGGCATCACATCCGATCACCTGCAGGATTTCCGTATAATACTGCGGATTCGGCTTACAGTAATGTGAATTCTCATAAGTGGTGATATATTCAAAATCCGAACTATCTACGCCGGCCCACTGCATCCGCTTCTTCTGCGCCACTTCCGGAAACAGCGGATTGGATGCCAGGATCACCCGTATCCCTTTACTTTTCAGTTCTTTAATGATACGGTTCGCCTCCGGATTGCATCCGCAGACACGCCTGGTCTCTTCAAATTCGTTGGCATAGAACGCGTCAAAATGAATCTTATCCGCGTATCCTTTTTCTCCGAAGATCTCCTGAAACTTCTTCCAAAATACATTTTCATTAGTATCTTCGCCATTATTGCATACCATCGCTGCCGTACCTTTCCAGATCCCTTTGCTTAAAGATTCCGGCTCATATCCGTATGCAGCCATCTTTTTACAGATATCGTGAAAATATGTTTTCGTAAACACTTCCTGATCCATTGGCAGCAATGTGCCATCCAGATCAAATAAAACTGCCTTCATAGTTTAACTCCTTCATATCTTTTATTTCTTGTATTTCATTTATCTCATTTTTTGTATCGCATTTCTTCCATCCCCAGCTCCACCAGACCGGTAGATGCAAATCCTACAGATTCATAAAGATGTCTGGCCACCGTATTGCCGGGTGCTACGCCGGTATAAATATCTACCGCGCCGAAATGGTCCCAGACATACTGCATCCCCAGCTGCAGCGCCTGTCTTCCGTATCCTCTGTTCTGGTATCTGTGATCGATCATAAATTCCCAAAGGGTGTAATAATTCTTTACCGCATAAAAGCCCATCATGATAAAACCAACGAGCATTTCTTCCTCATAGACCGCAAAGGGATATGCCGTCTCCGAATACACATAGGCTTTCGCCAGAGACTCCGCCGTGGAGATCACAAAGCCTTTCTGATCTTCGCGTACGCGCAGAGCCAGAACATCTTCAATATTCTCTTTTGTAACAGGTTTTAAGCGGATCATAATATGCTCCATTATATATATATCAGATCATTTACGCTATTTCGCTGTTTTAGTTCAGAATGCATCAATCCATTAAAACTCAGAATTTATAACTGCAGGCACCTATGTTTTCCGACAACCATAAAAGTATACCATATCGTGCCCGATTATGCATCCGGTCAGTTCTAAAACAGTTCATCCAGCAAGATATAATACCGCATTTTATCCCAATCCGGCTCAATTCCAAGCTCTTTAAACAGATCCTCCGGCGCAATCCCCGGATAATATTTTCCAAAAGTGCCATCCGCATTATGACGCAGGCTCCGGTAGCAAAGGGCGATATCCCGCCATTTATCCGCAACACCTGCATTGCCGAGATCGATCAGCCCGCTTACCTTCCCATCTTTGAAAAACACATTGGGCAGGCACAGATCCCCGTGTGAAAATACCGGCTCTGCTTCCGGCTGATTTGCCTCCAGCCACGCAAGCAGCTCCTCCGGATCCCGAAAACCACCTTCTCCGAAAGTATCCGGCTCTGCATCACTCACATCCACCAGATCATGTTCTACCCGGTATCTTGCTTCCTTCAGTTCCATCTCGAGAGTCCGTTGTCTCGGACACCCGGTGATGTCAACCTTCCATAGCATTTGGATCGTCTCTGCCAGCAATGGAATGAGTTCTTTTGGGTGTTCCATATAATATATATCACAAGCCATACGCCCTTCCGCTTTGCTCATGATCAGATAGCGGTATCCCCGGCTCACATCCGTAGCGATCACCTTCGGTACCGGCAGTTTTCCTTCCAGCCATTGCATCAGATCGATCATCTCTGCAAGTTCCGGCCGTTCTTTTTCGATCTTCAGAACAAAATCCTCATAGATACGAACCTGCGAATCGGAGCATCCGACATTGTCGATATGATAAGTTTTATATCCGATCTGCTCCCTTATGCCCGGGGGAATATAATAAATCGCATTCGTAGCACTCAGATCATCCTCCAGCAGATCTGTTTTTACGATACCCAAGCTGTCCAGCACACCTTCCCATCGTTCCTGCATATCCACATCGACATCCACCGGCAGGAAACCGGCAGACAGATAGCCTTTGATCGCGCCTTTCCGGAATTCATCTGTGGTCAGATACACGCATTTTACTCTGGCTTTCTGAAGATGCTGTTTTCCCATGGCATTCAAATACCTGCTCAGTCCTTTTCCACGGTATTCCGGGTGGATACTGACCATATGCAGTTCCCCGTTACCATCCTCCCGGACAAATGCCGTAACTGTCCCGACGATCTCTCCGTGATGTTTCAGAAAGAAAACATCTTTATATAGATCTACTACGATCCCGTCCGCCATAGAAGCATCAAACGTTGTCGTTCCGGCATTCTCATCGATCAGCATACCCTCCCGGCAGCATTCACACCAGGCCGCTTTATCCTGCTCCCCGGCATAGTTTTCCATCGTGTATCCTTCAGGAAGATCCATTTCGATCGGATCATCCGTTACGATCCAGCACATTTCCAATTGTTTGCGATCCTGATCCGGATCAATCCCATTCTGCTCGCAAGCATCGACGCATGTCCAGCGCCAATCCTGGTCATCCTTTCCAGGTGGCTGTATGCCAAATCGTTTTTCTAATATCTCATAAAAAACATTCATATATCCCTATTATTACAAATCACTATATTTTTTACATCTTGAAAAAATCCTTGTACTCCAAATTATAAGAATACAAGGATTTCGAATCTGATGAAACGCTAATTATTCTACGCATCAACTATCAGCCTATTTGGGGTTATCCTTTAACAATCATATCCTGAAGTGACGCATTGATAACAAACCGCTCAGCTACAGTTTTATCCTCTGTTAATAGATCCAGTACCCTTGAAGCCGGGCCCATCGGAACATTTCTTCCTGACTCCCATGCCTCCACAGTCTTTTGCGAAACACCTAGCAAGCCCGCAAACATCGCCTGCGTCATATGAAGAGATAATCTAAGACTTTTCACCGCTTCCGAATCATATTTTTTAACAGGCTTAATGAAAATCTTTGCTTTCAGTTCATTCTTTTTTGCAGCATCCATAGTTTCGTTAATAGATGCCATAATTTCATCATAAAAATCACTCATCATTAAGCCCTCCGAATAATTCTAATTCCAGTTGTTTCATTGCCTTTTTGATCTGGTTCCGTTCTGCTTTAGTCAGGTTTTCTTTTTCATCTTTTGTAAACAAATTCAAAAGCAAAATTCTTTCGTGATTCTCAAAATCTACATATAACACTCTGACACTGCCACTTTTTCCGCGCCCTTCGAAAGCATACCGTACTTTCCGCAATCCCCCGGTTTCTTGCATTACAGGCCCTATCTTCGGATTATCCAGCAAGACCAATTGAAGCTCCAGTAAATCTTCCTCTGAAAATCCCAATTCAAACCATCGCTTATGAAATCTGGGAGATTCTATAAGGCCTCTAACTAATTCATATTTCTTCATAATCACCTCTTAATCATTTTACACCCTACTGAGTAGGGTGTCAACTAATTCTCCTTGATCACGCTCCAGGCCTCGATCAGTTTTTCCCGGCTCCACGCTGCATTGGCAGGACTTGTGGAAGGAAGGCAGACCGCCGGCCGTCCGATGCGGTCTTTCGTATATTTGTTGTAGTATTTTTCCGCCGTCTTGCCATTTACAAATATGGCTTTGATATTCGCTGTTTTCAGAATGCTGCCAAGATCATTCGGCACAACATTTCGTATCGTAGAATCTGCGGATCCTTCGATCTCACAGGATCCGATCACATCCCATAACGCGATGTGGTTTTTCTTCAGAAATGCCTTCTTTTCCTCGATGCTTTGTGGTGTATCCCAGCCATATACCGCCGCTGTCACGCTCCAGAAACGATTCTGCGGATGCCCATAGAAAAACATCTGCTCCTGGGATTTTACAGAAGGAAAACTTCCCAGTATCAGTATCGTTGATTCTTTATCATAAAAAGGCGGTATCGGATGTTGTATCATCATTTTCTTATGCTCCTCCACATCTTGTCTATCGTTTCGGCGGCTTTACACGGATTCATGATATTTTCTCCCTTACAGCTTCTTCTCCATCAGGTCAAACCGTCCTTTTCGCCAGTCCGCATATCCTACCTGTACATACCCGTTATGACGGTACAACCTCTGCGCAAATGGATTCTCCGTAAATGTATCCAGACGGATGGATCGATACCCCATGTCCCGGATCTGCTCTTCTATATACAAAAGCACTTTCTTTCCGATCCCTTTATTCTGAAACTTCGGCGATACACAGAATCTGTGAAGAATATATGCTGATGCATCTTCATATTTCCAGGCGCCGTTTTGATACGCTTCATCACATTCATCACTGATCACATACAGTGCCGCCAATGTATCTTCTTCATATGCCAGATACAGATTGTTCTTTCTGATATCTTCTTCAAAATCTGCTCTTGCCGGATACACCTCGTCCCACTGATGTATTCCATGTCGCTCCATTTCCTCAACAGCGTCCCGGATCAATTGACAGATTGCATCCAGATCCTGCAGCGTTCCTATTCTGTATTCCATCTTATCTCCTACTATTATCCAATCTCATACAATAAATAAACATCTGTGTTGTAATAATCCCGAATTCGTTTTTTATCCGCCTCCGTTAGCTGTTGTTCCGGATATCTTGCTACCAGCGAGCTGAGATAATAATAATTCGGGTGATTCCGATAGGAAAAACCTTCCCTGCCATATAATCCCTGTATTCGGTCATATATCTGCTGTATCTCCTGCGTCGATCCGCATTTTATTGCATCCAAAACGATCTGTTCCTGCCCCTTTGCCGAACTCATAACGATTGCTTTCATGGTATTGATCGTAACAAACAGCCATTCCGCAAGATCATTGATCTGTGCCGGATGTCCTTTCAGTTTTTCTGATATCTCATCATAAATCATATTGCTTCCCTCGTAATGCTTGCCGGATCATAGTTTTTCGATTTCAGGATCACGGCGTGTTCCGGAAAGACTTCCTTCAGGATCCGCAACTCCACGGATTTACGATGTTCCAGATGCTTTACCA